>CAIPXZ010000441.1 GCA_903869075.1 uncultured Myxococcales bacterium | reverse complement strand
TCCGCCTTCCGGCGGACATCTCGAACAATAGCCCGGGACTTCAGTCCCGGGTGCACGAGGTCGAGCTTGCGACCGCCCTCCGCACGCGCCTTGACCGGCTGTGCCAATCGTGTATCCTGTCACGCGCCTTGCGGCGGCATGGCCAAGTGGTAAGGCAGAGGACTGCAAATCCTCCATCCCCGGTTCGAATCCGGGTGCCGCCTCCGGAAACGCGCGCTCCCTGAGCTTCTGGGCTCGAGAGCGCCGGTTCCACAGAACCTCGGACGACTGTTCGGGTTTCTGCGTGCGTGATGCAGTTTTTGGCATCGCGCCCTCCGATTCCGCGGACCCCGACTGAGCTTCAGTCTCGGCCCACCAAGCGGCGTCGGCTGCTCCGACGGACTCTGGCTCCACGCCACAGAACGAGCTCGGTGCAGGTCTGCAGTCCGTTGCGCAAGCGACGGGACGCTGGCCAGGGGCGGGGACCATCCAAGGACCTGTGCACGCAAAGTGTGCGAAACGACGGTGCTTTTCTTGATGATGCTCGGCATGGCGACTGCAGACAGCAAACCGACGGCGAACCCGAAGCGCGATGCGCTGGCGACGCGTTTGACCACGCACTTTACGGCGCAGATCGCCGAGCTGGGTCTGGAGTTGCTGCAGCTGCGGCTGCTGGGTAGCCGCGGCGCGATGCGCCTGGACGTGCGCATCGATCGCCTGCCCGGCCAAGGTGCCGTGCGCCTGCACGACTGCCGCCGCGTCTCGCGCCTGCTGAGCACGCAGCTGGACGCTTTTGAGGCCGCCGGCAACGCCGATCTGACGATCGACGGCGCGTATGAGCTGGAAGTGTCGAGCCCCGGCATGGATCGTGTGTTGCGCAATGCCGCAGATTTCACACGCTTTTTGGGCATGACGGCCAAGCTCATCGCCCGCAAGGACGGCGTGCAGGAATCCGTGGTGGGCGTGCTGGAACGCTGCGCGGACGGCGAGCTGACGGTCAACGTCGGCAAGAAGAAGCCGCTGAAGCTGGTGGCGCTGGGCGACATCGTCCAGGCCAATCTGGCGCCGACGTTTGCCGAGTGGCTGGCGTTGGGCGAAAAGCTGAAAGCGGAGAGCGCGCAGCTGGGTGAAGCAGATGCGGTCGATGAGGCCGATCTGGACGGCGAGGCGCTTGAGGACGAGTCCATCGAACAGGACGACGCAACGGTCGACTGAATTGTACTTTTGAAGGAGTGACCCCATGTTGGCAGCGAACCTGAATCCAATCATCGACCAGGTGTCGAAGGAAAAGAGCATCGACCGGTCCATCCTGGTTGAGGCGCTTGAACAGGGCATTCTGTCGGCAGCGAAGAAGATCTTCGGTCACGGCCGCGAGCTGGAAGCGAAGTACAACGTGGAGATCGGCCAGGTCGAGCTCATGCTGTACATGGTCGTCGTCGACGACGGCGCGATCGAGAACACGGAGCGCGAGCTCGGCTGGTCGACCGCGCAGATCATCGACCCGGACGTGCAGATCGGCGATGAGCTGGGCTTCCAGATCTTCTACCTCGACCGCGATCGCTTGAGCGCCGAAGAGGAAGACCGCAAGTACGGCGACATTTTGAACATCAAGACCGCGCGCCAGCAGTTTGGCCGCATCGCCGCGACGACCGCCAAGCAGGTCATCACGCAGCGCGTGCGCGACGCCGAGCGCGACGTCGTTTTCAACGAGTACAAGGACCGCAAGGGCGAGCTTGTGACCGGCATCACGCGGCGCTTTGAGCGCGGCAACGTGATCGTCGACCTCGGTCGCGCCGAAGCCGTGCTGCCGATGCGCGAGCAGATGTTCCGCGAGTCCTACCGCGCCGGTGACCGCGTGCAGGCGTACGTCAAGGACATCAAGCGCGACGCGCGCGGTCCGCAGATCATCTTGTCGCGCACGGATCCGCGGCTGATCGAGAAGCTGTTCGAGCTGGAAGTGCCGGAAATTTATGAAGGCATCGTCAAGATCATGGCGGTCGCCCGTGAGCCGGGTGAGCGCGCCAAGATCGCCGTGGCGTCCAAGGACACGGATGTCGATCCGGTCGGCGCCTGCGTGGGCATGAAAGGCTCGCGCGTTCAGGCGGTTGTGCAGGAGCTCAAGGGCGAGAAGATCGACATCGTGCCGTGGAGCCCGGACATCGCCAAGTTCGTCTGCAACGCGATCCAGCCGGCGGAAGTGAGCCGCGTGCTCATCGACGAGGACAACCAGACCATCGAGCTCATCGTCCCGGACGACCAGCTGTCGTTGGCCATCGGTCGCCGCGGTCAGAACGTGCGCTTGGCGTCGAAGCTCGTCGGTTGGAAGATCGACATGCAGTCCGAGGGCAAGATCGAGGAGATGAAGAAGATGCTCGGCGAGGCGCTGGCGGTGGTGCCGGGTCTGGACGAGTCGCTGATTTCCTACATGTTCAAGCTGGGTTACCACAGCCCGGACAATCTGCTGAACGCCCATGGCGAGGACCTGGCCGGCATCCCGGGCATCTCCGACGAGATGGCGATGCAGATCCAGCAGATCGCCTTTGAGGTGAAGAAACAGCGCGACGAAGACGCCCGCAACGCCCGCGAGCAGGCTGCCCAAGCGGCGGCCATCGCGGCGGCGGCGGTCGAGGCGACGGAAGCGGTGGACGCGGCGGCTGAGGAAGTCGCGGCGGAGATCGCTTCGGCAGACGCGAGCGGCGACGAGATCGCGGCTGCGGGCGCCTCGGCGTGAACACGCGATCGGACGTCACGCGCACTTGCATGGCATGCAAGTCGCGGCGGCCGGTCAGGGAATTGTTGGGCTTGCGCGTGACCGACGGTCGCGTGCAAGCGGACAAGCTCGCGGGCCGCGCAATCGGCCCAGAAGCAGACGGAACGGGCGGCGGGAGTCGCCCCGACCGGAGTGGCAAGGGCAGCTACTGCTGCCCGGAACGAAAGTGTGCCGAACGGGCCGTCAGCGCATTGTTGCGCCTCGGTCGTCGGCACGGAACGACGGTCGCCGAACATCCGGCGGTCCCACAGTTGCGCCAGGCGGCCGAGGAGGCTGAACGGCGCGGACAGCTGCGGACTGCCGGCCTCGCGCGCCGGGGCATCGCAGCCGGAACGGACGTTCTGGCGGGTGCTTGGAATGCTACCGCGGCGCACTGCCGGTCAGCCCTGGAAACAGGCACGACCGGCCGGGCAAGCGGTGCGCAGCGCGGAAAACGCGCACGGGAGCGGGACCTTGGCTGTTGCGACGACAAATCTGACTGTGAAGGACCTCGCGCGCGAGTTGAACATGACGGACGTGGAGCTGATGGCCAAGGCCAAGGCGAACGGCACCGTCCTCTCGACGTTCTCGCGCTTGACGCCAGCCGATGCGGATAAGATCCGTCGGCTGATTCGCCCGGCTTCGGCCGTGCCCGCGGGGCGTCCCGCTGACAAGCCCGCCACGACGACGATCCAGGTCGATGCCGGACGTCCGGTGATGCGCCGCCGCGCTGTGGGCGATGCCCCGGTTGCCGCGCCGCCGACCGTTGAGCCGCCGCCGCCGCCCGTTGTGGTGGCCCCGCCGCCGGCGCCCACGCCAGTCGCCCCGCTGCCCGTGATTGCGGTTGCGCCGCCTCCGCCAGCGCCCATC
Source organism: uncultured Myxococcales bacterium (assembly GCA_903869075.1). Taxonomy (GTDB): domain Bacteria; phylum Myxococcota_A; class UBA9042; order UBA9042; family UBA9042; genus CAIYBN01. The sequence goes on along the minus strand of CAIPXZ010000441.1, from coordinate 9,885 downwards.
GCGCCGCCCGCGCCTGTCGCCGCGCCCACGCCCGCGCCCGTTGCCCCGACCGGTGGCACGTTCAAAGACGACCGCCCGCGCCTGAACCGCGCGCGGCTGGAAGACCTGACGCCGCCGCCCGAGATGATGCTGAAGATCAGCGAGCCCGCGCCGGTGGCTGCGGAGCCGTTGGTTGCCGCGCCGGTGACGCCGCACGCCGAGCCGCAGCTGGCCGTCGAAGCGACGCCCGCCGTGGTCCACGCCGCGCCGGCGGTGGAAGCGACGGCTGCAGTGGAAGAGGAGTCGGCCAAGCCGATCCTGCTGAACGAGATTGGCGCTGCGCTCGGTGCCGGCGCGACGACGCGTCCCAAGAGCGGCCTTGTCCGCATGGCAATGCCGGATTATCTGAAGGATATTCCCAAGCCGACGCCGAAAGCGGCTTTGACCGACGCCCCCGCGCCGCCGCCTTCCGCCGCGCCCGCGCCGGCGCCGGCTGCTGGCAGTGAGATGGGCGCCGATCGCGGTGGTCCGCCGCGTCCGGGTGCGGAGCGCGAGGATCCGCGCAATGCCCGCGGTCGCAAGGTGATTTACGATCGCCGGCGCGACGCGGGCTCGACGACCGACGGCGGGCGCATCCGCGGCGGCAAGAAGCCGCGCAAGGGCATGAAGCCGCTGGCGGTTGTGGCGCCGGCCAAGCAGGAAAAGCGCCATCTGCGCATTGAAGACACGATCACGGTCGCCAACCTGGCACACCAGATGTCGGTCAAGGGCACGGAGGTCATCCGCAAGCTGTTTGATCTCGGGATCATGGCGACGGTCAACCATCCGCTGGATCTGGAGACTGTCGAGCTGATCGCTGGCGAATTCGGCTTCACGGTCGAGAACGTCGGCTTTGATCTCGACGCGTACCTGCAGAAGCCCGAGGACACCAAGGGCACGGACGTCACGCGCAGCCCGGTCGTCACCGTCATGGGTCACGTCGACCACGGCAAAACCAGCTTGCTGGACGCGATCCGCAAGACGCGCACGGCGGCCAAGGAAGCGGGCGGCATCACCCAGCACATCGGCGCGTACGTCGCGGAAGTGCCGGGCAGCTCGTTCGCCGACGGCAAGGACCGCCGCGTCGTGTTCCTCGACACGCCGGGTCACGAAGCGTTCACGGCGATGCGTGCCCGTGGCGCCAAGGCCACGGACGTGATCGTGCTGGTTGTCGCGGCGGATGACGGCGTGATGCCGCAGACGATCGAGGCGATCAACCACGCGAAGGCGGCGAATGTGCCGATCATCGTGGCGGTCAACAAGATCGACAAGCCGGGTGCGGACGTCGAGCGCGTGCGCCGCGAGCTGGCGGATCAGGGCGTCGTTGCCGAAGAATGGGGCGGCGATACGATCTTCTGCGAAGTGTCGGCCAAGACCGGCGTCGGTCTGGACAAGCTGCTGGAAATGCTGGCTTTGCAGTCGGACATCATGGAGTTGAAGGCCAACCCGCACGCCGATGCGCGCGGTCTCGTCGTCGAGTCGCGGCTTGAAAAGGGCCGCGGTCCGGTGGCGACGCTGCTTGTGCAGTCCGGTACGCTGCGGCGCGGCCAGTTCGTCGTGGCCGGCAGCCAATACTGCCGTGTTCGCGCGATGTTGGACGACATGGGCCGGCCGCTGGAGCAGGCTGGTCCGGCGACGCCGGTCGAGGTCATCGGCTTCGATGCGGTGACAAATGCTGGCGATGAAATGTACGTCGTGGCCGATGAAAAGAAGGCCAAGGCGATCGTCGAGCACCGCGTCGAGAAGGCGCGCGAGAAGTCGGCGCTCGTCACCTCGCGGCGCACGCTGGAGAGCCTGGGCGAAGTGGGCGAGACGGTCACCAAGGACCTCAACCTCATCATCAAGGCGGACGTGCACGGCTCGGCGGAAGCGCTCAAGCAGGCGCTGTCGAAGATCGAGCACGAGGAAGTCAAGGTCCGCGTGCTGCACGCAGCGGTCGGCGGCGTGACGGAGTCCGACATCAACCTGGCGTCGGCGTCGAAGGCGGTCATCATCGCGTTCAACGTCAAGCCGGAGGTCAAGGGCAAGCGCTTGGCGGACGACCTGAACGTCGTCATCCAGCCGTTCTCGGTGATTTACGACGCCATCGACTTCGTCACGGCGAAGCTGGAAGGCATGTTGGAGCCGATCATCGAGGAGGTCATCCTCGGTCACGCCGACGTGCGCAACCTGTTCAACGTGCCGAAACTCGGGACGATTGCCGGCTGCAGCGTGTTGGACGGTGTCATCCAGCGCAGCGCGCGGATGCGCGTCCTGCGGGCGAAGGAAAACATCTGGGAAGGCGAGATCGCGTCGCTCAAGCGCTTCAAGGACGACGTCAAGGAAGTCGCGCTGGGCTACGAGTGCGGCATTGGCCTGAACGGCTTTGCCAAGCTCAACATCGGCGATCAGCTCGAGTGCTTCGAGCTGAAGAAGACCGCGCGCAAGCTGACCCCGGCGGCCAATCCGCGCGCCTAGGCGAATTCCATGCGTAGACAGCCAACTTTTACGCGGGCCGATCGGCTCGAGACGCTGATGTTGGACGAGGTCGAGCGGCTTCTGTCCTACGAAGTGCGTTCGCCGCTGGCGCTGACGGTCAAGGTCGTCTCCGGGCGTTTGGCGCCAGATCTCGGGCACTTGCGCGTGATGTATGTGCTGCGCGACACCGACGGCACCGTCGAGCCGGGCAAGGCGCTGCTGGAAGTGCTCGAAAAAGCGCAGAGCTTCATCGGCCGCACGCTTGTGGAGGCGCTGGACCTGCGCAGCAAGCCGCACGTCGTGTTCGTGTTCGACAAAGACGCCCAGCGGGCACAGCGGGTGGAGGCGATCCTCGCGGCAGAGCGCGCCAAGCTGGCCGCCAGCCAGCCGCCAGCGGACGAGGAGACGGGTGACGATGTCCCAGCGTAAGCCCGCGCAAGTCCACGGTTTGCTCGTGATCGACAAGCCCGCGGGCTGGACGTCGCGCGACGTCGTCAACAAGGTCAGCGGTTTGTTGGGGGAAAAGCGCGTCGGCCACGCCGGTACGCTCGACCCGATGGCGACCGGCATCTTGCTCGTGGCGTTTGGCGAGGCGACAAAAGGCGTGCGCTGGTGGCAGGACGCGTCGAAAACCTATGAAACAACAGTGCGTTTTGGCAGCGCGACGCTTTCCGACGACGCCGAGAGCGCCGTTGTGCGGACCGCCAAGGTGCCGCAGCTGACGCCGGAGGGCGTGACCGCGGCGTTGCCGCCGCTGGGTGAGCTGATGCAGGTTCCGCCGGCGGTGAGCGCCCTGCAGCGCGGCGGCATCCGCGACCACGCGCGCGTGCGCAAGGGCGAGATCGTCATCCGCGAGCCGCGCCCGGTGCGGCTGGAGGCCGTCGAGCTGCTGGGAATCGTGAGTCCGGACGTGCGGTTGCGCGTGACTTGCGGCTCGGGCTTCTACATCCGCGCGCTAGGGCGCGACCTCGGCGAGGCGATGCAGTCGGCGGCGCACCTGGCCAGCTTGCGGCGTACTTTTGGCGGTGGTTTTCCGCTGAGCGACGCCATCAGCCTCGACGCCTTCCAAAAACTCGGCGAGGACGAGCGGCTGGCGTGCCTGCGACCGCTGCCCGAGGCGCTCGGCCGCGTGCTGCCGACGTTGACGGTGGACGACGCGCTTGTGCTGGCATTTCGCCAAGGAAAACAGCCGATTCTGCCGGGCGAGCTGCGCGGCGACGTGCTTGTGCTGGACGATCGCGGCCGCGCCGTCTGCGTTGCCATTGCCCACGACGACGAGGGCGGCATGCGGCTGGTTGTCGAGCGCGGCTTCGTGCCGCCCGACGCCCCGGCAGCGCCTGAACCGGCTGAAGAAACTGCTGAATAAACAGATGCTTGCCGCGCAGATCCTGTGGCGGCAGCCGCTCCTTTATGCCGACCCGCCGCTGGCCGATCGGCCACCGCACGTGCGCGCTGGCTCGGCGCTTGTGGCGGTGGATCGGCAGCTGCTCGTGTTCCAGGACGACTGCCTGTGGCTCGCCTGCATCGATTTGCCGTCGCTGCGGGTGACCGCGGTGCCGCTGCCGGCGGACGACGGCGTGCGGGTGTTTGACCACGCGCACAAGGCGGACAAGCCGGATCTGGAGGCGGCGTTCGCGGTGCTGCAGCCCGACGGCTGGCTCGTCGTGGCGCTGGGCTCGGGCTCGACGCGGCGGCGGCGACGCTGGCTTGTGATCCACGACTTTCACGGCGCGCGGCGGATGCAGTGGCTGGACGCGGCGGCGCTGTACGCCCAGCTGGACGCGCGCACCGACTTCAGCGGCGCCGAGCTGAACGTCGAAGGCGCGACGGTGCGCGGCGACCGGCTGGTGCTGCTGCAGCGCGGCAATGGCGCGGCGCGCGTCGACCTGCAACCTCTGGATACAACTGGCGAACTGCGGATGGCGGAGGTGCTCGCGTGGATCGCCGCGCCGCAGACGCCGCCGCCGGAGCTGCTGAACGTGCGGCCGCGGCATCCCGGGCTGCTGGACGGCGTGCGGCTGACGCTGACCGACGCCGTGGCGCTGGACGCGCAGACGCTGCTGGCGACGGCGGCGGCGGAGGCGTCACCCGATGCGGTGGCCGATGGCGTGGTGGTTGGCGCGGCGCTGGGCGTGCTCACGGCGAGCGAGGAGCGCTGGGCGGTGCTGACCGAAGGGGGCGCGCGGTTTGTCGGCAAGCCCGAAGGCCTCGCGCTGGACCGCGACGTGCCGGGTCACGGCTGGCTCGTGCTCGACGCCGACGATCCGGACAAGCCGGCCGATCTGTGCCGATTTGCCTGGCAAATGACCTGACGCCAAGCCTACTTGCAGACACCGCCCTGGCACATGCCGCCGCCAGGGCACGGCTGGTTGGGCGGCCCCGCGCTGGACTTGCAGCCGAGCGTGCCGTCGCAGTCGTCGAGCGTGCAGGCGTTGCCGTCGTCGCAGGCAATCGGCAGGACGCCCAGGCACTTGCCGGCGCTGGGGCAGGTCAGGTGGTACCACGGGTCGATGCGTGCAAGCTGGCCCTGCGTCGTGTTGCCGGCGATCAGGACGTCGCCGGAGCTGTCGAGGACGACCGAGCGGTACGCCGGTGACGCGCCCTGATTGGCGGCGGTGAGCGTCTCCGGCTTGCCGGCGAAGGAATCGGTGGCGACGCGGGCGTAGACGGCTTGCCCGCCGGCGCTGCCGACGAGGAAGGCGAAGTCGGAGCCGGGACCCTTGCCGCCGGCGGGGAAGAAGGCGACGTCGTACCAGGTCGTGCCCTGCGGCGACGGCGGTGTGTAGGCGTCCTTGACCGCGCCGGTCGTGAAGTCGAGGTGGACGATCCACGGCGTGCCGGTGTTGGCGGCGCCCTGCCCGCCAACGGCGACAAGCGTGCCGTCGGGCTGGACGCCGGCTCCGAGCAAACGCCCGGTGGTGCCTGTGAAATTCTGCGTCCAGACCGGAGTACCGGTGGCGTCGAGGCGCACAGCGAACGGCGACGCCGCGCCACCGCTGGCATGTCTTTCGCCGACGACCAACAGGCTGCCGTCGCTCAGGAACACGCCGGCGTTGGCGTTGTCAGCGTTGCCCACGCCGGTGCCGAGCCAGTCCCATGCCACGGCGCCGTCGGCGAGGAGGCGCGTCGCCCGCGGCTGGGGCTGGTTGCTGCCGAGCGCGACGACGCCGCCGGCGGGATGCGCGACGATGGCGCTGAACTGCACGCCGGCGTAGAACTTGTCGAAGATGACGCTCTTGGTTTTGAGGTCGAACTTGCGGACGCGCGCGCCTTCCAGGTTGCCGGCGCCGCTCCAGCCGGCTTGCCAGATCGCGTCGTCGACGCCCTGCGCGCAGCCGTGGCCGGGCAAGCCGGTGGTGCCGAGCGCGACGTTGTCGAGCTTCTGTTCGCCGGCGCCGTCGACCCAGGTGATGTAGGCGCTGCCGATGACGTCGTTTGTCGAGCCGCACAACACGTAGCCGCCGGCGCTGACCGGCGCCATGTGGTAGACCGTGCGGCCACTGTAATTCTTGGTGAACAGCCGCGGGCCGCCATAACACGTGCCGCTGACGCACGCGTCGCCGACCGTGCACACAAGGCCGTCGTCGCACCAGCTGCCGTCGGCGACGTTGGTGTGGACGATACCGAGCGTCGGGTCGCACTTGTCGAGGGTGCAGGGCTTGCCGTCGTCGGTCGGCGTGTTGACCAGCGAGCTGCACTTGCCAGTCGTTGTGCACGCGGCGTTGCCCCAGGGGTCGAGCGCGAGCTCCAGCACGTCCGCGTCCAGCAGGCCCTGCCAGCCGTACGCCACGAGCCGACCGTCCGGCTGCAGCACCGCCGCCGCCAGCTGCTGCGGCAGCGCCCCGAGCGGCGACGTGTACGTCCACTGCGTCTGCCCCGCGGCGTCCACATGCACAACCGCGCTGCGCGCCAAGGCGTCCGCGCGCGTGCCCACGACGTACGCGCCCGTGGTGCCCGCCAGCAGCGTCGCGTTCTGCCACAGGTCCACGCCCACCGGCAGCTGCCACGCCAGCCCGAGGTTGGCGTCCAGCTGCAGCAGCGTCAATGTCGCCGGCGAGACGTCTTCGGCCATCGTCAGCACCAGTGCGCCGCCATCCGCCGTCGCCAGCGCCGAGAGCACGCGATGCTGGCCCGCGCCGATGGTCAGCGCCTGGTCCGCCACGTACTCGCCGGTCGCGGCGAAGCGCACGAGCCAGAGGTCGTCACCCGCCGCCGCGTTCGCCGCCGAGCCGATGCCGAGGAATGTGCCGCCGCCGTGCGGAACCAGCGCATCGAGGCGGTTGGCCTGGGCGCTGGGCGATAGCCACTGCGAGGTCACGATGACGCTCGGCGTGGTGCCGGACTTGACGTCGGCAAGGCCGACCCAGCCGTGCAGCGGTTGGCCGGCCTGCTGGCGGTTGCCGCTGATCAGCCACTGCGCACCGATGGCCAGCTGGCCGGTGATGCGCCACGACTGGTCGGTGCTGGCGAACTTGTAGACGCCGGTGCTCAAGTCGTCGCCGAACCAGGCGAACGATGGCACCGGGCCGCTGCTGGCGCTGGACGCGTCGCCGATGGCCCAGACGCCGCCGCTGGCGGGCACGGCGATGCGGCCGACCTCGCTGAGCGCGCCGTCGCCGACTGTCCGCTGGCTGCCGATACTGCCGTCGGCGGCGATGTTCCACAGGCTGAAGTCGCTCTGGCCCCCGCCGCTGGCGGCGCTGGAGCCGACGATCCACGTGGTGCCGCCGCTGCTGGCAGCGCCGAGGGCGAGGTCGTAGGTGCCGCCTTCGACCGCGTGCAGGCCAAACGCGTAGGCCCCGCCGACGCAGACGCCGCTGACGCACGCGTCGGGCAAAGTGCACGGATTGCCGTCGTCGCACGGCCCCGTCAGCGAGGCGTGACCGCAGCCGGTGAGCGTGTCGCAGGAGTCGATTGTGCAGGCGTTGCCGTCGTCGCAATCGACCTTGACGCCGCCGCAGACGGTGTTGGCGCAGATGTCGGCTTCGCTGCAGGCGTCGTTGTCGGTGCACGTGGCGGTGTTGGGCGGGTAAATGCAGCCGGTCGTCGGGTCGCAGTTGTTGTTGGTGCAGACGTTGCCGTCGTCGCAGACGATCGCCGCGGTCTGGCACTTGCCGGCCGCGCAGGCGTCGCCGACGGTGCAGGCGTTGTTGTCAGTGCACGTCGCGAGGTTGGGCAGGTAGACGCAGCCGCCGACCGGGTCGCAGCTGTCGTCCGTGCAGACGTTGCCGTCGCTGCAGACAACCGGCTTGCCAGCGCAGGTGCCGGCGTTGCAGCTGTCGCCGCTGGTGCAGGCGTTGCCGTCGCTGCACTGCGTGGTGATGGGCAGCGGGTTGTCCAGGCAATCGCCAGTGAGGTTGTCGCACACCGACGTCCAGCAGACGCCCTTCGGCGTGCAGACCTTGTTGGCGCAGGGGTTCGTGACCTCAGGGACGTCCGCGACGTCCAGAGCGTCGACGGCATCGACAGCGTCCGTGCCCGGCGCGGCGTCGGTTGCCGCATCAGCCGCGTCCGCAGCGTCACCCAGCGTGACGTCATCGGGATGGGCCGCTTGCCATGCGCTTTCGTACTGCGCGCCGACGGCGGCAGGATCGCGCCAGCAACCGGTCAACGCGACGGCGCCCAGGAGGCAAACACAGGCCATGCGCAGCATTTGCATCAGAACCGCCATGCGAGACCCAGCGATGTCGGGGTCACGGTAAGGGTGGGTGTCCGTTGCCCAGCAGTTTGTTCACCAATGCGCCAGTACAGCCCCAGCGCCAGTGCGCCCGCGCCCGCCGCCACCGCCACGACGGACGCCGTCGACAGCGTGTTGATGTGGTCCTGGCGCGTCGTCGCGTCCGTGCCGCGGATGGTGCCCAGCGCGTCGGCCAGCGCGCCGCGGTCGACCTCCGCCCAGATCGCCATCGTGATGCCAGCGAGGATCAGCCCGCCGCCCGTCCACATCGCCGCCTGGGTCAGCAGATGCGGGTTCTCAGCCGGCGGAACGACGATCGGCGGCTGCCGCGATGCCACGACCTGCGCAACAACCGGCGTCGGCGGCGCCGGCGCTTCCACCGCCACTGTCGGCGTCACCGGCTGCGGCACGACGACCACCGGCTGCGGGATCACAACCACTGGCTCGGCGACGACTTCCTGCATTTCCACAAGCGACGTCGCGGCCTTGGCCTGCAGCGGATGCATCGGTGGCAGCAGCTGCCGCAGGCTGGTGAGCGCCTCACGCGCGACGGCAATGTGCCCCGCCATTTGCTCGGAACGCCCAACGCCGTAAAGCAATTCCGGCCGCAGCGGATTGAGCTGGTAGGCCCGCCGGTAGAGCTCCGCAGCCAGCGCGAACTGCTTTTTGTCGTAGTAGACCTTGGCCTGCTTGGCGACGACCGCGGCCTCGTGCGCCGTTTCCCTGGCCGTACGCGCCGCGGGGTCTGCCTGGTGTGCTGGTCGAGCGTGTGCGAGCGTTGCCAAAAGCAACAGCACCAGCAGCGGCAGCCTACTCAGGTAGCGAAAGGTCATCATCTCCCCGAACACCGCCGCGCGCGTGGCCGTGTTTGCGGACCTTGGGCTTGCCGGAAGCCGGGCCGACAGCGGCCGGTTCCGCCGGCGAATCGCGCGCAGGCGCCGTCACGGATCTTGCCTGTTCACTGGCCATGGGCGCAAGGGGCACGGCCATTTCCGTCGCTGCGGCGGCAAGGCCAACCGGTGCTGGCGGCGGCGCGGCGATCACCGGACGTGCGACGGCTGCCGCGGCGCGGGGCGCGCGAGCGTGGGGCGCAGGTGCCGGCGCGGAGGACGGCCAGGCCAGCCAAACCGCGATAGCGACAGCGACGAGGGCAGTGACGGCGAACAGCGACCAACGCGCGCGCGTGGGCGCAGGCGGGTGCGCGAGGTCAGAGGTCGATGCCGCTGCGTGGGCCAGCAAGTCCTCCAGCGACGGATCGTCGGGCGAGCGGCGCACAAACCGCGTGTAATCGCCAGTGCCCTCTGCCGCACGCGCCGCCGCCTCGCGCTTGAGCGCCACACGCGGCGCCGCGCCATTCGCGGATTCCGTCAGCATCGCCGGCAGCGCCGCTTCCGTATCCGCCGCCGGCGAAATGTCCGCGTCCTCGACCAGGCCAGCGCCGATGCGCGTCTTGTCGATGGCGCCTTCGCTCGGGTCCTCGCGGTAGCGGAAATTCCAGCCGCCTTTGTGCAGAGGCTGGTCGGCCTTATCCTGCAGCGCGCGCTGCACCGCTTCCAGCGCCGCGCGCATCTGCCGCGCATCGGCAAAGCGGTCGGCCGGTGCCTTGGCCATCGCCTTTTCCACCGCCGCGACGAGCCCCGGCGACACCGGGTGCAGCAGCTGCGCCGCGAGCGGCGGCGGCGGCGACGACAGGTGGCTCATCATGATGGTGAGCGGGTTGGGATCGTGGAACG
>CAIPXZ010000440.1 GCA_903869075.1 uncultured Myxococcales bacterium | reverse complement strand
GCTCGGCTTGGGCCTTCTGCCGGTCCTCGGCGCGCTGGCGCTCCATGATTTCGTGTCCAACCGCTTGCAGGAACGACGGTTGCTCGTCGCGCTTTGGCGGCGGCGGGGCAGCTTGTGGCGCTTGCACGACCTTGGGAATCGTGTTGAGAAAGGAGTAGGTGAGCGTCACTCCGTCGATCTCCTTGCTCTGCCGCGGCACACGCAGACCCGACACGAAGTCGGTCAGGCAGCCCTTCGCCGGATCGACAAAGCCCCCTACCACGACGCCGCGAATTCCCTGATCTGGGTCGATGTCAAAGGTGGCATAGGCGCGGATCAGCGGCCCGTAGACGGGTGCGGACGCGATCACGAGGTCCAGGCACTTTTCAAGCTTGGACTCGGTGGCTTGTGCCGCGGCCAGAATCTGGTCGCCCAGTGCATTCTGCGGCGAGACGCGCAGCTCGTTGACGCTGATGCGGTACTGCGGCGCTTGCGGCGGCGGATCTACGGCAGGCGGCGCGGCTTTCACGCCGCCTCGGGTGCCTTTCTCACCAGCGGCAGCTGCGGCCGGAGTGACAGCGACGAGAATGAGCGCGGCAAGGCGCGCGCAGCGCAGTGCCGTGACCGACGGCTGCGAAGCGGGTTGGCGGAACAGCTCCCGTTGGTGCGACGCGTGCATGAGTACCACTCGGGCGCGGCGGTTGCGCGCGGCAATTATCACCAGAGTGCGGGTGGAATGCAAGGTTGAGCGCAAGCGCGCGGCCGCTTGCACCTGCGCGAGCCAGGGCGCTCGACTCGAGTGCCGGTGCCGATCGGCGCGCGACGACCAAGCGCCAGCGAGGAACGCGGCGCGCGTTTTGACAAGCGATCTGTCCGCTGTAGGCTCGATGCCACGGCTATTTGTGCGGGCGAAGCCCGACGGAGAATCGACGTGGAGACATCGGACCGGGCTGAACAAACAGACGTGACGCCGGCGCAGTACCCAAAGTCGCTGCGGGAGGCGGTTCTGCGACTGGTGCTCGCGCTGGAGCTGGCGGACCTTGAACGCATCGCCAAGCTGCGCAAGCGCGCGGCCGACGAGCTTCATTTTGGACTTGGCACATGGGTGCGCAACAACTTCGGGCTCTGGTCGGAGGGTAGCGAACTGATGCGGCAACTGGGTTGCGTGCACGCAGATGACGCGTCAGGTCAAATTATCGACGCACTGCTCGCGCACACGAAGAAGCACAAGAATGTCGAACTGCTGCGGGCCGACGCGGCTGCCGAGCTGCAGGCGCTCCTTGGAGGTGGTGACCATGGCTGATACCCAAGAGATCCTACCGGCAACGCGCGCTCAGGACACGCAGGTCACGGGAAATGTCGGGCTGTACTATTGCTGCTACGAGCTTTCCCGCCGTGGGTGGAACGTCATGCCCACCGCGCGTAATGCCCGGGGCATCGACATTATCGCCTATCGCGACAACGGACATGAATTCCGCGGCATTCAGGTCAAGACCCTGAGCAAGAAGTACGCGGTCCCGCTGGGCAGCAGCCTGGACAAGGTGATGGGCGACTTCTGGGTCGTCATCCGGACGGACGGGGACCGACCGCGGGCGTTCGTCCTGACGCCTGAGGAAGTGAGAGCCGGGGCGCACAGGAACGTGAAAGACGGCCGTGAGTCGTACTGGCTTGAGCCGCGGGACTATGAGAAGGATGTTTACCAGGACGAATGGGAACGGATTAGCGGTCGCCTCCCGCCCACTCCGGCGACATGAGCGCCACGGCGGGCAGTCACATCACCGCCATCACCTACTGCCTGCTGGCCGCCATCAGCATCGCCGTCATCCCGCTCGGCCCGTTCACCGCGCTGCCGCTGCTGCGGATGGCGCCGACGGTCGTGCTGGCCGCGATTGCGCTGCGCGCGAAGACTTGGAGCGTTGCAGCAGCGGGCGCGGCAGGGCGATCCTGCTCGCGCTCGCCATGAACGACGAGATCGACCGGCCGTCCTTCGAAGACGACGCCGCGTAGTCGCACTCGGGCGCGGTCGCGGGCGGGCGTTTGGATGAGCGAAAGCGCGCCGCTTGTGCCGAGATCCGACTGAAGTCGGCAAAACCGCGCGGTTTGGGGCCGTGCGGTTTTGGGAATTGACGTAGCCGGCGGACAGGGGAAAACCGTGGGCAAGCGGCGATTCGGACGGTCCGAGGCTGCGGAGACGGTGAATGTGGACGGGAAGTTCAACACTCGGACGTGGCCGGAGTTCCTATGCGCTGGAGCAGACATCCGCCGGTGCGGATTGCTGGGATCCGCGCGAAAGTTGGAGAAGAACACGAGCGCACGACGGTTCTGGCCCTCGTCGCGAAGTCGAACGCATTGCGGTCGGCAATGCCGTCTGCGAGCTTGCGCCTGAAGCGCGAGTGCAGGGCCATTGCGCGGGCCGATGGCTGAACTTGCGAAATTTCTCCGATCCAGCGAAGCTCCTGTCGCATTGTCCTGAAACTCTGGCGGCGCGATGAACGTTGCAACCTAACTTGGCAGCCTGGCTGCCAATCCGGAAATTTGGAGGAATTATGGGAAACTTTGGCCGGCAAGTGCTTGTGTTGACGATGGCGGTGACGGGTTGCGCGACGGCGGCGACCCCCAGCCCATCGCTGACGGTTGACGACTTTTACACAAAATACCTCGCGGCAGTCTGTCATGCAGACGCGACTTGCGGTGGGTCGAGGTTCTCGTCGGAGGCAGGATGTCTGAAGTCCGCGGCTTTTTCATTCGCTGACACCAAGGCGCTCACCGCCACGGCACATTTTGACCCTGCGCAAGCGGCTGCATGTCTCGACAGCTGGGCCGGTTGCAACGATTCACCGCATTTGGCTTGCGACTTGGTGTTCACCGGCACAGTGGCGACGGGCGGAGCATGTTCGAGCACCTCTGATTGCGTCGCTGGGGGGTACTGCGACAACTGCGCGTGCAAGGCAACCGCGGCGACTGGCGAAGCGTGCACCAAAGCTTTCGATTGCGCGAGCCACTACTGCGTCGGCCCGATGGGAGCCCTCAAGTGCGCGATCCGACCGCCGCTGCCCAAAGTGGGCGAGTCGTGCACGTCAGCTACCTTGGCTGCAGGCGAGACCGCCATGGGGACCAGTGACTGCGCGCGGGGGGCGCGGTGTGATGCCACGACGAAGAAATGCGGGCCCTTGGCAGCGAGCGGAGGCGCGTGCACTTCGGCCTCCGAATGTCAACCAGGGTTGATTTGCCCGATTGCTTCTGGTGCCACGCAAGGCGTCTGCCAGGCCGCCCCGGCCCTTGGAAATGCCTGCGCTGGCGCTTCGGACGGCGGTCAGTGCGGATACGACGACATCATGTGCTTGGGCGCGGCGGGCCAAACGACTTGCCGCACGATTGCCGCGTTGGGCGAGGACTGCTCGGGCGGAATCTGCGAAATCGGCTTGGGGTGCGACGCGACGTCCAAGAAGTGCGTGGTCGCGCCAGCCATCGGCCAGGCCTGTTTGCCGGCCGGGGAGTGTGCGGCCGGCGCCGCGTGCGACCCGACGACCAAGAAGTGCGTGACCGCCACCGGCTCCAAACCTATTTGCCCCTGACCGCCTCTGAAGCTGGCCACAGGATTCACGCAGGCTGCCGGCGTCCGCTCCGGGGATTGCTAGCGCGGCACTGGGTGAATTCCACTTCGCTAGCGCCAGCAGCGGCCTGCTGGACCGCTCGTCGTGCCCCGGCCCGGCCAAGGCCTGCCGCGCGTGAAGCTCATGCCCGGCGGGCCGCTCAAGCCGCACGACGTGCCGGAGGTCCTCGCGTACGTCGAGGTTCGGGGGACGAAGCTGTTCAAGCGCCGCAAGCTCCTGGCGGAGACGCCCGATGGCTATCCGGCGCCCGACGAATTTGCGCTCAAGAACAAGGCGATGGCGGCGAACATCCAGGCTTCGCTACTCGATAGCTCGGTGCTCGCCCCGGATCGCTTGGTGCCGCCCATGCGTGAGCGCGGCGCGCTGCCGGACGACGTGAAGCCGAGGAGCAAGAATTGCTGCGAGCAGCGTGCCTTCGCCGCCGTTGCGTCCGTGGGAGTCCCGCTACCGCGCCCCCCTTAACCGCTCTGTAGTGCGCGCGGCGGGGCGATTCTGCTGGCGCTCGCCGCGAATGACGAGATCGACCGGCCATTTTCGACAGGCAAGCCTGACGGTCGCCGAACACCCGCAGGCGATGTCGGGTCAGGCGCGAGCGGGCGTGTGGCAGCCTGCAACTGCCGCGTCCACTGGGCCGAAAATGCCAACAGCCTGGCACTTGACGCGCCGATCCGAGTGCGTACGATGCGGCTGCAGCGCGTGCATCGTACTGCCGCGCCGCCCTTGATCCGCCTCCAGGTGTTCGTCGGCGGGCGGCTTGCCGGTCCGGGGCTGCGGAGGCGGTGAATGTGGACGGCGGAAGGCGGGGCGAGGCGTGCTTGGACTTCTTCTGCACCATCGACGGCGTGCCGGACCCGGGGACGCTGGACGTGGGCTATCACTACGCGCCGTGACCCAAATGGCGGCTTCTTGCCACTAAGGGCCTGTGACAAAAAGAGTCGATCGACTTGGTTTTTCCCGAATTATCACGACTTGGGCCGAATCGTGTAGTTCCATTCCCCATGAAACTCGTGTGGGTGCAGGCTGACCGAGGCCAGTTCCGCGTCGCCGACCTTGCGC
>CAIPXZ010000439.1 GCA_903869075.1 uncultured Myxococcales bacterium | reverse complement strand
TCGCTGCTCAAGCGTCTGGAGGCACGCTTCGGCCCCTGACGCCCCCATAAGGCGCACTTGGGGCTTCGCGCCGGGCCTCCACGCGGCCAAGCCGAAGCCTCCCCCACTGTGCGCCCCGCTGACGCCGGACGCACCCCACCAGGAACTCCGCGCCGCTTTCGCGGCCCGGAATTCGCGCGGACCCACGGCGTATCCGCCGCGCCGCCCTACCGTTGACAGCGAGCGCTCGCGCGCCCACCTCCGGCAGCTGATTGGGCTGGCGCCATCGCCCCGCGTACGCCGAGGTCCTGTGCGCCAGCAGGAGCCCAGCCAAGCCCCTCGTTTTGGTATTCGTCATTCGCTGAATTTTTCCGCGCGGGGTCGCCCAAAAAGAGCTCAGCTCTCGCCGCCGACCCGCACGTCGCTGATACCCGCACCGCCGTTGGCGACGATCTCGATCTTGCAGCCGTGGCTCTTTTCCAGGTCCCGCAGCGCCCCGGCCAGCGTCTCGGTCAAGATCGTGTGCACGCGCGTCGGGACTTGCACGCGGAATACGCTCGCGCGACCTTCCGCGCCAGTGACCGCGCGCCGCAACCGCCCCACGACCTCCACCGCCAAATCGCTCGCCGAGCGCACATAGCCGCGACTCTTGCAGGTCGGACACGGCTCGGTCAGGCGCTCGTACAGGCTCTCCCGCACGCGTTTGCGCGTCAGCTGGATGGTGCCAAACTCGCTCAGCTTGCCCACGCGCACGCGCGCCCGATCACGCGCCAGCGCCAGCGCGAACGCCTCCTCCAGCGCGCGGCGGTTCTCGGCGTTGGGCATGTCGACAAAGTCCACGACGACGAGCCCGCCGATGTTGCGGAGCCGCAGCTGCGCCGCAACCTCGTGCGCCGCTTCGAGATTCAGCGCCAGCAGCGCGTCATCCAGCGACTCCGAGCCGGTCTGCCGGCCGGAATTCACGTCCACGACCGTCATCGCCTCGGTCCGCGAGACCACAAGCTCGCCGCCCGACGGCAGGAACACGCGCGGCTCCGTCGCCTCGCGTACCCATTTGTCGATGCCGTGCGCCTCGAACAGCCCGCCCGGACCGTCCCACAGCCGTACCGCCGCTTGGCTATCTTTATGAAAACGTTTGACAAATCGCTCGACGCGCACGTAGTCGCCGGGATCATCGATCCACACGGTTTCCGTGTGCGGCCCCACCTGATCGCGCAGCGCCCGCAGCGTCAGGTCCAGGTCGTCGTACAAAAAGCTCGGTCCGGACGCCGTTTCATAGCGCGCCTGGATGTCCTGCCACTGCTCGGCCAGCAGCCGCAGGTCGTCGGCGATCTCCGCCTCCGTCGCGCCGTCGCCGACCGTCCGCACAATCGCGCCGCAGCCCGCCGGCACGTGCCCGGCCACCAGCGTCCGCAGCCGTTCGCGCTCCGCCGGGTCGGCGATCATCTTGGACACACCGACGTGGCTGTCGCGCGCCAGAAGCACGGCGTTGCGCCCCGGCAGCGAGACGAACATCGTGATCCGCGGACCTTTTTTGCCCACCGGCTCACGCACGACTTGCACAAGAATCTGCTGGCCCGGCGTGAGCAGCCGGCCGATGGCGATGTGCGGATGCGGCTGCGGGTCGGCGTCCTCGTGCTGGGCGTGCAGCCCCGGCAGCCAGACGTCCGGCGCGTGCAGCAGCGCCGCGCGGTCCAGGCCGATGTCGACAAACGCGGCGTCCATTGACGGAATCACCCGCGCCACGCGCCCGCGGTAGATGTTGCCGGACAAGCCGCGGCCGGACGTGCGCTCGACCTGGATCTCCACGACCCGCTCGCCCTGGCGGACGGCGACGCGCGTTTCTTCGGGCGAGGATTGGATAAAGAGCGCCTCGGGCAAGCGTTCCGGGCTGTCGTGCGCCATCGTCACCGCTTGATGTCGAACTTGCCGTCCAACAGCCACAGCTGCTTGCCGCCGCCGTCAGCGACTTGCGCGGAGAAGGAGCCCTTGATGCGGCCGCCGACGTCGCCGAATTCGTCGATCGTGATCGTGTAATCGGTGGCGTTGTACTGGAATTTGCCGCCGGTCACCGTGCCGGTGCCATCGCTGTAGCCGACGACCGAATTGGGCGCCTCGCCGCCGACCGCGGTGAACGAGCCGGTGGCGAATTCCTCAATTTTGGCGACCTGGATCTCGACTTTTTGCACGCCTTCCGCGCCGGTGATCTGCAACGTGCCGAGCGAATCCAGCCACGCGGCGCTGGCATTGCTGAACACCATGGGTGTCGCGCCGTCGGGCGCGGTGGCGGCTTGGCTGACGACGCACTGGAACAGGTCCGGCGCGTCCAGCTGGATGTCGTGCGGCGGCAACTCCAGCGTCTGCTTGCCGTCCTTGGCGGTGTCGACCGCGCTCACCGCGTCGCCGTCCGTGCTGCCGTCGCCGGTATCATCGACCGTGCTGCCGTTCACAAGCGCGTGGCAGACGCCGTCAAAGCAGCCTTGGCCGGCGCCGCACGCCTGGGCGATCCACGCGTCGCCGGTGGGGCTGCAAATCGCGGCGGTGGCGTCGTCGGAGCACTGCGTCGTCGCGCCGTCGCACGCGCGGGCTTTGCAGGTGAAAGTCGCCGGGTCGCAGAGCTCGCCGGCTTTGCAGTCGGTCTTCGCCCACGCCTTGCTGCTGCAGGCCAACACCGCGTTCCAGGCGCACTTTTGCGTCGTACCGGCGCAGGACGAATTCACGCAGATGCCGGCGAGGCACT
>CAIPXZ010000438.1 GCA_903869075.1 uncultured Myxococcales bacterium | reverse complement strand
GCTTCACGCGTCGCATAGTCGGCCTCATCCACCACGGCAGCGGCGTCGATGCGCACATCATCGGCATCATTGAACGCCGCCTGCGCCGCCTTGAGCGTGTCATGCGCCGGCTTGAGCTTGGGCACCAGCGCCTTGGCCTTGGGATTGGCCTTGAGCCGCGCCAAAGTCCGCCGCGATGCGCGGAGGCGTTTGCCAGGGGATGCGCTGTCACGAAGCATCTGCATGAAGAACTCCTTTCGCTGGTTACACTTCTCTCCGCGCGCCCGGTCATTGTGGCAGAGCCACCGCGGCACTTCGCGTACTCTGAAATCGCCTAATTTGGCCGTCAAGATTCGCGTGTCACGCGCCTGTCATGCGGGAATTTGTGCGGAGAATTGTGCCGATGGGCGGAAGTGGAGCGGCGGCATGACCGCGAAGTCTCGCGAGACGCGCGGGACGCGCTGGTGCCGGCCGGGAAGTTGCGCGGTAGGCGGAGGCGGGCGCTCGGGCGCTACGGGAAAGTGCGCGATGGGCGCAGGACGCGCGGGGGACGGGCGGGAAGTTTCGCGGTGCGGGCAGGGTGCGGTCTTGGTGAGGCGCGAGGATGCGCGGTGCGGTGGAGTGGGTGGCGCGCATTGGCCTGCGTCTTGAACTTTCGCAACCCATGCCGCAACCTAGCCCAGCCATTCAGGAGGCAACGGACGATGACAAGTAAACTTCCCCTTTGGCTTGGCTGTGTGTGCGTGATGCTCGGCTGTACCGGCAGTGGGGGCGCGGACAGCGCCGATGTGGATGCCATGGCCAGCGATGGTAGCTCTGCGCCCGAGACAAGTGCAGTCGATGCGGATGCCGGCGCTGCCACCGATGCGCTGGCTGTCATTGACGTCGAGCCTGACGCGGCGCCGGACGTCGCCATTGCGGAGGTTGCTGCGGAGGTTGCTGCGGACGTGGCCCCGGACCAGGACGCTGCGGCGCCGCCCGATCTGATCTGCGCGGCGTTCCAAACCACCCCGCCGGACCCGGCAGCGCTTGTCGCCCAGCCCGCGAAGGGCGGTGGCCAGCCCGAGGTATTTGCCGCGACTTCCAGCATCGACTACTGCGGCCAGCCCGCCACGGGTCAGACGCTGCTGCCGCAGGAAATCACAACGACAACGCCGTGCACCGCATCAACATCAAGCGTTCTGTGTTCTGCCGGCGTGGAGAACAGCTGCGGCGGCTACTGCGCGCCCGACGGGTTCTGCCACTTCCAAAGCGGCACGGATTGCTCCTACGGCATCGGCTACTACGGCGTTTGCCAGCTGGACGGCGAATGTCTGGTCTGGCAGGGCACGCCTGGTCCATTCTACAGCCCACTGATCGTCGGCCATGTTACGGTCCAGGGCAACGACAATGATCAGTGCGTGCATGGGTTCCTCTATCATCCCTATGAAGGTCCACCTTATGCCGCAGCGGCAGCCCTGGCATTCAGCGCGCATCCACGTGACCCAACCGACGACAACCCCTGTACGCTGGACGCCTGCAGCACCTGCGCCGGCATGAGCCACACGCCGCAGGCTGGTCCCTGTTCCGTCGCCGGGGTCTGCGGCGCCTGCGTCGCCGGCAGCTGCGACGCGGTGGCGACGCCGGCGCTGTTCGACTTCGACTATGGCGTCCTATTCACAACTGTCCGCCAGCTGCCGGATGGTGGAATCCTGACGAGCCAGCAGTCAACGGCCCAGCAGAGCGGCCTCGCCCGCATGGACGCGATGGGCAACGTGCAGGCGCAAGTGTGGGCGGCGACGCCCCTTGTCCTCGCCGCGGTGCCGACGGGCGCTGGGAACCCGGTCGCGGTGCTCCAGACGACAGGGCAGACTGACCAGCACTGTGACGCATATGTACTCGACCCTGTCACGCTTCAGCCGAAGTGCCCGCCGGCCGACAGCCAGTCGGGGTGTTCCATGCCACGCCCAGTCGTCTTTCCCGGCGGCGCAATTGTTGCCGAGTTCTTCGCACCAACATTCATTTCCGAGGCATACCTTCCAGGGCCGATGGCGCTCTACCAAGCTGGCGGCGCAAAGTCGGGCATTATCGTGCAAACAATTCCGCGCATGGCCGGAATGCCATGGCTGGAAGGCCCTCTCGCCAAGTATGGAGGCTGGAGCAGCGAAGTGACGCCACTAACCGGCAATGCCTTGGGAACGTCGCTGGAGACCTTGGGCAGCTGCAGCAATCCGTCCATCGCCCAGACCTGCATGCCTGAGCCAAAGACCATCCCGGACGGCATCCTCTCCATCGACGGTATCGCGGCAACGCCGGCTGGCCCCTACGTGACGTGGGGCCGTGGCGGCGAATACCCATGGCCGAAGGTCATCGCCCTCTGGCTGGCCGCAGACGCGACCTCCGTCACCCAGATCGTGACCTTTGACGAGCTGCCCGATGCCGAGAGCGACGGTCAGACAGCAGTCCACATCGCCGGCCTCATGCTGCCGGACGGCGGAGTCGCCGTGCAACGCGGCCGCGCCATCGCCTGGACCGACGCGGCAGGCAACAAGATCGGCTACGCGCTGCTCCCCGCAGCGCAACAAGGCCTGAGCATCTTCGCAACGTGGCCGGACGGCTCACTTGGCCTCTGGGGCGGCGGCCGCATCGCGCGGATTCCTTGGAACTGGGGCGCTGTGACCTGCAAGTGAGTGCATGTCGCCCGTCCGCGCCTACCGCCCCCCCACCAAATGCGCCTCCACCGGCGCTTTCCCCACCGCGCAGGCAATCGCCCCGACCGCATAGCCGCCAAGCCCGCCCAGCAGAAACCCGCTGATGCCGTCCGTCAGCGACTCCAACGGCACCTGCTGGTTGTGGCTGGCCACCTGCGTACCCAGCGCCGCGCCGAGGATCGCACCGACGAGCAACCCGCCGAGGCCGCAATACACCGGCTGCGCGTCGCGCTCGGCGGACGTCAGGACAAACGACTCGTTGGGATGCGCCCGCGCCTGCGCGATGAGCTGATGCCGGTCGGCGGCCAAGACGAGCGTCCACTCTGGACCATACTGATCCAGCGCCGCGGTCTCGATATGCTCATGGCGCTCGCCCGCGGTCGTCCGCAGCGTCAGCTCGGGGCCCTGCGGCGGCGCCTCGGCGATTTCCCGCCCCGGCACTGTGTACCGGACCGTCGCGCAGCCCGCCGTCGTCACGGTGAGCGCGAGCAGCGTCATTCCGAGGATGCCAAGCGGGTGCGTCATGCCGGCAGTGTAGCGGTGTGGCAGGATGGGTGCAAAGCACGGTTCGCTGCCGGAGTTCCGCTCGGCGCCCGGCTTGACGCGCCCGGCCAGCAACCGTACCGTGCACCAACCGCTCGGGAGGCGAACCCATGCTGCGACCTATCGCCCTGTTTTCTGCGGCTATCTGCACGATAGTGGCATGCAGTGGCCGGGTCGCGCCGAGCGATGCGGGCGATGCGACCGCGGATGCAGCGACGGACGCCGATAGCGGCGTGACCGATGTCACTGTCGCCGATGCCGATGCCGACGCCAGCGGAGCGGTGCCAAAGGATGCGGCCGCGGACGTCGCCGCGGACATTGCGCTAGATGTACAAGTGGACATTGCCCCGCCCGGGCCGACCTACGGAACGGACGGCAAAGGCGCGAACATGCAGGTCGTCAGCTGGCTGGCGCTGGCTGAGAAAGCGTCGTCCTGCGACCTGAACGGGGATGGCAAGCCGGACAACGCGCTCGCGGGCATCGCGTCGCTCATCGGCAGCAACCTGGAGGACGCGGTCAAGCAAGGTAAGCTCGTTGCGCTGTTGGACCCGTCGAGCTTTGACAGCACCGGCTTGCCTTGGACCTATGCCGTCTGGATGGGCGGCAACACGACGACCGGCACGTGTGACCCTGGCCAGTGCGCGTACCAAATCTCCCAGCAGAACTTTTCCGGCGTCAACTGCGGCGCCAACAAGGTGTGCTTCTCCAAGGCAAGCTTCACTGCGAGCGTCAGCAAGGGCGTGTTGACCGCGACCTCCCCGGAAGTCGACATGATCTGGCCATTGAACGGCAGCTATGTGGGCATGTCGATGGTCAACCTGACCGTCAAAGGTCCCATCACCGTGCAAGGCGGCAAGTGGCTCGGCTCATCGCACTTGATGGTCTGCGGCGCCATGACCGCAATCAACGCGACCTTTGACACGGCGTCCTTGACCAAGCCGGACATCGACACCAATGGTGATGGCGTGCCCGACGCTGTCTCGTTCGCCATCTTGTTCGACACCGTGACGGCGACAGTTAGCCCGTGACTGCCCGCTGGGCTGCACCGAACCCGGTCGCAGCAGCTTGCCAGCCACGCCCGCGCAATTGACGCCACTCCCGCCCCGGCGATACTGCCCGACGCGGCTGGATGCCGCCGGGAGTCACGTCATGCTCGCCAACCTGCGTCGCCGCTTGGACTCGTGGCGCATTCTGGCGCTCTTCACCGCGCTGTTCGTTGTGTCGCAAGCCACGCTGGCGGTCATCGTCCAGCCGCTGGGCGCGGACATGCTGCGGGTGCAGACGACGCTCTCCGCCACCCACGTTCAGGCAATCTTCGCCCGCTGGGACGCCGCCGGTCTGCTGCCGCGCTATGCATTCCACTACCGCGTCGACATGATCCACCCGCTTTGGTACAGCACGATGCTCGCCGCCGGTCTGGCCAAGGGCTTCGCCGCGCACGCGGTGCCGGCGCGCTGGAACTTCCTGCTGCTGGTGCCATTCATCGCCGGCGCTTGCGACATCGCCGAGAACCTCGTGCACCTGACGTTCCTGGCTGACCGCGCCAACATCACGCCGGTCGCGGTGCTGCTGGGCAACGGCGCGGCGCTTATGAAGTGGGCGCTGGCGGCGGTCAGCGTCATCGCCGTGGCGTTTTTGGCGATCCGCGCGCGGCTTGCACCACCTTGACACCTCGCCGCGCCGCCATGACCATCCACCCACCTCACCAAGGAGCCGCCCATGCCCGACCCACCGGAGTCTGCGCCGTCGCGCGCCTCATTCACCGACAAGCACGTCTGGCGCGGCTTTGCGCTGGCCATCACCTATGGCCTGCTGCTGCGCGTGATGATGGTGTATGCGCCGCCGGTGCTGGCAGTCATGAGCCTGGGCTATATCTTCGTGGCGCCGTGCGTCATTGGCTACCTGGCAGTGCAGGCGGTGCCAAATCCGACGACACTGCAGGCGGTATTCCTGCTGCCATGGCCGCCGGTTTTTGCCGCGACGCTCGTCATCGCGTTCGCCGGCTGGGAAGGCGCAATCTGCATCATCATGGCGCTGCCGGTGCTGCTCGTCGGTGCGTCGCTGGGTGGCACGGTGGCGCGGATGCACACCCAGCGGCGGCTGTCGGCGCTGCTGACGGTGGCGGTGCTGCCATTTGCGGTGGGTGCGGCAGAGAACCAGGTCGCGGCGCCGTACAACCTGCACACGGTCGACAACGCGATCGACATCGCCGCGCCGCAGGCGACCGTGTGGCGGGAAATCGTCAGCGTGCGCGAGATTCAGCCCAGCGAGCTGCCGACCCATCCACTGTTCCTGCACCTCGGCTTTCCGCGGCCACTGAGCGCCGAGATTGACCGCGAGGCGGTCGGCGGCATCCGCAAGGCGCGGTTTGCCGGCGGCGTGCTGTTCCTGGAGACGGTCACGGCGCTGGAGCCGGAGCGCCTGCTGTCTTTTCGCATCGCCGCGCAGACTGACCAGATTCCGCCCGGGACGCTGGACGACCACGTGACCATCGGTGGGCCGTACTTTGACGTGCTGCAAGGCACTTACCGGCTGGAGCCGCTCGCCGACGGCCGCGTCCGGCTGCACCTGCAGAGCCAGCTGCGGGTGTCGACGCACTTCAACTGGTACGCGTCGCTGTGGGCGGACGCGGTGATGGCGAGCATCCAGCGCAACATCCTGGCGGTGGAGAAAGCGCGGGTGGAGGCGGTGGTGCTGGCGAGGGCGGTCGCAAGCTCGACCTCGTGCACCCGGGACTGAAGTCCCGGGCTATTG
>CAIPXZ010000437.1 GCA_903869075.1 uncultured Myxococcales bacterium | reverse complement strand
GGCGCGTTCCTGGTGCTCGGCGGCCGGCAGTCGCTGAGCGGCGGCGGCTACTACGGCACCGCGCTGGCGGAGTGGCTGCCGGTCAAGCTGGAGCCGCTGCAGGGCGCGGACGTCGGCTGGGAGGAAGGCTCGGTGACGCCGATGTTGACGCCGGCGGGCGCGCTGCACCCGGTGTCGCTGCTGGCCGCGGACGCTGACGGCAACAACAAGGCATGGAATCGCCACGCTTTTTCCGGCCGCAACACGTCTTTGCGCGCCGGCGGTGACGGCAACGTGCTGGCGACGGACACGAACGGCCATCCGCTGCTGGCGGTGGCGGACATCGGCGATGGCCGCAGCGCCGTGCTGGCGACGGATTCCCTGTGGCAATGGGCATTTCCGCCGCAAGCCGCGACCGACGCCCGCGATCTGAGCCGCGACGACTACCACCGGCTGCTGGACCAGCTGACGGCGTGGCTGCTGCATGACCCGGACCTCAACGCGCTGCGTCTGGAGCCGCCGACAGAGCCGGTGCCGGCGGGCGAGCCCGTGCGCGTGCGGGTGACGGCGCGGTCGGCGAGCGGTCAGCCGGTGTCGGGACTGACGCTGCGCTGGCGGCTGGCGCCGCTGGAGCCGGCGCCGGACAAGGCGGCGCCGCAAAAGCCGCTGGCCGAGTCCAAAGCCTGGCAGGAGCCGACCGATGAGCGCGGCGAAGTAGTGCTTGTGCTCGACGGCGTGGAGCCGGGGCCGCATCAGGTGCAGGTGGAGGCGGTTGTCGATGGCCGCAGCCAGCAAGCTGGCGCGCCGTTTGCCGTGGCGCCGGCGACGCGTGAGGCGAGCCGCCTGCACCCGACCGACCAACTGCTGCGGCTGCTGGCCAAGTCCTCGGGCGGCCAGCTGTGGCGGGACGACGCGCCGAGCGCCGGCATCCCGCTGCCGCGGCAGAACGACGCGGACCTGACCGATCTCGATCACAGCGACCTGTGGACTCGGCCGGAGGTCATGCTGTGGCTGACGCTGCTGCTGGGCCTGGAATGGGCGCTGCGCCGCCGTTGGGGCCTCGCCTGACCGTCGCTGCCCTTGCCGCGCACGCCGCTGCGCCCTACGCTTGACCTTCCCGAACTGGAGCTGACCATGCCCTGCCACGAACACGGATTCCACGGCATTCACGCAGTCGAGGCGGCGCGCCTGCTGGCCTTGCGCGCGCCCAAGGATTTTGCAACTGCGGACGCCGTCGAGCATTTTCCGCCCGACGTGCCGGTGGATTGGCAAGAGCTGACGCTGCTGGTCGAGGTGGACGTTCCGGCGCGCCACGTCTGGGGCTCGGCGACGTATGAAGGCGCGGTGCGGCGCGGCGGCCTGCAAAAGCTGCGGTTTGACGCCGAGGGACCGACGATCCCGCGGGCGTACGACGGCAACGGCCGGCAGCTGGCGACCGATCACGACGGCAAAGTGCTGTGGCTGGACCTCGGCCAGCCGGCGCAGCGCGGTGACGTGGTGCGGGTGACGATGGACTTTGACACGCGCGAGCCCAAGGCCGGTTTTTGGTTCGTGTTGCCGGACGCCGACCACCCGGATCGCCCGGCGCATGCGTGGACGCAAGGCCAGGACGAGGACCACAAATTCTGGTTTCCCTGCCACGACAGCCCGAACCACAAGGTGCGGCTGCACGTGATCGCCACGGTCCCAGAGAGCCAGGTGGCGCTGTCCAATGGCGCGCTGCGCGACATTTACAAGGCGGCGGACCCGGCAAAGCGGATCTTTGACTGGCAGCTGTCGCGGCCGGCGCCGACGTACCTGCTGACGCTGGTTGTCGGGCCGTTTGTCGAGACGGTGCAGCAGCGCGAGCCGACGCTCGTGAGCTACTGGACGCTGCCCGGTCGCGAGGCGGACGGCGAGCGGGCGTTCGGCCGCACGCCGCAGATGGTGGCGCTGTACGAGCGGCTGCTGGGCGTGCGCTATCCGTTTGAAAAGTATAGCCAAGTCGCGGTGTCCGAGTTCATCTTCGGCGGCATGGAGAACAGCTCCATGACGACGCAGACCGACCTGACGCTGCACGACGCGCGGGCGCATCTGGATTTTTCCTCGGAGCCGCTTGTGTCGCACGAGTTGGCGCACCAGTGGTTCGGCGATCTTGTCACGTGCCGGACCTGGTCGCACGGCTGGCTGAACGAGGGATTCGCCACGTATTTCGAGCAGTTGTGGCGCGAGGAATCCGAGGGCGCGGATGAATTCGACTACGCGCGGCTCCAGGCGCAGCGCGGCTACTTGGCCGAGGACGCCGGCCACTACCGCCGGACGATCGTCACCAACAAGTACGAGGCGCCGATTGACGTTTTTGACGCGCACCTCTACGAAAAGGGCGGCGCGGTGCTGCACATGCTGCGGCGCACGCTGGGCGACGCGGCGTTCTTCCAGGGCCTGGGCGCGTACCTCAACCAGCACGCCGACGGCAACGTCGAGACGCCGGATTTGCGGCGCGCGCTGGAGCGCTACAGCGGCCGCGACCTCGGGCGGTTCTTCAGCCAGTGGGTCGAGACCGGCAAGGGCCACCCGGAGCTCAAGGTCACGCAGAGCTGGAACGGCGAAGACAAACAGCTGCAGCTGACGATCGAACAGACGCAGGACACGGCGTTCGCGCCGCTGTTTGAGCTTGTCGTGGCGGTGGAGCTGCGCTTCGCCGACGGCGCGCATTTGACGCGCGAGCTGAAGGTGGATCGCAAGCAGCAGAGCGTGTGGATCAGCTGCGCGACGGCGCCGGAGCTTGTGCTCGTCGACCCGCGCGGCGATCTGCTGGCGACCTGGGAGCTGGCGCTGGGCGAGCCGGTGCTGCGGGCGATCGTCGCCAAGGCGCCGACGGCGATGGCGCGGCTGCGGGCGGCGGAGGCGCTGGGCAAGCGGCCAACCGCGCAAAATACCGACGCGCTGGCGGCGGCGCTGCTGCACGACGCGGCGTGGCCGGTGCAGGCGGAGGTCGCCAAAGTGCTGGGCAAGATCGCGAACCAACGGGCTTTTGGCCACCTGGCGGCGGCGGTGGACCTGCCGCATCCCAAGGCGCGGCGCGCGGTGCGGACGGCGCTGGGCCGGTTCCAGACGGCAGAAGCCGCGGAATTGCTGGCAAATCGCCTGCAGGCCGGCG
Source organism: uncultured Myxococcales bacterium (assembly GCA_903869075.1). Lineage (GTDB taxonomy): Bacteria > Myxococcota_A > UBA9042 > UBA9042 > UBA9042 > CAIYBN01. The sequence continues at coordinate 9,762 of CAIPXZ010000437.1, read as the reverse complement.
ATGCGTCCTATTTTGTCGAGGCGGACACTGCGCTGGCGCTGGGCCAGACCCGGCAAGCGGCGGCGTACAATGTGCTCGTCGCGAGCCTCGATCGCGGCGGCTGGAACGAGACGGTGCGCGTCGGCGTGCTGGAAGGCCTGGCGGCGCTCGGCGACGCGCGGGCAATCGCGGCGATCGCGCCGTTCCTCGCGAAACATCACGACATTTTGCTGCGCTGCGGTGCTGTGCGGGCGCTGTGCCGCTTTGTCGCGGAGCCGAGCCGCGTGCTGGAGATCCTCGGTCCGTGGACGGCGGACACGAACTTTCGCCTCGGTATGACGCTGGGCGCGGCGCTGCCGACGCTGGGTGATGGCCGCACGGTCGGCTTGCTGCAGGAAGTGGCGGAGCGTGCCGTGGACGATCGCGTAATCAAGCGCGCCCGCGAGGCGATCGCGACGGTGCGCGGCGGGCTGGCGACCGGACCGCAGTTCGACGGGCTGCGTGGCGACGTCGAGTCCCTGCGCAACGACTGGCGCAGCCTGACGGAGCGGCTCGATCGCGAGCTGCAGCGCCGCGAGACACCGGGCGAAGGCGCGTAAGCGATGGCCATCCCCGCGCAAGCGCAGGCGATTCTGCAGGCGGCGGTGGAGGCAGGCGTCGGCTCCGGCGCCGCGCTGGCGTGGCAGCGGGACGGCGCGCGGGATCTGCTGGCGATTGGTCGGACCACATTGCCACAGTGGTCCAACCAATCAGTGGCAACGGACAGCCTGTTTGACCTCGCCTCGCTGACCAAACCGATGGCGACGCTGACGCTGCTGGTGCCGGAGCTGGCGGCGGGTCGTCTGGCGCTCACCGATCGCCTCGACAAGCACCTGCCTGCATCGCAGGGGACCGAGCGCGGCGCGGCGACGATCGGCCAGCTTGTCAGCCACACGTCGGGCGCGCCGGCGTGGCTGGATTTCTTTGCCGCCACGCGCGAAACGCCCGCGCCCACGCGCGCGACGGCGGTGCAGCGCCTTGTGCTGACGACGCCGAATAGCCACGCGCCCGGCAGCGCCGCCGTGTACAGCGATCTCGGATTCATGGCGCTGGGCTGGCTGCTGGAGCATGTGACGGGTGAACCGCTCGACGTGCTGTTCGCCACGCGCGTCGCCGCGCCGCTGGGGCTGCGCGCTGGTTTTCGGCGCCTGAGCCAGCCGCAGCCCGCGCCGCAAGCCGTGGTGGCGACGGAAGTGTGGCCGGCGCGCTCGATGGCGGGTCAGCCGCTGCAGGGCGTCGTGCACGACGATAACTGTGCGGCGCTGGACGGCGTCGCGGGTCACGCCGGGCTGTTCGGTTCAGTGAGCGACGCGGCGATCTGGGCGGACGCGTGGCTCGCCGCCGTCACGGGGCGGCCGAGGCGCGGCGCCATTTTGGACCCCGCCGTTTGCCGCGCGCTGATCACCACGCCCGGCTGCCCCGGCACCAGCTGGCGCCACGGCTGGGACACGCCGTCGCAGCCCGGCTCCAGCGCCGGCGCGTTGGCGCCGCCGGACGCGTTCGGCCACCTCGGATTTACCGGCACCAGCGTGTGGTTTTCACCCCGCCACGCCGCGTTCGCGGTGCTGCTGACCAACCGGGTGCATCCGACCCGGGACGTCGTGGCCGGCATCCGGGCGCTCCGCCCCGGCGTGCACGATGCGTTGTGGCAAAGCCTGCCAGAAAAGTAGGTCGAATCGTGAACGCGTTGACCGTTTGGCAACGCCGCGTGTATTCTGGCTGCGTGTGTTGTTGGCTGCGGCGAGCGGGCTCCGGTTCACTTGCAAGTCTGCGCAGCTAGCGTACGGTTCGCCACGGGCACGGGTTGCTGGCAGCCCACGTACGCGAAGATGGGGAGGCATTGGGTGTCCGACGCGCGGCCGATCACCAACATAACCGATTTCGTCTGCGGGTCGTGCTGGAACGGCTTTAGCCGCAATGACGCCGGCGTGCTTCAGGGCGATCAGCTGATCTGCCCGCATTGCGGGACGCCCGTGCCGACGGAAGATCCGGACGATCAGCTCGCCAGCGCCGTGCGCAACGCGCCGCACACGGCCGATCGCGACTCCTCGGCCTTTCACGGGCCGTCGTTCCGCGACACTTCCGACGTCAGCAAGTCGCTGCAACCGGACGCGCAGGCCGCCGGCAAGGTTTGGCTGCCACCCGAGCACGGCGAAGGCCGCGCGGCCGCCGACAGCGATGACTTCGATCTGGCTTTTGGCGACGGCGTGCTGGTTGGCGACCCGGATCAGGGCTTTGAAGTCGCCGAGCGCACGCTGAGCGGCCACCAGGACAACGACGAGCTGCTGGCGGCCGTGCGCCAGACCTCACCAATTCCCAAGGCGTTTATCGTCGGGGAAGAGTTGTCGGTCGCCACGGAAGAGCGCACGCCGGTCGATGATTCGGCGATGGACGAGCTGCAGCAGGCCACAGCGCTGGCCGATGTGGTGGAAGAGCGCTTGCCGGAAGCGGACCTGGCGCACCGCGACTGGAAGCTCAAGGCCATGGGCATCACCTACAATTTCCATGGCTTGGATCCGCTGTTCAGCTGGGCCGCCAACAAGAGCGGCCAGCCGATGTCGCTGTCGCACGACGGCGAGATCTGGAAGGATTTTCACACGTTCTATGCGTCGATCCGCGACGGCGTGTCGGTCAAGAAGGCGTTTGAAGGCGCGCCGGATCCGAGCAACGCGCCGCCGCCGCCGAGCACGCCGCGGGTGACCCGGACGATCAACCAGCTGCGGCCGGAGCTGCCGGAGCTGGAAGGTCTGCGGCCGCCGGCCGATCCGGCCAAGGACATTGGGCCGATGCGGATGCCAAGCACGACGGCCCAGCAGGCGAGCCGCGTGGCTTCCAACCCAGCGAATCCGGCGGGGCGCAGCGGTGTGACTGGCAACACCCAAGCGCTGCAGGGCGGCAGCCAGCCGTCCGGGACGATGCGCGCTGCGGCGGCCGGCACGACAGGCCGCACCCAAGCGACGGTGGGCCCGACGACCTCGCCGTCCAAGCGCATGCCGGTGGCAGCCGTGCAGCAGAAGGCGCTGACGGCGCCCAAGGTCATCGCGATTGTCGTGGTTGTGCTGCTTGTGGCGGCCGCGGCGCTGCACCTGACCGGCGTGTTCAAGATCCCCGGCCTGCCGTAGCGGCGCCACCGAACACCGCATTTTCTAACGACATTTTCGCCAGAGACTCGGGCTCACGGCGCGCAGATGCCGCCTTGGCTCGGGTAGGCGACGTTGTTGCTGTCCACGAGCTGGTAGCATTTTTGCCCGGTCGGGCATTGCCCGGGCTTGACGCCGGTCCCGACGATGGTCGCGTCGCAGGTGCGGCGGCAGATCTTGTCGACGGCGTCGCAAATCAGCACGTGGCTGTCGCTGGCCACGCCGCATTCGGTCAGGTTGCACGGGTCGCAGGCGGCGTTTTCGGCAAAGCTCGTGTGTTTTTTGCACAGCGTCTTCTTGATCGCCGGGCCGTAGTAGCAGCCGTAGCCGCTGGCGCAGCCGGTCCAATCGGACAGGTTGCAGTTGGCGAAAACGACGTCGCTGGACACCGCCTGGTTGCAGATGCCGAGCGGCGTGCCGACGGGCGGGGGCGGGTCGATCGCGTCGCTGCCGGCGTCGGTGCTGCCCGCGTCCGTGCTGGCGCTGTCGCTGCCGGTGCTCGCGTCGGCGCTGTCACCGCTCAAGCTGCCGTCGCCCGTGGTGTCGGCGCCGACCACGCCGCAGGGATATTGCTGCGCGACGCCGGTTTGCTGGCAGTAGCCGCACTGGCAGCTCCAGCCGCTCAGGCAGTCGCCGTCGCTGGCGCAGTGGTAGAGCTCGCCGGGCGTGGTGGCGTTGCGCCCGTCCTGGCAGCCGCCAAGCAGCAGCGCCGCGCCGAACAGCGCGATCGCCAACAGCTGGAAACGTCGTGAGATTTGCCGCATGACTTGCATCACCCTACCTGCCTAGAAATGCCCTGCGAGCGTCCACAGCGCGCCGCCCTGGCTGGGCACGACGCCCGTGGAGAGCGCGATGTGACCGGACGCGTCGTTGTTGTCCTGCCACAGCAGAATGCCACCGACGACGACGGCCGCAGCGCCCAAGCCGCCCAGCACGCCCGCGGTGATCTGCCGCGCGTTGTATGTCGAAATCCCTTTGTCCATATCCACTTGCGTGACTGAACCGTGCAAAATCAGGCCCTGCGTGTTCGCCAGCTGGTCGGCTTGCAGCCGCGCATCCAGGTTCGCCAGATCGCTGTGGGCGACAATCGCCACGGCGATGGACGCGACGATCAGCACGCCGCCAGCCGACAGCGTCAGCACACCGGCGGTCTTCTTGTCGGACCACGTGTCGTCGGCGGGCTTGGTCACGCGGGCATCGGGAAAGTCCTTGGGCGGCTCCAGCGTCGGCGGATCCGCGATCACCGGCGCGGCGCGCACGGGCGGCAGGACGACAGGCGGCGGCGGCTCGGGTGCAACCACGGGTGCAACCCGTGGCGGTGGCGCCGACTTGGCGGCAGCCTCGGCAGCGAGCTTGGCATTGACGGCGTCCAGGTGTTTTTGCGCGTCCGCCTGACCGGCGACGCTATCGGCGTCGGTGCCGCGGTCGATCTGCATGTACAGCTCAAACAGCGGCTTGGCTTCCGCCCACAGCCCCGCCTGCTCGTACGCGCGCGCCGCGTTGAACACCGGCGCTGGCCGCTGCACCTGGCCGTACGCCTTCATGTACAACTGCGCCGACTGCTGGAAATCGCCGGCCTGGTAACGCTCCTTGGCCTGCGCCACGAACGTTTCCGCCTGTTTTTCCTGTTCGGGCGTCGTCGCCAAGGCCGCGACAGACGCCATCGTCAGGGCCAGCACCATCAAAAAGGAGAACACAGTTTTCATGGCTTCAGCATCGTTCGCGTTGGGAGACGTGTCAAACCTGTGCGTACAACGCACCGCCAACAGGATGATTCAGGCCAGCTCGGCGATCAAGCTGTCCAGCCGCGCCAGCGCCGCCGGCATCACGCCCAAGTGCCCGTCGCGCAGCCACAGATCGCCGCGGGCGAGCGCTGGCGCCGCGCGCTGCAGCAGCGCCAGCCGGCGATCATCGCCGAGGTCCGCGGCCAGCGCCTGCAGGTCCAGCCCGGCGTTCAGGCGCAGCCCGGTCAACAGCCGCTCGTCCTGGTGCTGGTCGGCGTCGATTGTCTCGCGGAGGTCCTCGCCGAGGATGCCGGCGGCCAGCGCGCGCAGCCACGCTTCATGCTTACGGGTGTTGCCGTAGCGCACGCCGATGGCCCCCGGCTGCGGCAAAAAGCCGTGCGCGCCCACGCCGACGGCCAGGTAATAGCGGCCGGTCCAGTACGCGAGGTTGTGGCGTGAAGCGTGGCCAGGCCGCGCGTAGTTCGACACCTCGTACCGCGCCAGCCCGTACGGCGCCAGCAGCGCCGGCAGCGCGTCGAGCATCGCCGCCTGGAGATCGTCATCCGGCCGCGCCGCCAGCCCGCGCTTGACCTGGGCCGCCAACGGCGTCCCAGCCTCCACCGTCAACGAATAGGCCGACAGATGGCTCAGCCCATAGTCGAGAATGCCGGCGACGTCCGCGCGCAGATCGAGCATTGTCTGCCCCGGCACGCCAAAGATCAGGTCGGCGTTGGCCGACCGCAGGCGCCCCTGCGCCAGCAGTTCGCCCAGCTGCGCCAGCGTCTGCCGCGCCGCCGCCGCGTCGTGCAGGCGATCGAGCGCGCGCAGCCGCGTGTCCTGCAGCGCCTGAATGCCGACCGACACGCGGTTGATGCCCGCCGCCGCGTACGCCGCCAGATCGCCAGACTCCAGCGCGCCCGGGTTGGCTTCCAGCGTAATTTCAGGCTCCTGCGCGAATCCCGCGCGCTGCTGCAGCCACGCCAGCACCGCCGCGATCGCCGCCGGGCCCCACAGCGACGGCGTACCACCGCCAAAAAACACCGTCTCCAGCGGCGCCAGCGGCTGGTCAGCGGTGCGCAGCTCCAGCTCGGTCAGGATCTGCTGCAGGTAGCGCTCGCGCGGGATGACGCGGGCGACCGTCGTCGCAAAATCGCAGTAGCCGCAGCGGTGCAGGCAGTACGGAAAGTGGACGTAGACGTGGCGAACCGCTTGATTCATCTGCGGATTTTTCCAACTTCCGCCGGCAGCGCATGCTTGGCCAGCGCCGTCTGGAAGCCGTCGCCGACAAGCACATGCAGCCGCGGCGGACCCTGCGCCGGCACATCGATGACGGTGAGCGAAGGCTGCTGGCACGCGTCCTGGCCCAGCGGCCGCACGCAGCCCGCGGACTGCGCCTCGCCGATGCCGATGACCCGCAGGCCGCCGAACCGGCCGTCGTAGAACACGCCGGAGCTGGCGAGGACGGCCGCGACCTGATGACGCAGCGCGTATTCGTAGATGCGGTAGGCGCGATCGGCGATCAGCTCCGCGTCGCGCGTCAGCGTCAGCGGCCGCACCGAGAGCAGCAGGCTGACGCGGTAGGCGCTCGTCCACTGCAGCACGTCGTGCAGGCGCTTCAGCTCGGCCTCCGCCAGCGTCTCGCCGCGCGTATCCACCGCCGCCAGGCCGACGTCGCCGATCGACCACGCGCCCAGATCGCGCTCACCGCGGCGGATCGGCGTCAGCGCATCGCCCGGGTTGCGGATCAGCGCCAGCGGCGGCGTGTCGGCGACAAACGCGCTCGGCCAGTGCAGCAGCGCCACGGTCAGCGCGCCGTTGTCGATGGCCTGCGCCAGCGCCTGCACCGTCGCGTCATCGCCCGACGCCACCAGCACCTCCGCCTGCACGTCCGTCGCAACCGCCGTCACCCGCGCCGCCATCGCTTCATCCAGCGGCCCACCGACGAACAACAGCCGCGTCCCGTCCGGCTTGGGCAGACCTTCGGCATCCGGCCGCTCTTCGCCGTCGGCCGCCAGCACCGTCAGCCGCTCGACCGGCAGCCGCAGCGTCGCCACTTCCGTCGGCTGGCCGCGGCGCATCGCCTCCACGGTCACATGGCGGTCGCGCACGCTCTCGGCGAAGACGTGCTCGACGACCGCGCCGGCGACCGGGTCGCTGCCGTCCTCAAAATGCCAGACGAAACGCTCAAATGGCAGATCGGTCTGCACGCTCAGGCGCACGCGCGTGTTGGCCCAGACGCGCAGCTCCGCCGGGTCGGCGATGACGTGGAGCGCGGCGTCGGCGGCGGTCACGGGCACGGGCAGCGCGGCAGCGGCAGTCACGGCTGCGGCTGGCGCGACGGCATCGGCAGCACCGGCATCGGCGACCCGCGAACCGGCATCCGCTGGGGCCACCGCCGCCGCAGCCGGGCGATCGCCGCCGCGCCACAGCGCCACGCCCGCGACGAGCACGCCACCGGCGACCGCAGCAACGATCAGCGCTGCTAAAAAAACTGCCCGATTTTGCGGAGTTGGCTGAGACACGCCGACACATCCCGAGGCCGCGGCGGCGCGGCATGTCCGTTGACCCTGACCCAGAGCCGCGGGTAGTATGGAAACCAAGCGGGGCCAAGCGCAACCGGGCGCGGTCAATGGCGCCCCGTCCGATGCTGCAACGCCGGGAGATACGATGCGCGCGAACTTGCTTGTGCTCTGCGCTCTACCGGTTGGCCTCCTGGCGCCGGCGACGGTCCACGCCGCCGGCTGGGACGAGCAGGCGATCACCTGTCTTGTCGCTTTCAACAAACCCGCGGATGCCAATGAAAAATCCTTGGCCGGTTGCGCGGATGCTTTTGGCACCAGCGCGCGGCTGGACCGGGTCAACGCGCGTGATCGCAAGTCGATTGAGCAAGGTCTGCACTGGCTTTACGAGAACGGCAGCGAGCTGAGCTCGGCCATCGCCCGCGAGAGCCTGCTGCGCCTCGACATCAAGCTGCCGCCGCGGGCGGCGCGACCGGTGGACACGTCGGCGCCCAAGGCGGGCGACGAACGCAAGCGCTACGACCCGCCGGAAGCGCGGACCACCGATCGCGAGGGTGCGGACAAGCTTGTCAAGGACGGCATCGCGCTGAACAAAAAGAAGAAGTGGAAAGAGGGCGCGGCGCAGATTGAAAAAGGCTTGGACAAGGATCCGCGCTCGGAGGCGGCGCTGTACAACTTGGCGTGCGCGGAGGCGAATTTGCCGGACAAGCATGCGGAGTCGCTGCTGCATTTGCGCAATTTGGCGGACATTGGCACGGACTCGGCGACGGATCGGCTGATCAAAGCGCGGACCGACCCGGATTTTGACGCCTTGCGCGACGAGCCCGAGTTCAAGCGCGTAACCGGCGCGATGCGCGTGCAGATCGTCAACACGATCGGCGGGCCGGGCGAGCCGGCGGTGGAGAACATCGAGAAGCTGCTGGTCAAGCTGGATCAGCGCAAGCCGGACGCCAAGGACGACGACAGCGCGCCGCTGGACCACCCGCAAATCCACTTCAAGCCGCACGCCAAGGCGCAGGTGGCGCTGCTGGCGGACCTGCTGAAGCACCCGAAAGTGGAGCTGCAGCCGATGGCGGCGGACAGCACGAGCAAGTACGACATGATCGTGCGCTGGGGCGCCAAGGTGACGGTGGACGCCGACGGCAAGAAGACCGCCGACAGCATCGGTCCGGAGGTCCTGGACGATCAGGTCGCAGCGGCGCGGCGCAAACAGAACAAAGTGCTGGCGCAGCCGGAGCAGGCGATCAACAAGGTCAACAAAGTGGTGGACACGCCCGGACGGACGTATACCGAAGCCGAGAACATGGGCAAGCGCGTGACCAACACCGTGGACAAAGCCAAGGGCGCGGCGGACAAGGTCAAGGGCCTGACCGAAATCAAGATCCCCAAGCTGTGAGCACGTCAGCCAACTGAAATGAAAGCACTTTTCACCGACATGACGGGGATTGAATGGGCGGTCGTGCTGCTGGCGACGGCGATCTGCCTGCTCGGCGCGGTGCTGCCGACGCTGGGCAACCTGCTGGGACGGCTGTTTCTCGGTGAAGATCCGCTGCTGGCGCGCTGGAAACAGGCGCGGCAGGTGCGACGGACGGCGACGCTGGCGGCGCGGCAGGCCAAGCGCGAGGCCAAGAAGGCGCAAAAAGCCGCCAAAGCGCTGCGGGCGACGCCGCCTGCCAACACCGCGCCGCACTAGCGCACCCGCCGTTCCTGGGAGATCGACCGCATGGCCGCACCGTTGACGCTTGCCTCCAGTTCGCCGCGCCGCAAGGAATTGCTGGAAAAACTTGGCTTTTCGGTGCGCGTGGTGCTGTCCGGCATCGACGAGTCGCAGCTGCCGGCGGAGCTGCCGGAGGACTACGCCAAGCGCGTGGCGCGCGCCAAAGTGCTGGCGGCGGTGCGGCGGCTGCAGGCGACGTTGTACACGTCGGACGTCGAGGCGCGACGCTCGCTGGCGGCGGGGATGCCGCGGGTGGACGAGACGGTGCGGTGGGTCATCGGCGCCGATACGGTGGTCGTGGTGGATGACGTGATCTACGGCAAGCCGACCGATGTGCAGGAAGCGCGCGAAATGCTGCAGAAATTGTCGGGACGCGAGCACCTCGTCATCACCGGCTTTTGCCTTTTTGACCTCAAGCGCGCCCGCGAAGGCCTGCAAGCCGTGACGACGGTCGTGAAATTCAAGGAACTGACGCGAACGGAGATCGACGCGTACGTGTCGGTCGGCGAGTCGATGGACAAAGCTGGCAGCTACGCCGTGCAGGGCGTGGGCTCGTATCTCGTCGAGTACCTGCGCGGCTCGTACACAAATGTCGTTGGCCTACCGCTGTGTCAGGTCATTGAAATGATGGAAGAAATGGGCGC
>CAIPXZ010000436.1 GCA_903869075.1 uncultured Myxococcales bacterium | reverse complement strand
GGCGAAATGAACCCGGAGCAGCTGTGGGAAACCACGATGGACAAGACCAAGCGCACGATTTTGCAGGTCAAAGTCGAGGACGCCGTGGCCGCCGACAGCGTGTTCAACGTGCTGATGGGCGACGCCGTCGAGCCGCGCCGCGACTTCATCACCGCAAATGCGCTGAACGTCCGCAACTTGGACCTGTAGCCGGCGCCGCTCGCCCGCGCGCGCACGTGGACCCAGCCGCGAACCGCCCCTTCGACGCGAGGTCGACATGCCCGCGAACGCGCCCCGGCCCACGGACACGCTCATCGGCATCGAGCTCGGCCGGTTTTCCTGCGCGCTGGCGGTGTTGTTCTGGCACTACCAGCACTTCTACTACCTGACCGGCGATTCGACGTGGTTTGACCGCACGCGCCAGCCCGGCTATTCGCTGCTCTGGCCGTTCTTCCAGTTCGGCTACCTGGCGGTGCCGATCTTCTGGGCGTTCTCCGGCTTCATCTTCTTCCACAAGTACGCCGCGCCCATCGCTGCCGGTCAGGTGCCGGCGGCGCGCTTCGCGATGCTGCGGTTTTCCCGTTTGTATCCGCTGCATTTCGTCACGCTGCTGCTGGCTGCGGCGCTGCAAAGCGCCTATCTGGCGCAGCGCGGCGCGGCGTTTGTCTACCCGAGCAACGACCTGCGCCACTTTGGCCTGCAACTGTTCCTCGCCAGCAGCTGGGGCCTGGAGCGCGGCAGCTCGTTCAACGGCCCGGTGTGGAGCATCTCGGTGGAAGTGCTCGTTTATGCGCTATTTTTCGCGGCCAGCCGGCTCGGCGCCACGCGCGTTTGGAGCCTTGTGCTGCTGGCCGGCGGCGCCGCGCTCGTGAGCGCCACGGTCGCCAAGGACAACCAGATCCTGCGCTGCGTCTTCTTCTTCTATCTCGGCGCGCTGACAAGCGTCTGCCACCGCTGGCTGGACCGGCACCTGCCGCCGCGGCGGCAAAGTCCGCTGCGGGCGGGCGCCGTCGGCGTGCTGCTGGCGCTGTTCGCGACTGTGCCGCTGCTGCAGCGCCTGCCGGGGCCGATGGTCATCGCGCCGTTCGTGCCGCTCGCCATCTTGCTGCTCATTCGCCTCGTGCGGCCCAAGTCGCAGCGGACGGCGGACTGGATCGTCACGCTCGGCAACACGACCTATTCCAGCTACCTGCTGCACTTCCCGATCCAGCTCGCCGTCGCGGTCGCCTTCGCGCGCCATCCGCAGGCGTTGCCGTTGGACAACTTGGCGGTGCTGTTCGCCTTTGTCGCGTTCACCATCGCCGCGGGCATCGTCTGCTTTCGCCGCTTTGAGCGGCCGGCGCAGGACTGGATCCGCCGCCGCTTTCCCACCCGCTGACGCGCCGCACACACTTTGCGTCCGGCAAAACGCTACACTGCGCGGCGGGGAGGGGCGATTGGGAGCGTCCATGTTTGCGCGCATTGTTTCTGCCGGACTTTTTGCCGCTGCCGTGATTGCCTGTGCCGGCTGCGGCGATGACGCCGACGTCTCCGGCGCCGCCGAAGCGGATGCTGCGGACGACGCCGCGATCGCCGCCGATGGACTGGCCGCCGTGGACACCGTCGCGGACGTTGCGACCGATGCCGCCGCGGACGTGACCGCCGCCGCGCCGGCCACCCAATGCGAAGCCTGCGAAACAACAGCGGATTGCGCGCCAGCGTTCGACTGCGTGGCGCTGCTCAACGGCAGCTTCTGCATCGGCCGCTGCACGAGCGTTCTGGATTGTTCCAGCAAGTTCACCTGCGACGTCGCCGCCAGCACGGACGCCAGCAAACACTGTTTGCCGCCCAAATACGCGTGCGAAGGCTGCGTCGTCAGCGGCTGCCCGATCGACCAGGTCTGCGACGTGCCGACCGGCAAGTGCGTCGTCGGCAAGGCGCCGTGCACGCCGTGCCAGAGCCTGAGCGACTGCGGACCGGGCCTGAAGTGCGCCGCGCTCGCAAGTCCCGACTTCAGCACGCAAAAGATCTGTATGCCCGACTGCAGCGCCAACGCCAGCTGCCCGGCCGGCAGCTTGTGCCAAAAGACCGACGCCGGCACCGCCTGCGGCTTCACCGGCCTCGCCTGCTGCTATGGTCCCAGCTGCAAGCCCGACGCCGGCTGCGCCACGTGCCCGGACAAGTGCATCCTCGGCGCGTGCGTCGCCTGCCTCGTCGACAGCAGCTGCCCCGGCGGCCACTGCGACACCACGAGCCACGCGTGCGTCAACGTCGCCGGCTGCCCGCCCGACAAGCCCATCAAGCTGGCGGACGGCAGCTGCGGCCAGTGCGCCGCGACAAGCGACTGCGGCAAGCTGCAGATCTGCGACAAAGCCGCGCACGCCTGCATCGCCGACCCCATCACCTGCCAGGCGTGCAACGCGCCGTACCCGGACTGCGTGCAAATCAACGCCACGTGGTCGTGCGTCCAGTGCAGCAGCGACGCGACCTGCGCGGCGCAAAAGCTCGGGACTTGCTCCACCCAGACCTTCACCTGCAGCGGCAACAGCGGCGGCGGCGACCCCATCACCGGCGGCTGCAAGCAGGCGAGCGACTGCCAGAACCTCGGCACCGCGTTCGACCTCGCCTGCGACGCCACCGGCACCGGCCTGTGCTACGACAAAGCCGGCAAATGCGACAACATTTCAGCGTTCTGCAACGTCGCCAAGGGCTGCAGCTGCGTCGCCGCCGGCACCGGCACGCTCGGCACCTGCAGCTGCGGCTTTTAGCCGAGCGCCGCCGCCAGCGCCGCGACGACGGTGTCCTGCTGCTCCCCGGTCATGCCGTGAAACACCGGCAGCGCCAGCGAATCGTGCGCCCACGCCTCCGAGTGCGGCAGCGGCGCGTGCGGCAGGTGCGCCCACGCCGGCTCCAGGTGCGCGGCGAGGATGCCGCGGCGGGCGCCAATCCCTTGATCGTTCAGGATTTTCAGCACGCGGTCGCGCTGGCCGTGGGCGATGCGAACGCAGCCGGTCTGGACATTCCACTGCACATGCGGCGGCGGCGTCAGCAGCGTTACCGCCGGCAGCTGCGCGTGCAGCCGCGCGCGGTAGCCCTGCCAGACGCGCTGGCGCTCGGCCAGGATCGCGTCCAGCCGGTCCATCTGCACGCTGCCGATCGCGCCCTGGATGTCCGTCAGCCGGTAATTCCACGCCGGCTCGGCAAACCCCTCGCGCGCCGCGTTGCCATGGCGCGCGTCCGCCGCGACCGTCATACCGTGGTTGCGCAGCCGCTTGAGCCGCTCCGCCACCGCCTGATTATCGGTCGTCACCGCGCCGCCCTCGCCCATCGTCAACACTTTGCGCGGATGGAAGGAAAACACAGCCAGATCAGCAGCTTGTGTCACGGCCTGGCCATCGAGGAGCGTACCGAGCGCGCACGCCGCGTCCTCGATCAGCCGCGCGCCGCGGGTCTGGCACAGCTGCCGCAGCCCAGCGCGGTCACACGGCACGCCCAGCTGGTGCACAGCGAGCACGGCGCGGGTGCGCTCCGACCACACCGCTTCCACCGATTCCGGCGTAATAATAGGTAGCTGCGCGTCGACGTCGGCGAACACCGGCGTCGCCCCGACCATCCACACGGCGTTTGTCGAGGCGATGAACGACAGCGACGGCACGATGACCTCGTCGCCCGGACCGATGCCCGCGGCGACGAGCGCGAGGTGCAGCCCGGTCGTCGCCGACGTGACCGCGACGGCGTAGCGGGCGCCGGCGCGATCAGCCATTTTCCGTTCAAACTCCGCCACTTGCGGTCCCTGCGCGACCCAGCCAGAGCGGAGCACGGCGAGCACCGCGGCCTCCTCTTCTGGACCAAAAACCGGCTGAATAATCGGCAGCATCGCGACCTCGTGCCGCAGATGCCGCGGCGGAGGGCGAGGATACGGCGACGGCGACGGCCGGTCCATGAATTCGCGCGGCCGGGACTGGATGCACGGGAGCCGCCACACGGAGCCCGCCCATGCACCGGGTGGGCACCCTGTGTTCGCTGCCCGCCGGCTTTTGCCGCGCCTGTCGGCGAATTGTCACATGCCGCCCATTCGCGCGCGTGGGCGGCCGCGCGCCGATTGCCGCTCGCCGGTGCGCGTGGTACATAGCCGCCGCGAATCGGCCCGTGAATTGACCGGCCGTCCTCGCAAATTCAAGGACTTCTTGGCCGAGCCGCGCTGGCTCGCGTAGCCGGAGACTCTCATGCGTGAAGTTTGGATTGTTGGTGCCGCCCGGACCCCGATTGGCTCTTTTGCCGGCAGCCTCGCCACCGTCTCCGCCGCCAAGCTCGGCGCAACGGCGATCAAAGCGGCCGTCGAGCGCTCCGGCGTGCCGGCCGACCAGATCGACGACGTCTACATCGGCTGCGTCCTGCCCGCCGGTCAAGGCCAAGCCCCCGCGCGTCAAGCGGTTATCGCCGCCGGTCTGCCCAACTCCACGCCGTGCACGACCGTCAACAAGGTCTGCGGCTCCGGCATCAAGACGGTGATGTTGGCCGCCAGCCAGATCCGCGCGGGGGACGCCGACGTCGTCATCGCCGGCGGCATGGAAAACATGAGTCAGGCGCCGTACTACCTGCCAGGCGCGCGCGACGGCTACCGCTTGGGCCACGGCCAGTTGGTCGACGGCCTCATCAAGGACGGCCTGTGGGACGTCTACAACGACTTCCACATGGGCAACGCCGCGGAAATCTGCGCCAAGGACAAGGGCATCACGCGCGAGGCGCAGGACGCGTTTGCGGCTGAGTCGTACCGCCGCGCCAACGCCGCCGTCGCCGCCGGTATCTTCAAGGACGAGATCGCGCCGGTGACAATCCTCGGCAAAAAGGGCGACGCGACCGTCGTTGACACCGACGAGGAGCCCGCGCGTGGCAACCCGGCGAAGTTCGCTGGCCTGCGCCCGGCGTTCGACAAAGCCGGCACCGTCACCGCCGCCAATGCAAGCTCGCTGAACGACGGCGCCGCCGCGGTCGTGCTCGTCTCCGGTGAAAAGGGCCGCGCGCTGGGGCTCAAGCCGCTGGCCAAGATCATCGCGTACGCCACGCACGCGCAGGCGCCGGAATGGTTCACGACCGCGCCGGTTTTTGCCGTCGAAAAGGCCGTGGCCAAGGCCGGCTTGAAGGTCGAGGACATCGATGTGTTTGAGATCAACGAGGCGTTTTCCGTCGTCTCGCTGGCGTGCGCCGCGGGGCTGAACCTCGATCCGGCCAAGGTCAACGTCCACGGCGGCGCGGTGGCGCTCGGCCACCCGATCGGCGGCTCCGGCACGCGCATTTTGGTGACTTTGCTGCACAACCTCGCGCGGGCCAACAAGAAATACGGCGTGGCATCGCTGTGCATCGGCGGCGGCGAAGCGGTCGCGCTTGTCGTCGAGCGCAGCTGAACAGAGATTTGGCCTGATCACGCGCCCATGGCAACCAAACGGACGTGTGCCGTGCGGGCGACGTGTGGCCACAGGCAAGGCGGTAGCAGATGCGGGTTCTGGTGCTGGGCGGCCACGGCTTTGCCGGTCGCAGCGTGGTGACGGCGTTGCAAGCGGCGGGGCACGACGTGACGGTCGCGTCGCGGCGCGATGGCCTCGATCTGACCTCGCTGGACCAGACCTTGGCGTGGTTCACCGCGACGAAGCCGGAGATCGTCGTGAACTGCGCGGCGCTCGTCGGCAGCTTGCATTTTGTCACGGAGCGCGCGGCGGAGGTCATCGACACCAACCTGCGCATGCTGACGAACATCTACCGAGCGCTGGCAGAGCGGCTGCCGGGCGCGGTGCTGGTGCAGCCGGTGGCGAACTGCGCCTTTCCGGGCGAGCTGACGCTGTACCGCGAACAGGACCTGTGGTCGGGGCCGATCCACCGCTCGGTGCTGTCCTACGGCTCGACGCGGCGGATGATGACTGTGCTGGCGGACTGCTACGCGATGCAGCACGGCGTGCGGACGATCACGCTGTATACGCCGAATATGTATGGGCCTTTTGACTCGCCGGATCCCAACAAGGCGCATGCGCTCAACGCGCTGTGCGCGCGCGTGGTCAAGGCGGGAGTGACCGGCGCCGACATCACCGCGTGGGGCACGGGCGCGCCGGTGCGCGAGTGGCTGTATGCCGGCGATTTCGCTCGCGTTATCGCGGCCGTGCTGGCGAACCTGACGGACCCGCGCTGGGACACGCCGTTCAACATCGGCCAAAAAGACGGGCTGTCGATCGCCGCGCTGCTGGAGCTGGTGATCGTCGCCTCGGGCTACCGCGGTACGGTCCAGTGGGACACGGACAAGCCCGATGGCGCGCCGCGAAAAGTGATGGACAACGCGCTGTTCCGCACGCTGCTGCCCGATTTTGCCTTCACGCCGCTGGCGGATGGCGTCGCCGCGACGGTCGCCTGGTACCGCGCAATTTACCCGTATTGAGGAACCACCGATGGCAAAACGCGCACTGATCACCGGCATCGCCGGCCAGGATGGCTCCTATCTGGCTGAATTGCTGCTGGAAAAGGGCTATGAGGTTTTTGGCATCATCCCGCGCCGGTCCACGCCGGAGACGCAGACGATGCGCATCGAGCACCTCGGCAGCCAGCTGAACCTGGAATACGGCGATGTGCTTGATTTGGCGAGTATTTACCGGGTGATGAAGAACGTCGGGCCCGATGAGGTCTACCACCTCGCGGCGCAGTCGCACGTCCAGGTGTCGTTCTACGAGCCGATGCACACGACGAGCGTCGTCGCCTTGGGCACGCTGAACATGCTGGAAGCGACTGCGGAATTCACGCCGAATGCGCGGTTCTACCACGCCGCCTCGTCGGAGATGTTCGGCAACACGCCGGATTATCCGATCAACGAGGACTCGCGGATGGTGCCGGTCTCACCGTACGCCGCGGCCAAGCTGAACGCGTACCACCTGACGCAGGTCTACCGCGTTTCCAAACAGCTTTTTGCCGTCAACGGCATCTTGTTCAACCACGAGTCGCCGCGGCGGGGCCTCAATTTTGTGACGGCGAAAGTCGTGCGCGGGGCGCTAGCGATCAAGCACGGCGAGGCGCAGACGCTGGAGCTGGGCAACCTGGACGCCAGCCGCGACTGGGGCCACGCCCGCGACTACGTCGAGGCGATGTGGCTGATGCTGCAGCACCACGAGCCGGACGACTACGTTGTGGCGACCGGCCGCGAGGTGACGGTGCGCGAAATGGTTCGCTATGTCTTTGAAAGAATTGGCCTTGGCGACTACCAGCAGTATGTGCGGCTGAACCCGCGGTACATACGGCCGTACGAGCTCGTGCACCTGCAGGGCCGCGCGGAGAAGGCCGAGCGCGTGCTCGGCTGGAAGCCGCGGTACACTTTTGAGGGCCTGATGGACGAGATGATTATCGAGATTGGCGCGCGGTTTTGGCCGGGTCGCTAACAGGCTGCTGAACCTCTCGCAGCGCAAGCTCAGCGCCGATCCCCAGAAATCTCAGGAGGTTGCCTGAGTCGAGCACGCGCGGTCCAAGTGCCTGCTTTCCGAGAAAGATTTCACCGTCGACGGCACGCTGATTGAAGCTTGGCCGAGCCGACCGGGAACGTCGTGGCTGCGACAACGCATCGTGGTTAGTGCGCAGGGGGTTGCGGCAAAGGCGCGAGCCGCTGCCCGGGGGCAACCGCGGGTGCCCATTTGTCTTTCAGTTCGAGAAACATTTTCTCCACGGTCCGGAACGACACAGCGGCGACAAGTCCGGTCGCGGCAAAGCAGAACACGCCATGCGGCAGCGGGCTGAGGGCGTGTCCAAAGGCGCGTCGCTCGAGGCTATTCGCCAGCAGAAAGATTGGGTAGTGGTACAAGTAAAGTCCGTAGCTGATGCGGCCAATATAGACAAGCGGACGCTGCCGCAGCAGCGCGCCCAGCGGCGTCCCGGGCAGGCAGATCGTCAGCCCAACCGCGCCAGCAGACGCCAGCGCGAGCGCCGACCACAGCAGCGTATCGAGCGCAGTGCGGGCCCATTCTGCATAGAAAACGTCGACTCCGCGCCAGGCCAGGAAGCCCACGATGTACGCCCCGCCGAGCCCGAGCGCCAGGGTGGAGAGCCGGATGAGCGTGCCGCGTTCCACGCCGGAGCGCCGCAGGATCGCAAGCGAAGCACCCGCGCCGAGCGCGTCGACCTGCGAGACAAGCGGTGTAAAAATCAGGCTTTGCCTCGCACCCAGGGCGACGAATAGCAGCCGCGCGACCGCGCCGACGACAACCAGCGCCACCGCCAGCTGGCCCAACCGCCGCCGCGAAAGCAGCCATGTCGCCAGCGGCCAGAGCAGGTAAAACTGCTCCTCGACCGCCAGCGACCACGTGTGGTTAAAGAGCAGCGGAAAGCGCGGGCCAAAATTATCGAGGCCCAGCCGATAGTTTTGCAAATACGTGAAGAACCAGGCGGCGTCGTCGAACGGCAGCGATCGCGCCACCGCCACCGCGAGGATCGCCAGCAGCAGCGCATAATAGATCGGAAAAATCCGCAGCGACCGGCGCACGTAGAAATTGCGAAAGAAATGCGGCTGCGGCTTGCTCTCGAGCAAAATGCCGGTAATCAGGTAGCCGGAGAGCACGAAGAACAGCTGCACGCCACCCCACCCCAGCCCGAAGCCGGGCACTTTGAGGTGGAACAACAGCACCGGCAGAACGGCAAAGGCACGAATTCCGTCGAGTTCGGGAACATACTTGGCCATCCGACTCTCCATTTCTTGGGCAACGGCCGCAGCGGTCATTTCCACACGTCGCGAAACGCGCCATACGTAAACGGCAGATAGCAGGCACACGCGATCGGAATCCGCACTGGCCACGGCACATGCAGCGCGCGTAGGGCGAGGGCCACGGCTGCGACCGCCACGGCACCGAGCAGCGGCAAGCGCCACACGCCGAACTGCAGCGAGCCCACGGCACGGCGGTAGGCGGGCAAAGACACGAGCCAGCCAGCGAGGTCGACGAAGGCGATGGCGATCGCGCCGCCCAGCGCGCCGTAGCGGGGCACGAGCAACAGGCCGCCGCCGACCGAGACGACAGTCGAGACCGCGACGACGCCGAGCATTACGCGGTCGCGGCCGTACGGGATGAGGCAGTTCGTGTACCCGCAAATCGCGTAGTTGAAGAGGACGGCGGGCGCCATGATCCGCAAAAGGGGGATGGCTTGCGCATATTTGGCGCCGTAAATCAGGCCGACGATGGAGTCGGCCTCAACGAGCATCATCGCGGCAATCAGCATGCCCGGGACGATGTGGACGCGGGCAAAGAGCTGCGCTTCCCGCGCCGCTTGGTCGGGGGCGCCGACGACCGCGCGGGCGAGACGGGGAAAGAACGCGCCGGCGAGCACGGTCGGAATCGTCGAGGCGAGCTCGACGAGCCGGTAGGAAGAGAGATACACGCCGAGCTCGCGCTCGCCCATAAAGCCGCGGACGATCAGATTGTTGGCGTAGTGCAAGACAACGACGAGCGCCGCCATCGTCCCTAACGGCAAAGACTCCCGAATTGTATCGCGAACTTGCAGCCACGACGGCCATTCCAGCCGCACCCGCAAGTGCCGGACGATGACCCAGTACGCGCCGCCGACGGACGCCGCATTGGCGACGAACGCGAGAATCGGCACATGGTAGAGGTCGCTTGGGCCGTGCACCCAGGTGAGCAAGCCAATGGTCGACAGCAGGCTGACGCCGACGCCGAACCCAGCAGTAATCCGCGCCAACTCGAGGCCGTTCAGCACCCAGTCCGCCGAGAGCGCTTGCACGAACAGGTTCAGGGCGGAGAGCAGCACGACCGTGCGTTCGCTGGCATCGCTCAGCGAGGTAAAGGCGAAGACGACGGCGCCGAGAAACCCCACCAAAGACAAGACGAGCTGCGTGCCATTGACAATGACGAGCAGGCGCCCGGCGGCGGCGCGGTCGCGGGCAATCGCGCGCACCCCCCAGGCGGTGAGCCCGGGCGAGAGCAAAATGGACGCGTAGGCGGTGATGGAGAGGCCGAAGCCGATTTGACCATACAGCTCGGGCCCCAAGTGACGGGCGGCCCAGCCCAGCGTCGCGAGACCAAGCAGCCGATTCAGGACGGCAGCGCCGCTCAAGGACAGCAAATTGCGGGCAAAAGACGAGCTGCGGAGCCGCGCGAGCGGCGATGGCGGTGTGTCAGTCACGGCGGAGCCTCACCTACCACCCCGCGCGCACGGCGTCGACGATCCGTTGCGTATCCGCCGCCGTCAGCGCCTCGTGGACGGGGAGGTTGATCTGCGTCGCGTCGAATTCCGCTGTGTGCGGCAGGTCAAATGGCCCGCCGAACACAGCGTTCGCGTCGATCCGCAGGTGGCACACCGAGCTCGGCACGCCGCGATCGCGCAGGGCGCGGACGAAATCGAGGCGGCGTTCGACGCGCATGCCGTAGAGCCAATACGCGCTGACGCGATCGTGCGGGCGCGCGTGGAGCCGGAGGCCTGGGATGTCGGCGAACGCGCTGTCGAATTCACTGGCAATGGCGCGACGGCGGGCGAGCCGCTGCGGCAAGTCGCCGAGGTTGGCCAGGCCCAGCGCCGCGCAATAGTCGTTCAGGTGGTACTTGTAGCCGACATCGGCCAGGTCGTACTCCCGTTCGCCGAGCTCGCTCATCGGGCTGGACGCGCGGTCGATGCCAAACCAGCGGCGGCGAAACACCTCCTGGGCGTCGCGTTGGTCGGTGCAGGCAATCGCGCCGCCATCGCCGGTGGTGACGTGCTTGATGGCCTGAAACGAAAATGCCGTGAAGCGCGACAGCGAGCCGACGGAGCGACCGCGGTACGTCGCGCCGATGGCGTGCGCCGCATCTTCGCAGACCGCGATGCCGTGTTGGGCGGCGATGGCGTTGATCTCGTCCATGTCGCACGGCAGCCCGCCCCAATGCACCGGCAGCACAGCCTTGGTCCGCGCCGTGATGGCCGCGGCAAAGCCCGCTGGCGAGAGGTTCCCCGTCGTCGGATCGATATCGGCAAAGACCGGCTTGGCGCCGCACATGAGCACGACGAGCCCGGTGGCAATGAAGGTCTGCGCCGGCAAAATGACCTCGTCGCCCGGACCGACGCCCGCCACGACGAGCGCGAGGTGCAGCGCGGTCGTGCCGCTGTTGACGGCCGCCGGGCGGACAAGACCTGCCTGCTCCGCCAGCGCCGCCTCAAACGCCTTGACGCGAACGCCTTCGCTCAGGCGCGTGGACTCGAGCGTCGCGCGAACGGCCTCAAAGGCCTCTGACGCGACGTGGGTATTGAAGAAATCCATGGCGTCTACCTGAGAAGCGCGGTGGTGGTGCGCGGTTGCGCCCCGCGCGACAGCGAGGCGATGCTTGAGTTGCCAAGGGCCCGCCGTTGGTTCACGCGCCGTGCGCGCGGTTGAGCCGTCTGGGGTGCCACTCAGTAAGCGTACCCCAGCTCGCGCGCCATCCGCTTCATCGTTTCCGACGGGCGCAGGCGCACCGGCTTGGCCGGCGTCCCGACGTAGATCGTCCACGGCTCGGTGTTCTTGGTCACCAGGGAGCAGGCGCCGACGACGCTCCCTTCCGCCAAAGTCACGCCCGGCATGACGACCACGTTCGTGCCGAGGCTGGCGAACGGCTCCAGCACCACGGGCGCCGAGGTGAGCGTGTCGCGATACGGTTCCGGTATGGTGGGGCCAACAAGCCCCGCACCGAGGTGGCCGTCGCTGCCGCAGATGATCCGACAGCCTGCCGCGACCGTGGCGAAGTTGCCGACCGAGAATTGGCCCGCGGCGCCGCCGATGCAGGTGACGTACGGCGCGATGTGGACGTAGTCGCCGACGGTCAGCTGGGTCGTGCAATAGAAGCCCCAGTCGATGGCCACATGGCTGCCGATCCGCACGAGGTTCGGCCGGCGGATCTCCACCATCTGGCTGATGAACGTGTCCTCACCGCACGCAGCCAGCAGCCGCAGGTCGTACTGCTGCGAGTTGAGGTCTTTTCCCTGCGCCATCTGAGCCTGCGTCGCGCAACCCGGTGCGCGTCCGCAAGGTAGCGCATAGCCGAAACACGGACAAGCGCGCGGACTCAGCGCCGCAGCACCGCGCTGCGTATGCGGCGCAATGCCCGATACGGATGGATGTTGTGCTTGGCGAGGAACGGCGCGATGCCCGTCCACACATAGCGCTTGTGCCAGGCTTCTTCGAGGACGTCAGCCCACGTGCCGTAGGTGGCCGTGACGCGCAAGCCGTCGATGGCGAATTTCTGCGCGCGGCGCATGTGGTCGTTCTCGCCGGTGTAGACGTAATCCACGACAAAGGCGGGCATCAAGCCAATGACCGCGCCACGGCTGACGACGCGGATCCAGAATTCGGTGTCGCCGCAGACGTGGTCGAGGGAAAATGGCCCAAAGCGCTCCATCATGCTCCGCCGGACAAAACAAGCGACGGGGTGAACGCCGGCCTTGCGGCGCATCCAATAGTGCAGCGCCAGTTGGTGCGGCTCCGGCATCGGCTGCTCGCGCATGAGCTCCAGGCCGCCGTCGGGCAGCCGACGCCAGTGGCGGGCCCGGCCAAAGACAGCGTCGGCGTCGGGATGCGCTGTGAAGTACGCCGCCGCGGCGGCACAGGCGCCTTTGCACAACAGGTCGTCGTCGGGAATCCACTTCAAAATGTCGCCCGTTGCGAGCGCGTTGGCTTTGTTCCAGCCGTCGTATTCGCCGCGGTCAGGCTCGGAAATCCACTTGGTGATCGCGTCGCCGTAGGAGCGCAACAGCTCCTGCGTCCCATCCGTCGAGCCGCCGTCGACGACGATGAGCTCCCGATTGGGGTACGGGTCGTCCAGGATGCGCTGGATGGTTTCCGGCAGCACATGTGCGCGGTTACGCGTCACGATGAGCACTGAAATCTTGGGTAGGTCAGCCTGCATGCCGGGCTCCGCGTCGGGTCTGTTTGGCACGCTCGCGCCACACGCCAACGTGCGTCGCCGGAACACGCGTGCCTAAGGTAACGGATCCCCACTCCGCCAACAACCCGCGGATCCTGTGCCGCGGCGAGCGTCTGCGGCAAGGCTGCGGCGCCGATCTGCTGACGGCGGCCAAAACCTGCGCTACACTTTCGCCGCCAAACGCGCCCGCAACGCGCGCCGAGTCTGCCGATGCCTGCGACCCCTTGGATAGCGCCTGCGCTCGACGCCCAGCTGAAGATCGCGATTCACGACAAGATGGCGCTCGGCCGCGCCACCGAGGAGATGATGATCCGCATGATGCGGACCGGTCACGGCTATTTTTGGATTGGCGGCCCGGGCGAGGAAGGCTTCAACGTGCCGCTGGGCTTGCTGACCAAGAAAGGCCACGGTCCGGATTACGACTACTTGCACCTGCACTACCGCTCGAGCGCGACGATCCTGGCGATGGGCGCGGAGCCGATCAATCTGCTGCGGCAAATGCGGGCGACGGCGACGGATCCGTACTCGAAGGGCCGCAATTTCGTCAATCATTTCGCGATCAAACCGTGGAATGTCGTGCCGGTGACGCCGACGATTGAGACGCAGTACACGACCGTCATCGGCACCGCGCTCGTGCAGCAGCGCCACGGCGGCGACGGGCTTTCGTACGTGACGGGCGGCGACGCGGGCTCGGCGGAAGGCGATTTTTGGACCTGCATGAACTGGTCGACCCGGCCCGGACGCGAGCTGCCGGTGCTGATCTTGGTGACGCAAAATGAGTTCGGCATCTCGACGCCGGCCAACCAGACGCAGAACAATTTGCGGCTGAACGAGCGCGCCAACGGCTTTGGCATCCGCAACGCCTGCGTGGATGGCAACGACCCGATCGCCAGCTGGCACGCGCTCGTCGAGGCGATGGAGTACGTGCGGCACGAGCGCAAGCCCTATTGCTTGCAGGCGAATGTCTCGCGGCTGTACGGCCATTCGTCCAGCTCCGGCGCCAACCGTTACGACGAGCCGGATTGCTTGGGCCTGTATGAGCAGCGGCTGATCCGCGAAAACCTGATGACCCAAGCGGAGATTCAAGCCGTATGGGACAAACACAACGCCCAGCTCGCGCAGGACCTGCAGATCGTCATCGCCGAGCCGATGCCGGACAAAAGCCACGTGCTGCAGCACGTTTGGCACGAAGGCCCGGCGGGCAACTGAGGCAAACCCATGGCAAATCTGGCACAAGCGATTCGGCTGGCGCTGCACTTTGGCGAGGAAAACCTCGGCGTCACCGACATTTTTGGCGAGGACGTCGGCGCGCCGCTCGGCGGCGTGTTCACGGCGACGCAAGGCCTGAAAACGGCTTGGAACACGCCGCTGGATGAGCGCGGCATCATCGGCACGGCGCTCGGCATCGCCTACGCCGGCGGCAAGCCGGTCGCCGAGATCCAGTTCTGCGATTACATTTACAATGTCATTGACTTGCTCAAGCTGTGCGGCAACGTCACCTGGTCGTCCGCCGGCGAATACCACGTGCCGATGGTGCTGATGACGCCGGTCGGCTCGGGCATCCACGGCTCGATGTACCACTCGCACAGCTTCGAGAGCATCGCGACGCACATCCAGGGGTGGAAGATCGTGATGCCGTCCAATCCCAAGGACGCGTATGGCTTAATGCTTTCGGCGATCGCGGAGCCCAATCCGGTGCTGTTCCTCGCGCCCAAGGCGCTGATGCGGCAAAAAGGCGCCGAGCTGATCCCCGGCGAGCCCGCGGATGAAAAGACGCTGCACAACATGATCGACGCGCCGCTGGGCGATCGCTCCGATTGGCAACCGAACTGGCCGCCGGTGGAGGATTACCGCGTGGCGATCGGCGAGGCCAAGATCGCGCGCGCGGGCACGCAGCTGACGGTGGTGACGTACGGCCGGATGTTGCCGCTGAGCGTGAACGCCGCGGAGACGCTGGCGAAAGAGGGCTTGGACATCGAAGTGATTGATTTGCGGACGATTTATCCGTTCGACCTGCCGATGGTCAAGGCGTCGGTGGAAAAAACCGGGCGGCTGCTTGTCATCAACGAAGACACCGAAGTGACGAATTTTGGCGAGCACATCATCCGCAAGGTCCTGGACGAGGCGTTTTACAGCCTGGAAGTCAAGCCGGAGCTGCTGGCGGGGCTGGACGTGCCGGGCGTGGGCCTGGCGTGGGGCTACGAGCAGAACAGCGTACCGCAGGCCGACGACGTGCTGGCGGCGATGCGGCGGCTGGCGACCGAGCGCGCCTGACCGTCACAGCCGCAGCAGCGCGAACTCCGCCTGCGGCAACGGCTCCACCCGCGGCCACTCCAGCCCGGTCACTTTGCGCAGCTGCTCCTGGCACGTCGGCACCGGCTTGTGGACGCACAGCACCGTCGGCGTGCGTCCCGCCGCACGGTCTGCCGCCAACGCCGCCACGATCTCGGCTTGCAGCGCAATGCCGCGGGAAAACGCGCCAAACGGCGGCGTTCCGGCGCGCTGCAGCGTGAAGATTGCCGGCCAGACCGTCCAATAATCGCCGGCGAGGTAACGGACGTGGTGCTCCTGCACGAGCTGGACCGTGGGCGCGGCGGCGGCAAAAGCGTGATAGTCGGCGAACGGCCGCGGCGGACGCAGCGCGAACAGCAGAAACACGGCGAGGCACACGCACGCCAGCCCGCTGCGCAGCCGCGGCACGCCGTCGGCCACGCGCGCCAGCGCCACCGCCAGCGCCAGCAGCGGCGCCATCAGCAGCGGCATGAAGTAGCGGAACACGGCGTTGTTGTCCTGAACCCAGCGATTGGTTAGGAAAAACAACCACATGACAAAGCCTACGGTCATTGCCAGCACCACGGCCACCGCCAGCGCTCGCGGCACCGGCGGCACGGGCAGCCGCCACCACAGCAGCGCCGCCAGCAGGCTGAGGCCAATGAAATTGCGGGGAAAGATCGCGTGGTTGCGGATGTCGGCGACGCTCACCAGCAGCGCCGACACAAAGCCGCGCGGCGCCAGCTCCAGGTACGACGACGGCGAGTGCAGCGGGTACGTCCGCGACAGCACCGTCCACAGGCCGAACGCCAGCCCCACCAGCGCGGCAAAGCCCAGCCACGCCCGCGCCTGCCCGCGCCACGCCTGGAACGCCATCAGCGCCGGCACCGTCAGCACCAGCGACGGGTTGATGCCCAGCGCCGCTACCAGCACCAGCGCGCAAGCCACGCGCGCCCGGCGCCGCCACAGCGCGCCCGCCAGCAGCAGCAGGCAAAACGACAGCGCGTACGGCTGCCCGGCCACCGCGAATTGGTACAGCGCGAACGGCCGCAGCACCAGCAGCGGCACCGCCACCAGCATCGCGAACAACCGCACCCGCCGCGCGCGCGTCGGCGGCTGGCCGGTCAGCTGCAGCGCCAGGTCGCTGACCGCCTCCAGCAGCAGGAGCCACGCCGCCGCGTCCAGCCACAGGTGCGCCGCGAGGTTGCACGCCACGTCCCACACCGGCGACAACAGCAGCGGCAGCACGTTGGCGTAGCGGTCCTGGCCCCAGTAGAAAAGCGTGACTTTTTGCGTCGACATCAGCGCCAGCAGCACGGTGTCGGCGTCCAGAAACGCCGGCGCCAGCCGGTTGACGAGCAGCGGCGCCGCCAGCACGCACGCCAGCCACAGCGGCCAGCGCTGCGCCAGGGTCTCGCGCCAAGATGGAGTCAGCGGTTGCATCGGCTGCGCAGCGTGCGGCGGCAGCGGCGCGCGGTCAAGCGGCTACGGCAGGCCGTTCAGCTTGCGCACAAGCGGCAGCAGCCCGCCGCCGAGGTTGTAGTAATCCAGCGCGACGATGTTGGGCAACTGCCCGAATTGCTTCTGGCACTGCAGCACGTGCGCGCTCAGCCCCGGCTCCGGGTTGGCTTGCGCCGCCAGCACGTCGTGCGCCGTCAGGCCGTTGGTCAAAAAGTGGTTGATCAGCAGCAGCGGATTGCCAGCCTTGCCGCGCAGCCGATCGCAGGAGAAATCGGCGACAGTCGCCGCCGAATACGGGTTGTCCTGCGCGTAATCCTGATAGCCGTGGTGCCATGGCGCCGGGCCACCGCCGGACTCGACCATGATGAACACCCGCGTGTTGGCGTCGATCATCGCCTGCAGCGTCGGGAACGGCTGGTCGCGCGGCTGGTGCAGGCACATCGGCAGCATCCCGGACGTCGTCAGCGCGTCAGTAATCGCCTGTTCCGGCACATAATCCTCGATGACGTAGGTGATGACCTCGCGCGGATGCGCGTCCAGCCACGTCTTCATCTTGGCGAAAGCGTGGTCCAGCGGCTCCGAGCCCAGCTGGCACAGCTCGTGGCACAGCATCGCTTTGCCGGCGGGCTGATCGGGCGTGTTCTCGTCCGCCGGGTGCGCGTCGATCAGGAAGCCGCGGATGCCGTCGTCCAGCTGTGTCAGCAGGCCGTGCTGCTGGTTGGCAAAGCTCCAGCCCTCGTCGGCGTTGGACATGGCGTTGTGCGCGGCGGCGAGCGCGACCTCGTTCAAGCGGCGGCTGCAGAGCTCGACGGCGCCGTTGCAGGCGAGCGACGTCGCTGTCACATCGACGCCGAGGCGGTCCGCGGTGACGTCGCCGGGCAAGCTGTCGCTGCTGGCGTCAGTCGCCGGGGTCGTGGTCGCGGCGCTGCCACACGCCGCGCAGAACAGCGCCACAATCAGCCAACGTACCATGCCATCCCCGCGCGCGCGGACCGTGCCGCCGGGCCATCGTCGCGGAATTGTCATCCAACCGTCAAATGGCCGACACATGGCGCAGCGGCTGTGTGACATTTTCGGCGCAGCCGCGGCAAAATCGGCTGGGATGCGAGAATCAGGGCCCACCCTCTTGAGGGCGGGCCTGGGTCTTCCCGCCCGCGCCCGCGCGCGCGCCCGCGCGGGATTTGCCAACCGCGCCGCTGCGCCCTACGCTTGCCGGCATGAAGCCGCAACTCCTGCACCTTTCCTCGTCGCCGTGGTCGGAACGCGCCCGTTGGGCCCTGCAGAGCCGCCGCGTGGACTACCAGCCGCGCACGTACAAGCCGTTGCTGGGCGAGCCGGAGCTGCGCTGGCGGCTGCGCAAGTGGTCGGGACCGGTGTCCGTGCCAGTGCTGCTGACCGCCGACGGCGCGCTGGGCGATTCCTGGCAGATCGCCCAGTTTGCGGCGCGCCACGGCAGCGGTCCGGAGCTATTCCCGGCGGCGGATCTGGCGCGCATCGAGGCGTGGAATACCCTGAGCGAACAAGGACTTGCCGCTGGTCGGGCGCTGTCGCTGGCGCGCGTGCTGCGCGACCCGGCGGCGCTGGCGGAGCTGCTGCCGCCGGCGCTGCGCGGCGTGCCCGGGATGGAAGCGGTGGCCGCCGGTGGCGTGCGCCGGACGCTTGCCAAGTACGGCGCAAGCGCGGAAGGCAACACGGAGGCGCTGGCGGCGGTGCTGGAAAAGCTGCGCGACGATCTGGCGCATTCGCCGTCGACCGCCACGCCGCGCACGCTTTTGGCGGAATTCTCGTACGCCGACATCACGATGGCGCAGGTGCTCGTGTTCGTGCGGCCGCCGGCAACGGGCTTGAAGATCGGCCGGGCCAACCGCGCCGCGTTCGACGATGCGGCTTTGGCGACACGTTTTGCCGATCTGCTGGCGTGGCGCGACGCGTTGTACGCCCAGTACCGGGGTGCGCCGCCGCCGCGGCCGTGACCATTTGCACATTTTTCTTCATTGGACCTGAAGCCCGCGATCCTGCAGGGTATCCCGACGTGCCCCGTGCGGAGTTCCATGCGCCTGACCGTCCACATCGCCGCGATGTCCTTGCTGCTGCTCTGCGCCGCATCCTTCGTTCACGCCGATGAGCCCGCCGAGGTGCCGTTGACGGTCGCTGAGCGTCTGGCCGCTGGCGAAGTGATCGTGACGGCGCGGCATGTGGAAGGCTTTTCGATCCCCGCGCTGCTCGTCGACGCCGTGCTGGACGTGCCGCCCGAGCGCGTCTGGGCGCTCGTCGACGACTGCCACGGCTACCGCAAGACAATGCCGCGCGTCGAGGATTCGGTCGAGACCGAGCGCGTCGGCGTGCGCAGCATCTGCAAGTGGCGCGTCAGCATGCCCTTTCCTTTCAGCGACATCGGCACCGTCGTCGAGGCCACGAGCGTCGCCTCCGCCAACCGCTGGCAACGCGATTTCCACCAGCTCAGCGGCGACTTCCTGCGCAACGAAGGCTTCTGGCACCTCGAGCGCTTCGGCGATGACGGCGCGCGGACCCGGGTCAGCTACCGCCTGCACGCGGTCAAGATCGGAAGAGCGTCGTGTAGGGAAAGAG
>CAIPXZ010000435.1 GCA_903869075.1 uncultured Myxococcales bacterium | reverse complement strand
GCACCAGCTGCGGCGCCGGCACGCACTGCACCGTTCAGGGCAAGGCCGCGTCGTGCGCCGCCAACCCGGTCGTGGTCGTCAATGACACCGTCGGCGGCGACACCGGCAGCGGCGGCTCCAGCGCCTGCGTCGATGCCAAGTGCGCCAAGGAGACAACCGCCTGCATGGCCAACGCCAAGTGCGTTGCCGCGCTGACCTGCCTCGCCAACTGCAACGGCGACCAGACCTGCCAGAACAACTGCGCCAGCGCCTTGAAGACCGACAGCGTCGCCGCGACGGCCTTCAGCAACTACTTCCAGTGCGCGCTCAACGCCGCGATGAGCTGCTCCGCGTCCGCTGACGCCGGCAGCACAGACGGCGGCTTGAAGGTCGACATCAAAATCACGCCGGACACGGGCGGCGGTTCGGACGCCAGCACCTTCACCGCCACGTGCGGCGACTTGACCTGCAGCGGCACCGAGACCGCCCAGACCTGCCCGTTCGACTGCGACCCAGCCCGCTCCGGTCAGGCGCTGTGCATCTCCCAAGCCTGCGCCGCTGACTGGCCGGCGTGCATGGCCAACGCCAACTGCATGTTCGCGGTCAACTGCGGCGTCGCCTGTGCCGGCGATGCCAACTGCGTCGCGGCGTGCCAATCGGACGTCACCGACGCGGGCAGCAAAGCCCTGCTGACGTGCGCCGGACAGATTCCCTGCTGGTCGGAATAGTGCTGCGGGTCGCGCTGTGGGCGCCGCTGCCGCCGCCGATGGGCGGTGTTGGCCGTTGGACGCAGCGCTACCTGGCCGCGGCGCCGGCGCAGGATCTGGCGGTCACGCTGCTGAACATCGCGCCGCCGCTGAGCGGCTTTTCGGAAAAGAGCGCGTTTCGCCTGGACCGGCTGCGGCCGGCACTGACCGCGCTCGGCCAGCTGACGCAGCTGCTGGCGCGGCGGCAGGTGGACGTCGTACACGTGACGACGACGCTGTTTTGGGCGACGCCGCGCGAGGCCATCGTGCTGACGCTGTGCCAGCTGGCGCGCGTGCCGACGGTGCTGCACATCCACTCCGGCAACCAAGTTATCGCCTGGCGCGACGGGCTGCCGCCAGGGCGCCGCGCGGCGGTGGATGCGGTGCTGCGGCGCGCCGGGCGGGTCGTGGTGCTGTCGCGCGAGCTGGAGACCTATCTGACGCAGGCGCTGCCGGGGCTGCCGCTGGCGCGCATCGCCAACCCGGTGGAGACGCTGCCGCCGCCGCCGGGACCGGCGGTGCTGCCGCCGCGGAGTCAGCCGCTGCGGGTACTTTTCGTCGGCGCCGTGACGCCGCAAAAAGGCGTGGCGGAACTGGCGGCGGCGGTGCTGGCGCTGCCGGACGTCGAGCTCGTGCTGATTGGTGGCGCCGGGGAAGCGCAGGACCGCCAGGCGGACGCGCAGATGCAAGCGGCGCTGAAGACGCTGCGGGGCGCCGGTCGGCTGGTGCAAGTGGGTGAGCTGCCGCCGGAAGCCGTGCTGCGCGCCTACCGCGAGGCCGACGTCTTTTGCCTGCCCAGCCACCGCGAAGGCCTGCCGAACGTGCTGCTGGAGGCGATGGCGGCCGGGTTGTCGTGCGTGGCGACGCCGGTCGGTGGGATTCCGGACGTACTGGCGGGCGCGGGCGTGCTGGTGCCGGTGGCGGATGTGCCGGCGCTGACGGTGGCGCTGCAGGCGCTCGCGCACGACGGCCACGCGCGCGCGCGCTGGGGCGAGCAGGCGCGCGTGCGTGTGCAGGCGACATGCGGCACCGAGGTTGTCATGGCGGCGTATGGCGGACTGTACCGCGGGCTGCTCGGGTAGCCAAAAGCCGAAAGTCCCGGCGAACTTGCGTGCGCCGGGACTTTCGATTCTTACAACGACGGGCGATTCAAACCCGCGTCAGACTTATTCGCCGGCCGGCGTCTCGCCGCCGCCTTCACCCGTGCGCTCGCGGCGCTGGCGACGCTCGTTCGCCGCATCGCTGCGCTCGCCGTGGCCGCCTTCGGCCGCACCCTGCGCCGGGCCGCGATCATCGCGACGCGGACCCCGATCATCACGCGGGCCATCGCGGCGCGGGCCACGATCGCGATCGCGCGGACCATCACGGCGCGGGCCGCGATCGCCACCACCACCACCGCGGTCGCCGTCTTCACGCGCCGGACGCGGCGGCAGGCCCAGGGCCTCGCGACGCGACAGGCGAATCTTGCCCATGCGATCCACGTTGATGACGCGCACCTTCAGCGCATCGCCCAGCTTGCAGACGTCTTCCACGCGCTCGACGCGGCCTTCCGCCAGTTCGCTGATGTGCACGAGGCCTTCGGTGCCGGGCATGATCCGCACGAACGCGCCGAATTCGGCGATGCGGGTCACGACGCCGTCGTAATCCTTGCCGACTTCCGCCTCGCTGGTGAAGCCGCGGACCATGTTGATGGCCGCGTCCGCGACGTCGCCGTCGATGGCCGCAACGCGCACGGTGCCGTCTTCTTCCACGTCCACCTGGGCGCCGGTCGTCGCGACGATCGACTTGATGTTCTTGCCGCCGGGGCCGATGAGGTCCTTGATGCGCTCCGGGTTGATGAGGATCGTGAAGATCCGCGGCGCGTACGCCGAGAGCTCCGGACGCCACGTCGGCAGCGCCTTGTTCATCTCACCGAGGATGTGCAGACGACCGGCCTTGGCCTGCGCCAGCGCCGCTTCGAGGATCGGGCGGCTGAGGCCGTCGATCTTGATGTCCATCTGCAGCGCGCTGATGCCGTCCGCCGAACCGACGACCTTGAAGTCCATGTCGCCGAAGTGAACCTCGTCGCCGAGGATGTCCGACAGCACGGCGAAGTCATCGCCGTCCGAGATCAGGCCCATCGCGATGCCCGCGACCGCGGCCGACATCGGCACGCCCGCGTCCATCATCGCCAGGCTGGTGCCGCAGACCGTCGCCATGGACGACGAGCCGTTGGATTCCAGGATCTCCGAGACCGAGCGCAGGATGTACGGGAACATCTCGAAGCTCGGCAGCGCCGGGCTGATGCCGCGCCACGCCAGCGCGCCGTGACCGATCTCGCGACGGCCCGGACCGCGCAGCGGCTTGACTTCACCGGTCGAGAACGGCGGGAAGTTGTAGTGCAGCAGGAAGCGGCGATCTTCGGTGCCGTTCAGCGTCTCGATCTTCTGCAGATCGTGGCCCGTGCCCAGCGTCGCGGCGACGAGCGACTGCGTCTCACCGCGGGTGAACAGCACCGAGCCGTGGGCGCGCGGCAGCACGCCGGTCTCGATGGTGATCTTGCGCACCTGATCGAGCGCGCGGCCGTCCAGGCGCTTGCGCTCGCCGAGGATCTGCGCGCGGCAGATCTCCGACTTGAACTCGCCGACGATCTCCTTGATCGCCTCGCCGTCGTTCGGGAACCGCTCGGCCAGCGCCTTGACGGCGGCCTTTTTCACAGCGGAAACCGCGGCATAGCGCTCGGTCTTGGCCGGGATGACCGAGGCGGCTTTGATCTGCTCAAACGCCACTTCGCGGCAAGCAGCCACGAGTTCTTCATTGACCGGCGGCGCGACGTACACGTACTTCGGCTTGCCGACTTCCGCCGCCAGCTCCTGGTACGCGGCGACGACGGGCTTGAGCGTGTCCTCGGCGAAGAACAGGGCGTCGATCATCAGCTGCTCGCTGACGAACTTCGCGCCGGCTTCCACCATGACGATGCCCTTGGGACCGACGACGACGAACAGGTCCAGGTCGCTGGCGGCCTTCTCGGCGAACGTCGGGTTGGCGATGAGCTTGCCGTCGACAAACCCGACGCGCGCGGCCGCGACCGGGCCGGCCCACGGGATGTCGGAAATGGCGAGCGCGGCCGAGCAGCCGTTGACGGCGAGGACGACCGGGTCGCAGTTCTTGTCGTACGAGACGACCGTCGCGGTGACCTGCGTCTCCGCCTGGAAGCCTTCCGGGAACAGCGGGCGGCAGGGGCGATCGATGAGGCGCGAGGCCAGCACTTCGTGTTCCGCCTGGCGGCCTTCACGCTTGAAGTACGAGCCCGGGATGCGACCGGCGGCGTAGAACTTCTCGAAGTAGTCGCAGCTGAGCGGGAAGAACTGCGCGCCGACCTTGTTCGTCAGCGACGACACGGTCGTACACAGCACGGACGTGCCGCCCATGGAAATCATCACGGCGCCGTTGGCGAATTTCGCCATTTTGCCGGTGTCGAGGAGGAGGGTCTTGTCGCCAATCGCGACGGTCTTTTGCACATGGGCCATGGTGGAACTCCGGGTAACAGGGCGCAATTTTCCGTGGCCCTGTGAACATTTTGCACTT
The DNA here is from genome assembly GCA_903869075.1 of uncultured Myxococcales bacterium. Taxonomy (GTDB): domain Bacteria; phylum Myxococcota_A; class UBA9042; order UBA9042; family UBA9042; genus CAIYBN01. The sequence continues at coordinate 3,876 of CAIPXZ010000435.1, read as the reverse complement.
CAAGCTTCCCATCGTGGGAATCGGCAGTGCGGCTGACAGAAACAACTGTTGGGCGGCAAACGGATGGATCCCGGCCTATCGCGAGCAAGCGCGCCGGGCGTCGGCGCAGTGGCTCACGCGATGTCGGGATACCCAGCCGAACGGCCTGACTGGGGCCGCTGACTTACTTGCGCAGGTCGAACGTCGCCAAAATGGTCTTGTAGCGATCGACGTCCGTGCGGCGGACATAGTCGAGCAGACCGCGGCGCTGGCTCACCATGCGCAGCAAGCCGCGGCGACCATGGTGATCCTTCACGTGGATCTTGAAGTGTTCGGTGAGCTGGTTGATCCGCGTCGTGAGGATGCCGATCTGCACTTCCGGCGAGCCGGTGTCGGTCGCGTGCTTGCGGTGGGTCTCAACGATTTCTGCGGTCTGGTGTGCGAGAAGCGCCATTTCTGTCTGTTCCTATGCTCGCTTGGGAGCGCGGCGGTGGTGTCTCTGGGCTGTCTGGCGCTCCGTTTGAGTGCCGCGCAGACCCCGGTTCCCTGCTTGGGGGACACCGCCTTTGATGGGTGTCCTGACTGGGCGCGAGAGTGTAGGTCCCCGCAGCCGCGCTGTCAATGCGAATCGAACGACGCCGCGGGTTTGACCTCCGCGCCCCGCATCGGCAACAGACTTGTCAGCGATCCGCGGAGAGGGCACGATACTTGGCCCGCATGCGGGGCGGTGGAGGCGGTGATGGCGCATCTGAAAGGCGTGTTGCTGGCCGGCGGCAAGGGCTCCCGGCTGTATCCGATGACCAACGTGGCGTCCAAGCAGCTGCAGCCGATCTACAACAAGCCGATGATTTACTACCCGCTGACGACCATGCTGCTGGCGGGCGTGCGCGACGTGCTCATCATCTCGGCGCCCGACGATCTGCCGCGGTTCGAGGCGCTGCTCGGCAATGGCCAACGTTGGGGAATTCGTCTGGAATACGTCGTGCAGCCGGAGCCGGCGGGCATCGCCCAGGCGCTGATCCTCGGCGCGGAGTTCATCGGCGACGACAGCGTGCTGCTGATGCTGGGCGACAACCTGATCTACGGTCGCCTCGATTTCTTGCGCACGGCGATCGCCCAAAACGGCGACGGCGCGACGATCTTTGCCTACCGCGTTCGCAATCCGGCGGAGTACGGCGTCGTCGAGTTTGACAGCGCGCAGCAGGTCCGCTCGCTGGAGGAGAAGCCGAAGAATCCCAAGTCGGACTGGGCGGTTCCGGGCGTCTACGTCTATGGCCCTGGCGTCTCGGCGCGCGCGGCGACGCTGCAGCCCTCGCCGCGCGGCGAGCTCGAGATTACCGATCTGAACAAGCTGTACTTACACGAGGGCCGCTTGCGCGCGCAGCCGATGGGCCGCGGCTTGGCGTGGCTGGACACCGGCACGCCGGAGAATCTGCTGGAAGCCGCGAATTTCGTGCACAGCGTCGAGGCGCGGCAGGGGCTCTTCGTCGGTTCGCCGGAGGAAGCCGCGTTTCGCATGGGCTACCTGAGCGCGGATGGGCTGCGCGCGTGTGTCGACTCGGCGCCGCTGGGCTCGGACTATCGCGCGTGGCTGGCGCGCATCGCCGCGGAGGACGTGTGAGCATGGCAGATCCGCACGGCGCCAAAACCATCCTCGTGACGGGCGGTTGTGGCTTTATCGGCGCGAATTTCGTGCACCTGCTGCTGCGCGAGCGGCCGGCGTGGCGCGTGCTGAACCTGGACGCGCTGACGTACGCGGGCAACCTCGCCAACGTCGCGGACGTCGCCGGCGATCCGCGCTACCAGTTCCTGCGCGTGGACCTGACCGACGCAGTGGCGCTGCAGCAAGCGCTGGCGGACGAGCGGCCGGACGCCGTCGTGCATTTTGCCGCCGAGTCGCACGTCGATCGCAGCATTCTGGGGCCGGAAGCGTTCCTGAAGACCAATGTGAACGGCACGTTCCACCTGCTGGAGCTCGTGCGCAAGTGGCCGGGCTGCCGCCATGTGCAGGTATCGACCGACGAGGTCTACGGCTCGCTGAGCGACACCGATCCGCGCTTTTGCGAGACGACACCGATCAACCCGTCCAGCCCGTATTCCGCCAGCAAAGCCGCCGCCGACCTGCTCGTGCAGGCGTACCACCACACTTTTGGCCTGGACACGGTGACGACGCGCTGCTCCAACAACTACGGGCCGTACCAATTCCCGGAAAAGCTGATTCCGCTCATGGTCATCAACAGCCTGGCCGGCAAGCCGCTACCGGTCTATGGCACCGGGCGCAACGTCCGCGACTGGATCCACGTCGAGGACCACTGCCGCGGCGTGCTGGCGGCGCTGGAGCGCGGGCGATCGGGCGAGGTCTACCACTTTGGCGGCAACGCCGAGCGCGCCAACATCGACATCGTGCGGCAGATTGCGGTGACGCTGACCGGCAACGACGCGCTGATCCAGCTCGTGCAGGATCGGCCGGGCCACGATTGGCGCTACGCGATGGCGACGGATAAGTCCGAGCGCGAGCTCGGCTGGGCGCCGCGGTGGCAGTTCGACGCCGGGCTGCGCGCGACGATCGACTGGTACGTGCAAAATACCGCATGGTGGAAGCAGATTCTCAACAAGGACTACCTCATTTTTTACGACAAGCTCTACGGAGGCCGCTGACCATGGCGATTCGCTTCAACGAACCGTTCCTGACCGGCCACGAGCGCGCCAACCTCGACGCCGTGTTCGCGTCCGGGCATTTTGCCGGCAATGGCCCCTTCACCAAGCGCGCGCACGCCCAGCTGCAGGCGCGCACGGGCGCCCACCACGCACTCCTGACGCACAGCTGCACCGGTGCGCTGGAATTGGCGGCGATGCTGCTGGATCTGGCGCCGGGCGATGAAGTGCTGATGCCGTCGTTCACTTTTGTCAGCACTGCCACGGCGTTCATGCGAACCGGCGCGACGGTGCGGTTTTGCGAGATCGACCCGGCGACGATGACGCTGGACGTCGCTGACGCAGCGCGCCGTCTGACGCCGCGGACCAAGGCCATCGTCCCGGTGCACTACGCGGGCGTGGGCGCGGACATGGCGGGCGTGCTGGCGCTGGCGCGGGCGCACGGGCTGGCGGTTGTGGAGGACGCGGCGCAAGGGTTGGACGCGGCGCGCGACGGCCAGGCGCTGGGCACTTTTGCGCCGCTGGCCGCGTTGTCGTTCCACGAGACCAAAAACATCCACTGCGGCCTCGGCGGCGCGCTTTTGATCAACGATGAAGCGCTGTTTGACCGCGCCGAGGACATGTGGGAGCGCGGCACGGATCGCTCCAAAATGTTCAAGGGCTTGGTCGACAAGTATTCGTGGGTGTCGCCGGGCTCCAGCTTTTATCCCAGCGAGCTGCAAGCGGCGTTCCTGAGCGCGCAGCTGCAAGCCGTAGACGAGAACAGCCTGCGCCGCAAGGCGATTTGGGCGCGCTACGCCGCCGGGCTGGCGGATCTGGCGGCCGCCGGGCTGCTGACCCTGCCGCAGGTGCCGGCGGACGCGCGGACCAATGGCCACGCGTTCTTCATCCTGCTGCCGACGGTGGCGCGCGCCGACCTGCTGCGCGAGACGCTGCACGCCCAGGGCATCCAGCTGACGATCCACTACGTGCCGCTGCACACGTCCAAGATGGGCGCGGAGCTGGGCTATGCGCCGGATGACCTGCCGGTGACGCGCTCGGCGGCGGAGCGGCTGCTGCGGCTGCCGCTGCATTTCAACCTGACGGACGCTGACGTGGACCAGGTCGTGGCGGCGATCGGCCGGTTTCTGCGCCCGGGAGTCGCGGCATGAGCGCCACGCCCGCCCGCGCGCGCAAACGCATCGCGGTCCTGCAGTCCAGCTACGTGCCGTGGCGGGGCTATTTCGACATCATCCACGATGT
>CAIPXZ010000434.1 GCA_903869075.1 uncultured Myxococcales bacterium | reverse complement strand
CATACGCTGTTCGCCACGCCGTCACGGCGGCGTCCACATCGCCTTGGCGCGCGATCGCGGCCGGATCGGCGCCAGCGGCCTGTTGCTGTGGCCCGCTGCACGCGGTGCCAACAGCCGCCGTGGCCAGTGCGAGCGCCGTAAAAAAGGTCGAAATTCGCGGGCTTTTCATCGTCAGGACCTTTGCATGTGCCGAGCAACGCGGACCAACACGATACAGTGCGGCGGCCGGGTGTGGCAAGCGGACGGCAGCGCGGGTTGCGGCAACCACCAGACTTGCCACGGCTTCTCCCTGCGCGCCTTGCCAACCGCCTTCGCTTGCCGTATCCCACGTCGCCGCTGCGGCCCGGTGGCGCCGCGCAGGAGTCGTCGCTATGGCCGTCCAAGTCAAAATCCCCACGCCGTTGCGCAAGTTTACTGCCGACAAGGACACTGTGGCCGTGGAAGGCGCCACCGTCGGCGCTGTGCTGCAGGCGCTGGAGGCAAAGGCGCCCGGTTTGACGGCCAAGGTCCTCGACGACGCCGGCAAGGTGCGGCGATTCATCAACATTTACGCCGGTGAAGACGACATCCGCTTCCTCGACGGCCTGAACACCGTCGTCGCCGACGGCGCCGAAATCAGCATCATCCCGGCGATCGCTGGCGGCCGCTGATGGCGCGCGATCCGAAGCGGCTTTTCGCCCGCTACGGCCGGCAACTGCTCGTGGAGGGTGCGGATTTTGCCGGCCAGGCGCGGCTGCACACTTGGACGGTGACGCTGGCGGGTGACGCGACGCCGCTGGCGCAAGCGGCGGCGGAGGCGTGCGGGCGTTACCTCGTCGGTGCGGGAGTGGGCGCGGCTGTGGCGCCGTCGCACTTTGCCGCGGCGATACAGGCGCTGGACCCGCAGTTGACGCTGCTGGCTGGTCCGGCTGACGCGCAACCGCCTGTCGCGCAATACTTTTTCGCCACGCGGGCCTACGGCGCGAGCGTGGACATCGCGCTGCTCGACCCCCAGCCGACGACGGCGACGTTGCGGTTGGAGCTGGGCGCGCCGGCGCCGCTGGCTGCGGCCGTGGCGCTCGGCGCGGCGGCTGCGGAACTGCTGCTGAACGCTGTGCTGGACCTCGCGCCGGTGCCGGCGGTCGTTGTCCATGACTGGCGCGATCCGCTGGCGCCACAGCTGCACGTGACGCCGCAGCCCCGCCCGTCGGGTCTTTTGGCGGCGCTGCAAGCGGATGCGGCGGCGTGGACAGCCGTGAAGGCGGCCGCTGAGGCGGGCTATCCGGCTGAAGCCTGTGGCCTCGTGCTGCGCCAGCCCGATGGTGCCTTGCGGGCGCTTGCCTGCGCCAACCTGCAGGACCGCTATCATGCGCTCGACCCGCAGGCGTTCCCGCGCACGGCACGCACGGCGTTTCGCCTGGACGAACGGCAGATTGCGACCGCGACCGCCAACGGCGCGACGCTGCTGGCGATTTGGCATTCGCATTGCGACCTCGGCGCCTATTTTTCCGCGGAAGACGCCCGCTGTGCTGCGCCCGACGGCGTGCCGCTGTACCCGGATGTCAGCCACCTCGTCGTCAGCGTCGTCGCCGGCGCGGTCCAGGCCGCCGCGCTCTACCGCTTTGACCCGCAAACCGGCGGTTTCGCCGCGGAAGCTGCTGCGTGAATCCGGACAACGCGCGGGTGCTTTTGCCCGCCGCTGCCCGTCGCACCCTTTACAGCCCCGGCGCTTGCGGCATGCTTGGCTGTGCGCCGGTTGACTCGGCGCCGTGTTGGTCATGACCTTTCGCGACACCCGCCACCAACAGCTGATTGCCCGTCCTGGTCAGGCGCCGACGGACCCGGCGAACGCCTCGGACCGGCTGCGGCTGGCGCGGGCGTTTGTGACGGCGCTGGACGCGCTGGTGCGGGCGCAACAGCTCCATCTCGGCTCGGTGGAAGGGCTTCTGGCGCGGGCTACCGAGGCGGCGCGCGCCGTGCCGGATCAGGCGCTGCACGTGGAAGCGAGCGGCATCACACTGGAAACCGAGACGGTGCTGCCGGCGACGCCCGATACCGGCCGCTGGGTGCTGCAGGCATGGTTTGCCGGGCTGCGCGGGCTGACGCCGCTGGCTGACGTGCGCTCGGAGGACGTGCGCGTGCTGGCCGCCGGTCTTGCCACGGCGACGCCGGGCGGCGAGGGCGTGGACCAGCTGGCGTCGTGGCTGTGGTCGGCGCCGGTCGATGGTTTTCGTTTGGAATTGCGGACCTGCGCGGTGGAGCGCATCGAGGCCGTCACCGGTGACGCCAATGCCGGTCGCGTCGCGCTGCGCAATGCCTGGCTGGACGCCGCGGCGCGCGCGCTGCACGGTGCCGATCCGTTCGCCTCGCGCGCCGCCGCGACTTTTGCCCGCGAGCGCGCGTGGTGGCCGCGGGTGACGACGGGCGATCTGGCGCTGAAGGAGGACGAAGCGCGCGCCCTGCGCAGCGAAGCCGACAATCCGGCGGCGCTGCTGCGGCTCGAGATGATGGTGGCGATGGCCGAGGCGGGTTGGCAGCCAGCGGTGCCGCCACCGCTCGTGGCGCGGCAGCTGACGCGGCTGGCGCAGGTGACGTACGACGCCGACCTGAACGCGCTGAGCGGGCTGCTGAGCGGCGATGAGGCGGATTATGGCCGCGTGTGCGTGGCGGAGCTGACAAAGTTTCCGCTGGGCGAGGCGCTGGCCAAGTCCGCGCCGCTGCGGCCGAACATGACGCAGGATGAGCTGAGCGCGCTGCAGGCGCTGCTGAACCGCGTCGCCGAGCCGACAGGGATCGGCCTGATGCAAGGGCTGCTGGGTCGGCTGGCCGAGCGTCCGGACGCGCTGCTGCCGGTGTTTGGCCAGATCGTCCAGACGCTGTCGTTTGAGGTGTTCCTGCGGCTGGCCGCGCCGGCGTCCTTGCCGGCGGCCGTGCGGCCCCTGGTGGGGCGCGTGCTGCTTGTCGCGGCGCCGTCGGGCGACGAGTGGGCCAATCTTTG
>CAIPXZ010000433.1 GCA_903869075.1 uncultured Myxococcales bacterium | reverse complement strand
CCGCTGCTGGCGCAGGCGCTCGTCGCCACCGGGGAAGGCCGCAGCCGCGGCGTCCAAGCCACCGTGCGCGCCACCGCCGGCAGCTGGTTCGGCTGGGTCAGCTACACGTTCTCCCGCGCCGAGCGCCGCGCCAGCCCGACCGCCGACTGGCGCCTCTCGGACTACGACCAGACGCATTTGCTCACCGCCGCCATCGCCTTTCGCCCCGGCGCCGGCTTCGACCTCGGTGCCCGCGTGCGCTACGCCACCGGCGCGCCGCGCACGCCCGTCATCGCCTCCTGGTACGACGCGCTGCGCGATCGCTGGCAGCCGATCTTCGGCGCGCAAAACAGCGACCGCCTGCCGGATTTCTTCGAGCTCGATCTGTCGGCCGCCAAGCGCTGGACCTGGACGCGCACGTGGCTCGAGGCGTACCTCGAGGTCTTGAACGTGACAAACCGCCCGAACATTGAAGAGTTTGTCTACACCAACGACTACAGCCGACGCAGCGGTTTGCGCGGCCTGCCGTTGCTCCCCATGGCAGGTGTGCGATGCGGCTGGTGATGCCTTGGCTATTGCTGCTGGCGGCGTGCGCGCCGACGCTGGACGCCCAGACGTGGCGGATCACCGGCGCGCGCGTGCTGGCGGTGCGCGCGGATCCGGCGGAAGCGGCGCCGGGCAAAAAGGTGACGCTGCAGGCGCTTGTCGTGACGCCCACGGGCGAGCTGACGGCGCCGTCGCTGCAGTGGGCGGCGTGCACAGCGCGGACGCCGCTGGCGGAGCAGGCGCCGGTGGCGGTGACGTGCCTGACGGACGAGGGCGCGCAGATCGACGCGCTGGCGGACGCGCCGACGGCGACGTGGATGGTGCCGAACGACGTCTGCGGCCAGTTTGGCCCGAACCCGCCGGTGGCGACCGATGGCCAGCCGGCCGGGCGGCCGAGCGATCCCGATAGCACCGGCGGCTGGTATGCGCCGATCCGCGTGGAGGGGCCGCTGGCGTCGAGCGATGTCGACTTCTTCCGCGTGCGGCTGCGCTGCCCGCTGGCCGGCACGACGCAGCAGCAGGCCGCCGACTTCCAGCAGGGCTACCGCACCAACGTGCCGCCGCAGCTGGCGCACCTGCAGCTGCAGCGCGCGGACGGCGTGGCGCTGCCGGTGGCGGTGACGGACATCGTGACGCTGCATCCCGGCGAGACGGTGACCTGGCGGGCGTCCTGGCCCGACTGCGGCGACCACGCTGTCTGCGGCGACGGCCACTGCGACGTCGACGAGCGCCTCACCGCCAGCCCCGGCGACACGAGCGTGACCGCGTGCAAGGCCGACTGCTTCAAGCCGGCGGGCTGCGGCGGCGCCGAGCGCTACCTGCGGTTCGACGTCATCAGCCGCGCGCTCGTCATCCAGCGCGAAGCCATCGACGCGGCGTTCTACACAACCGGCGGCACGCTCGCCGACCCTGCCAGCGGCCGCACGAGCGACGACCCGGGCAGCGACGTCAGCACCGGCTTCACCGCGCCCGACACGCCCGGCACCGTTTGGCTCTGGCTTGTGCTGCGCGACGACCGCGGCGGCGTCGGCTGGCAAGGCTGGCAAGTTCACGTTCAACCCTGAAGGCAAGGAGTTCCCATGTGCTGTTGACGCGGCGTCGCCAATCCCTAGCAAACCGATGGGCTTATTTGCCCGCCCACTCTTTCGATTCAGGCTCATTCCGGAGGAATTCATGCAGACACTCAAACCGATTTTGCGCCGTTGGCAGCGCGCCAGCACCTGGCTTGCAGCGCTGAGCTTGGCCAGCGCCTGCGGCAGCGCGGGCAGCACGAGCAGCAGCGACGACGCGACCGCCGACGACGTCCCCAGCGACGCGCTCGCCGATGGCGGCGACGCGGCGCCCGGCGACACAACAACCGCCAACGACACGCTGAGCGGCGCGCAGCTCGTCATCGACAGCCCGAAAGCCAACGCCACGCTCAGCGGCGCTGGCGCGTTCCAGCTGCAGGCGCACGTTGTGCATCCGCCGACGACCGGCGGGCCGTTCGCCGTGAAAGTGGCGGATGCGGTGAGCGCGTACGTCGTGGCGACGGCGACGACCGATGACCTGGCCAAGCCGATCGACGTCGAGGTCAACCTCGCCGGGCTGGCGGGCGGCGGCTATGCCCTGCGCGTGTCGGTGCTGGACGCCAAGGCGTCGCTGGTGGCGACCGCGGACCTCGCGTTCACTGTCAATGCACCGCCGACAGCGCCGGTTGTGGCGATCGATCCGGCGCAGCCGACGGCGGCCGATGGCTTCAGCGCCAAGCTGACGACGCCGTCGACCGATCCGGAGGGCGATGCGGTGACGTACACCTACGCCTGGACGCGCAACGGCGTCGCCACCGCGGACAGCGGCAGCAGCATCGCCGCCAGCGCCACCAAAAAGGGCGAAGTGTGGGTCGTCGCCGTGACGCCCGCCGACAGCTATGGCAAGGGCTGGCCGGGCTACGCGCAGGTGCTCGTGGGCAACGAGGCGCCCGTGGCGGCGACCCTGGCGAGCGACGCGACGCTTGTGGACGTCGTCGGCGACGTCAGCGCGACGGTGGCGACGGCTGCGAGCGATCCCGACGGCGATGCGATCCAGCTGACGTGGAAGTGGCAGGTCAACGGCACGGCGGTGCCGGGCAAGAACGTGGCGAAGACGACGGTGCCGGCGCTGGGCGCGGCGCTGGGGACGACGCTGAAGGTGGGCGATAGCATTACGCTTGTGCAGGTCGTGACCGACGGCCTGGCGACGACGACTTCCAAGCCGCTGACCTGGACCGTGGCGGACGTGGCGCCGCACTTGTTCATCGACGCGCCGACGGCGAACAGCGTGCAGAGCTCGGCTGGGTCGTTCACCTTGGCCGGCCACGTCGAGAATCCGCCGACCACCGGCGGGCCGTTTAGCGTGAAAGTGGCTGACGCGGTGAGCGGTTTTGTCGTCGCGACGGGCAGCGTGGACAGCCTGACGGCGCCGTTCACGACGCAGGTCAACGTCGCCGGCGTGCCGGCGGGCACGTACGCGGTGGTCGTCAGCCTGGCGACGGCGGCGGGGACCTCGGTGGCGAGCGCGGACCTGCAGTTCACGGTCAACGCGCCGCCGGCACCGCCGGTTGTGCTCATCGTGCCGGCGACGCCGACGGCGGCGGACAGCCTGACGGTGCAGATCGCCACGCCGAGCGTCGACCCGGAAGGCGATGCTGTCACGTACACCTACGCCTGGACCAAGGACGGCGCGGCGACGAACCAGACCGCGGCGACGGTGCCGGAGGGCGTGGTCAAAAAGAATGAAGTGTGGGTGGTGACGGTGACGCCGGCGGACGCGTACGGCAAGGGCTGGGCGGGCAGCGCGTATGTCGTCATCGGCAACCAGGCGCCGATCGCCGCGACGCTGGCGCAGACGGCGACGCAGCTGGACCTGGAAGGCGACGCGAGCGCGACGACGGCGGTTTCGGCGGGCGATCCCGACGGCGATGCGCTGCTGCTGACGTGGCAGTGGTCGCTGAACGGCGTGGCGCTGCCCGGGCTGAACCAGCCGCACGCGTGGGCGAGTGAGCTCGCGGCGGCGGCGGGCAAGCCGCTGGTGGTGGGCGATCAGGTCACGCTCGTGCAGACGGCGTTTGATGGCCTCGCGACGGCGACCTCGACCGCGCTGACGTGGCAGGTCGCCGACTTCCTGCCGCACCTGTTCATCGACAGCCCGGCGCAGAACAGCGTGCTGACGTCCGGCGCGCCGTTTTCGCTGACCGCGCATGTGGAAAATCCGCCGGCGGGCGGGCCGTTCGTGCTGACCGTCGCCGATGCCGTCAGCGGCACCATCGTGGCGCAGAAGACGGTCGAGAGCCTGGTGGAGCTGAGCATCCTCGTCGATGTCGGCGGCATCCCCGACGGCACCTATGACCTGAAAGTGAGCGTGACGAACGCGGCGCAGGCGCCCGTGGCCAGCCGCGACCTGCTGTTCAGCGCCAACGCGCCGCCGACCCAGCCGCAAGTCGCGGTGACGCCGCAGCTGCCGACGGCGCAGGACAGCCTGACCGTGAACCTCGTCGTTGCGGCGAGCGATCCCGAAGGCGACGCTGTCAGCTACACGTACGCGTGGCTGCGCAACGGCCAGCCGACGAGCTACACCGATGCGACTGTGCCCGAAGGCGCGGCCAAGAAAGGCGAGATCTGGACCGCAGTTGTCACCGCCTCGGACGGCTACGGCACCAGCTGGCCGGCGTCGGCGAACGTGCAGATCGGCAACCTCGCGCCGGTGGCGCCGGTGCTGGCGGCGGATGTCCAGGTCGTCGGCTTGCTCGGCGACGTGAGCGCATCGACGGCGCAGGCGGCGACGGATGCGGACGGCGATCCGCTGCTTGTTGCCTGGCATTGGGCGGTCAACGGCACACCGGTGCCGGCCAAGACGAGCGCGGCGACGACGGTGTTCAGCCTGCGCACCGCGCTCGGCGCGACAATCAAGGCGGGCGACGTGATCACCGTCGCGGCGACCGCCGATGACGGCACCGCGGTGGCGCTGTCCAATGAGCTGACGTGGACGGTGCAGGGTGGCGCGGACGTGTGCGCCTCGCGGCCGGTCTGCGGCATCAGCGCCGTGTGCGCCAACAACGACTCGCTCGACCCGACCTGCACCTGCGTGCCGACGACGATTGGCGACGGCCAGTACTGCGTCCTTGTCACCGGCCTGTCGCCGACCGCCTCGACGTTCGTTGTGTCGGACGGCACGACGAATTTCACCGTCGGTGGCAACGCCAACGTGCCGGGCTTGGTCGTCGTGGAGGTGCTGGACCCGCTGACCGGCAACGTGCTGAGCACGACGAGCATCCCCAGCCTCGGCGGCGCCAGCGCCATCACCGCGAAGTCGCCGATCACCGGCACCGGCAACGTCACCGTGCGCATCACCCACTTGGGCGTCAAGCTGGGCGAGCGCACCTATGCCATCGCGCTGAATCACAAGGCGACGGCGCCGGCGGGCGGCTTCAACCCGGCAGCGCCGAACACGACCCAGGCCGTGGCGTTCGCGCAGACGGCGACGAGCACGGACGTCGACGCCGGCCAGACGATCACCTACAAGTACGCGTGGAGCGTCAACAACGTTGTCAACGCCGCGCAGACGACGACGACGTTCCCGGCGGCGACGGCGAAGAAGGGCGACAAGCTGACGCTGAAGGTCACGCCGAACGACGGCGTGGAGAACGGCGCGGCGCTGACGCTGAACGTGACGATTGCCGACGCGCCGCCGACGGCGTTTGCCGGCGTGTACACGAACCTGACGCCGAACACGCTGAGCACGGTGGGTGTGACGTTGACCAACCCGCCGACGACCGACGTCGACGGCGACCCGGTGACGTACACCTACGCGTGGTTTGCCAACAACCAGCTTGCGGCGGGCGCGACGACGGCGAGCGTCGACCTGTCCGGCGCTGGGCTGAAGGCCGGCGACGTCGTGCACGCGGAGGTGACGGCGAGCGACGGTACGCTGACGACAAAGCTGGTGCTGCCGGGGCTGACGCTGGTGGCGGCGCCGTAGGGTGAGGGCCTGAGGGGAAAACCCGCTGCGCAGGTTTTCCCCTCAGACTCCCCTTTCCTGGCTTTCGGGCGGT
>CAIPXZ010000432.1 GCA_903869075.1 uncultured Myxococcales bacterium | reverse complement strand
GGCGCAGGAAGTGGCTGGCGACCATCGCCGCGCTGAGGAACGCGGCCATGCCGCGGTCGGCGTCAAAATGGCGCGCCTTGGCAAATGCAACGGCGAGCAGCGCCCAGAGGATCCAGACAAAACGCCGCGGCGGTGGCGGTGGCGGTGGTGCTGCGAATTCTGGTGGCTCGAGCTCATCCATGGCGATTGCTCCCAAGTTTTCGCCAGCGGCAGAGGTCGGCTGTCAGCAGCGTCGTGCTCGCCGCCGAGCGCCTCTCGCCGCGCTCGCCTACATCGTCCAACACTGCGGCACCGTCGCCAGGCACTTGAACAACGCCTGTGCCGGATAGCTACCCGCCTGCTTGGCGCAGCCGGCGCGGCACGTCGCGTCCATCTTGCATGCCAAAGCGCAGTTGACGCTGGCCATGCACACGGCGTCTGAGCGGCAGCCGAGCATTTCCGTGTGGCAGCTCGAGTTGATGCAGCCCGCGGCGCCGGCGGCGGTGGCTTCGCAGTCGAATGGGCAGCACTGCGCGGTCTCGGCGCCCTTGCAGATGCGGTCACCGCAGGTGGTGATGTCGGTCGGGCAGTCCACGGCGCCGGTATCGGCGGCGGGGCTGTCGCTGTGCTGGGTGTCGGTCGTCGTGCCGCTACCGCCCGCCGCGACGGTGCTGCCGCCACCACAGGCGCTCATGGCCCAGACGAGGCTGCAGCCGAGAAACCATCCTGAACCGCGCATTGTTTGTCTCCCAAGCCATGGCTTGATGCCAGCGTCTCCGGAGTGTGCCGCGGTTGGGGCAGTCGTCAAGCTGCGGGCGCATCCGGTGGTTTCAGCCGGGCGTGGCCGTGAAGCGCGGTGGCGTTTGGCCGTCGGCAGTGGGCAGTTGCGACAAGCGCACCGCCTGGTTTTGCGCCCCTGCCATCGCCAGCAAAAACCGATCCACCGCCAACCAACGTGGTTTTGGCCATTCCCAAAACCGATCTGCTGCAAACCACGGTGGTGGCGACCCTTCCAAAAACCGATCTGCTACAAACCAGCGTGGTTGGGACCATTCCAAAGATCGATCCGCTACACACCAACATGGTTTGGGCCATTCCCAAAATCTATCTGCTGCCAACCACGGTGGCGGCGAGCATTGCGCATTTTGATCCAGCCCAAACCACAGCGGCAGCGACGCCCGCACATTGTGCACGCGCTACCACTGCCGGGTTTGCATCGGCTCTGGCGTGTGCAGCCTACTTTTCGGGGTCGGTGTCCTCGGCTCCGGAATCGGCAACGCCGCTGAACCCCGCGGCTTTGGCCGCCGCAGTCTGCTTGGTCGCCCGCCGGGCGCTGTTGTCCGGGAAGAACGCGTCCACTTTTTTGCGTTGACGCGGGAAGAGCGACTTCAGCTGGCCTTCGACGATAGCCAAGGCATCCAGCGCCGTCGTCCGGGCGTTGGTGATGGTCTTGACCGCCTTCTTCAGCGCGTTGTCCGCCGCCACATCCGCGGCGATGGCCGTCTTGAGCACGGCATACGCGGCGGCAAAGTCCTTGACCGCGTCCGCAAGCGCCTTGGGTGTCTCCGGATCCTGCAACAGCAGCAGGAAGTCGCCGAACACTTTGTCCTGCGCCAGCTGCGGCGTCGTCACGAGGTCAGATGGCCGCAGCTTGCCAAAGACGCGCACGAACCCGGACGCCTTGCGCCGCTCGGGATACGCTGCGGCCAGGCGCAAGCCGATGGGCACGAACATGTCGGTCAGCACCTCCGCGGCGTAATCACGGGCTGCGGAGCTCACAAGCGTCTTGTTCGCGGCGGTATTGCGGGCATCCAAGGACGCAAGCAGCGTCGCCAGCGCGGCGTCGAGGATGCCGGCGAAGGCGACGGTCTTGGGATTGGCCTTGCAGCGGGCGCTACAGTACACAAGATTGCGAATGAGGATGGCGATGGCAACTTTCTCAGCAACGAGCGACATCAGAGACTCCTGTCTCCGGGCCAAGACAACGGCCCGGCGGGTCGGAAGAGTATGGCAGCCGACAAGTCCGGACAAATTTTCCGCCCAAATCCAGATACGGCGGCTACAGAAAGCGCGCCCGTGGCGACGGACGCCGGTGGTCCAGCTGGGCAGCGGCGAAGGTGCGTTCCGGCGCAGTGGGCAACACGCGCGCGCGTTCCCCCTCGACATCCCGACGCTCCGCGCCCAAGCTTGCCAGCGCCAGCCCGCCGCTGCGACGCGCTGCTGCTTGATTGCGCTGACCGCATCCCGCACCCCAGCTCAGGAGACCGCCATGTTCGCTACGATCCTCCACGCCCCGCACGATGTCCGCTATGAACACCTGCCCGACCCGCAGATCTTGAAGCCCACGGACGCCATCCTCCAGCTGGCGGCGACGTGCATCTGCGGCTCGGACCTGTGGCCATATCGCGGGCTGCAGCCGGTCGAACGCCCGCAGCCGATGGGCCATGAATACTGCGGTACAGTCGTCGCCGTCGGCGCGGATGTGCGGACGGTCAAGCCGGGGCAGTTCGTCGTCGGCTCATTCTGCATCTCGGACAATACCTGCCCGCACTGTGCGTATGGCTTTCACTCGTCCTGTACACAGGGCGAATTCATGTCCGGCGCACAGGCGCCTTTTGCGCGCGTGCCCCTGGCAGACGGGACGCTGGTTGCGACGGCGGAAATGCCCTCGCCCGACCAGGTTGTCGACCTGCTGGCCGTGTCGGACGTGCTGGGCACCGGTTGGTATGCGGCGCACGCGGCGGGCGTGAAGCCGGGCGCGGTGGTGCTCGTTGTCGGCGATGGCGCGGTCGGGCTCATGGGCGTGCTGGCGGCCAAGCAGCTGGGTGCAGAGCGCATCCTCATCATGAGCCGCCATGCAAGCCGGCAAAAGCTGGCGCTTGAGTACGGCGCGACCGACATCGTCGCCACGCGCGGCGATGAAGGCATCGCCCGGGTGCTGGACCTGACGCGCGGCATCGGCGCGGACAGCGTGCTTGAGTGCGTCGGCACCCAGGAATCGTTCGCCCAAGCGCTGGCGTGCTGCCGTCCCGGCGGTGGCATCGGCTACGTCGGCGTGCCGCACGGTGTCACGCTGGACGCACGGCAGCTGTTCTTCGGCCAGCGGCGGATGCTCGGCGGACCAGCGCCGGTCCGGCGGTTCCTGCCCGACCTGATGCAGCGCGTGCTCGATGGCAAGATCCACCCGGGCAAGGTTTTTGACTTGGAACTGCCGATCGCGCGCGTGGCGGAAGGCTATGCGGCGATGGATGCGCGCGAGGCGATCAAGGTGCTGCTGCGTGTGGCAGCGTGAGGTGGCGCGGGGCGTGGGCAAATCGGCCGTCAAAACGCCTCGCCCGCTGACACGGAGAGGCCAACGCCCAGCAAGTACGACCAGCCGATGCCGGCGCGGAAGATGCGCCCCGCTTCCAGCGGGTGATAGCGGTAGCCGAGAAAGGCGGCGGGCTCGACGAGCGCGTGGTCGTTGCCGGAGTCAGCGGAGTGGAAGTAGCCGGCGGCGACGCCGAGCGCGACCTCGCAGGAGTGCGGCGTCGCCCAGCCGAAGAGGCCGTGGGCGAGGACCTGGCCGGCGACCGCCAAGTTGCCGCCGGAACAGCCGAAGATGCAGGGATCGACTAGATACGCGCCACCCATGCCGGCGCTGATGGCGAAGCCACGGAACGGCCGATACTCGTAGGCAACGCCGAGCGAACCGGTGGCGAGCAACAGCGAATTCGCCTCCACATACACCGCATGACGGGAAGCGGGCTGCGAAGCGAGGGAAAGCGGCGCGTCCACAGGCGTCGCGGAGGTCGGCAAGGCCAACGGCGTCTGGGCAAAGGCGGGCGCTGGCACCGCAGCCAGCATCCAGACAGCCAGCAGCAGCAGCGCGAAAGTCCGCAGCGGGGTCGGCGGGGTCGACGGGTTCAGCACGTTGGGCACAGCCGGCTCCTCGGCAGCGGCGGGACGTGGCGCGCGCAGCTGCATCGCCAGTGTGACTGTTCGGGTCGTGGGGTCAAGCGGCGGTTGCGGGCCGCCAGGGTCGGTGCAGCGGGCGCAGCAGGCGCGGAATGGGCCACCGCCGCTGCCCCAGGCCCGCTGCCATTCGCTTCGCCGCGCAGCCCTTGACGCCCCCGCCGCGCGCCCACAGACTGCCGCCGCGGCAGCCTTGGCCGCGCGGTCTGCCGATGGAACGTCTCCTGCTTGTCGATCTGCTGCGGACGCTGAGCATCGGCCTCGTGCTCGCGGTGCACCTGCACGGCTCCGGGCGCATCGACACCCACGCCAGCGCGCGCTGGAACCAGTTCGCCGGCAACGGCTCCTACGGCGTCTACGTATTTTTCGTGCTCTCCGGCTTCCTCATCTCGCGGCAAATCTTCGCCCACGATTTCCGCAAACGCGCCGACGCCCTGCGCTTTTGGGTCCGCCGCGTCGCGCGCATCTGGCCGCTCGTCGCGCTGACCTGCGGCATCGGCGCCGTCGCGCTGCTGGCCATCCCCGGCGGTCCGGCCAGCGAATTCTGCTTCCACCGCGTGGACAGCCGCTTCGATCTGCCGTTTTGGTTGTCGATCCCGACGTTCACGCTGAACTGGCTGCGGATCCTGCGCTCGGACATCGTCGGCGGCTGGGGGCTGCACTGGGACATCCTGTGGTCGCTGGCGATTGAGGAGCAGTTTTACCTGTTCTACCCGCTGCTCGTGCTGCTGGCGCGGCCGCGCTGGAAGCTCGTGGCAGCGCTCGTGGCGCTCGTCGTGGCCGGCGGCGCGTTCGACGTTTTCCTGCTGCAGCACCACCTCCAGACGTTCCTGTGGCTGACGACGAACTCGGCGATGGGCTTTGCCAGCCTCGCGCTCGGCTGTCTGGCGTTCCTCGCCCACCGCCACCTGCGGGAGCTGCCGCCGCGGCTGCGGTGGCCGGCGCTGCCGCTCGGGCTGGCGCTGGCGACGCTCGTGTACCTGCGGCTGGACCTGGCGCAGCCGCTGCACTGCGTCGTCGGTCCGCTGCTGCTGAGCGGCGGCGTGGCGCTGACTGTGGCGTTCGCCGCGGACGTGCTAGGAACGTACCGCGAAGGCCAAGCGCGCGGCTGGCTGGTGCTGCCCGGCAAGCTGAGCTTCGCCTGCTACCTGCTGCACCCGCTGGCGCTGTTCCTGCTGTGGCAGCCGCTGACTGGCCGCAACATGTGGCTGGCGTTCGCCGTGCTCGCGGCGGCGACGGTGGCGCTGGCGCAGGTGTCGTGGACGCTGTTCGAGGAGCCCGCCCGCAAGGCGCTCATCCGCCGTTTGCTGCCGAAGGTGGGCTGACGTGGCCAGCGACTTGCCGGCGCTGTTGCGCAGCCGCAGCTTCGTGCGCTTCTGGTTCGCGCGGCTGTGCGGCACCACGGCGAGCCAGATGCTGATGGTCGCGCTCGGCTGGCAGATGTACGAGCTGACGGCGAGCGCCTGGGATCTCGGCCTTGTCGGTCTCTACCAGTTCGTGCCGGCGCTGCTGTTGTCGCTGCCGTCAGGCCACGTCGCGGATCGCGTGCACCGCGGGCGGATCATCGCGCTGTGCCTCGTCGTGCAGGCGCTCACCGGTGCGGCGCTGGCGCACGCCGTGTACGCGCACTGGGCGACGCGCGAGCTGCTGCTTGTGGTGGCCGTCCTGCTCGGCGTCGTGCGCGCGTTCCAGATGCCGGCGCAGCAGGCGCTGGTGCCGCTGCTTGTGCCGACGCCGCTGCTGTCGCGGGCGATGGCGGTCAGCATGTCCGGGCTGCAGCTGGCGATTATCGGCGGGCCGGCGCTGGCGGGCGCCATCTTCCTGGCCGGCGCGCCGGCGGTGTTCGCGACGTGCGCGGCGCTGTCGGCGCTGGCGTGTGGGCTCGTCGCGGGCGTGCACTACACGCACGCGCCGGCGCCGGCGGAGCCACCGTCGGTGCGCAGCCTGCTGGCGGGGCTGGAATTCATCTGGCACCGGCCGGCGGTGCTGGGCGCCATCTCGCTGGACCTTTTCGCGGTGCTGCTCGGCGGCGCGACGGCGCTGCTGCCGATGTTTGCCAAGGATATCCTGCACGTCGGCACGCTCGGCTTGGGCGTGCTGCGGGCGGCGCCGGCGGCGGGCGCGCTGCTGATGTCGGTGGTCCTGACGCACCGCCCGGCGGAACGGCGCGTGGGCCGCACGCTGCTCTGGGCGATTGGCCTGTACGGCGCGGCGACGCTGCTTTTTGGCGTGTCGACGCATTTTGCCCTGTCGCTCGTGGCGCTGGCGCTGACCGGGGCGTTCGACATGGTGAACATGGTCATCCGCCAGTCGCTCGTGCAGCTGGAGACGCCAAACGCGATGCGCGGCCGCGTCAGCGCGGTCTCATCCATCTTCATCGGCGCCAGTAACCAGCTGGGCGAGTTCGAGTCCGGCGCCACCGCGGCGCTGTGGGGACCCGTCGGCTCGGTCGTCGTCGGCGGCGTGGGCACGATTCTCGTGGCGCTGCTGTGGTGGCGGCTGTTCCCGACGCTGGCGCAGCGCGACCGTGTTGCCGCCGACACGCCGCCGTAGCCCTTTCCCCGTTTGGCAATCCAGCGTTGCACGAGATCCCTACAATTGTCCGATTTTATTTGGCAAGTTTGGCGTTGACCACGCGCGGACCGGCCTTCACACTCGGCTGCCGCCCGGGCGGGGCGCAACGGCGCGGCAGCGGCAAGGATGGCGATGGGCAGTGCGGTG
The DNA here is from genome assembly GCA_903869075.1 of uncultured Myxococcales bacterium. Classification (GTDB taxonomy): domain Bacteria; phylum Myxococcota_A; class UBA9042; order UBA9042; family UBA9042; genus CAIYBN01. Next base: position 3,450 of record CAIPXZ010000432.1, on the reverse strand, counting down.
GAACTCGGGTCAGCGGCGCCACAGGCGAAGGCGCCGGCTTGGGTCCTGACGGAATTTGCGGCAGCGGCGGACGGCGCGTGGCAGCCAGCGGCGGCGTGGCTGCAGGCGGGCATGCTCCACGTCGGCGCGGCGGACCTGGCGATTGTCGTTTCTGCGCTCGACAACGGCGCGTACTGCGCGGTCACCGGCGGCGTCGGCTGGTCCTACCGCGTTGCCGCGGAAGCGGATCGCCCGCGCGCCACCGCGCTTTGCACGCTTTTGGCGGCGCAGCTGGCGCCGTACGTCGGCGAGCTGGAGGCGCTGCTGCAGCCGACGGCGCTCGCCGTCTACGGCCGCCAGGGCGGCGCGCGAACGCGCTTGCATCAGGATTTCCAGCGTCTGGCGCGCGGGCCGCGGCTGGATTACCCGGTGCTCATCAACCTCGAGTCGTACACGAGCTGTCCCGCGGCTTGCACGTTTTGCACATATCCGACGCTGGAGCGCCAGGGCACGCGGATGAGCGACGCGCTGCTGGACAAAATCATCAACGATTTGAAAGAGATTCCGCGCGAAATTCGCTTCGCGCTCTGCCCGTTCCTGATCAGCGAGCCGTTTGCCGACAAGCGGCTGCACGGGCTCCTCGCCCGCCTGGAGCAGGAAGTGCCCAACGCCGCCGTCTGCCTTGTGACGACGGGGACGCTGCTGGATGCCAAGCAACTCGCGCACTTGCAGGCGCGGCGCAACATTGCCGAGCTGGTGATCTCGCTGAATTTCCACGAACCGGCGGCGTACCAGGCGGCGATGGGCATCCCGTGGGCGCGGACCTGGGCGAACGTGACCGCGCTGCACCGCGCCTCGCGCGAGGCGCCGCTGCCGTTTACGGTGCTGATTAGCCGCGTGCGCAGCAATGACACCGTGGACAGCCAGTTCCGCGCCTTCGTCCACCGCGAGCTGCCGGGCTTCGAGGTGCGGATGATCGACCGCCACGGCTGGCTTGGCCACGTCCAGGCGCCGGCGCGCGACCTCGAGGCGCTGCCGTGTACGCAGTGGTTTGAGCTCAAAGTGACGGCGACTGGCCAGGTCGCGCTCTGCTGCCAGGACTCGCACGCGGAGCACGTCCTCGGCGACATCAACACCCTGTCATTGCTGGAGATTTACAACCAGCCGGCGGCGCGCGCGCGTCGCGAATCGCTCAGCGCCCGCAGCTCCGTCGCGTCGTGCCACGGCTGCGGCTTCAACCGCGTCGTCGGCAACGTCGACCCGGACTATTTTCGCGGCCCGTGACGCCTTGACTAAAAGCGCGCCGCCATCCGCTCGACGACGCCATACAGGCCATCGAGCGCGTGGACTTCGCCGGTATCATCCGTAATTTCGCCAACATAGCGCCCGTAGTGCTGCGCGTAGTCGATCGCCGCCAGCCCCCAGTTGCGCGCCTCGCGCTTGGCACCGTCGGCGACGAACTGCAGGCGAATCCGCCCCGCCGGGTCGGCGATGCGGTAGTTCCCGCCATCGCCCACGGCGTGGAACTCCGCGGATGGCATCAGGATTAGCCGGCCATCCAACCACAGCGCATCCTCGCCCGGCGCATCGCGCGGCGTCATTTGGTTGGCGAGGTTCAGCGCCAGGTGCCGCCCGCCGCGGGTCAGGCCGACGAAGGTTCCCCAATGCCAGCGCGACCGGTACGGATACCAGGTCTTTTGCTCGTCCAGGTTGCCAAAATCCCGTTGCGGATCATAGTGAACCGTCGCGTCGCCCAGCCGCAGCGTCCCCGCCAGCCGCAGCGGCGACTTGTGGGTGTAGGTGTGGTGCCGCGCGCCAATCGGCAGGCTGACGACGAGCGGCGCGACGCGCGCCAGGTCCTGGTGCAGCACCAAATCCGCTTGCAGCTCAGGCACTTGCCCACGGGCACGCAGGTGCACGCGCACGTGGTGGCGCCCGCCCGCGAGGTCATGGTCAAACAGCAGCGCATCGCCGCCCGACACGCACCGACTCTCGCCGTGCCACAGCGTCTCCGGCAGCCGCACCTGCCCCGGCGCCGCCACAACCAGCCACTCGTGGCGCTGCGCCGTCCGCCGGTCCACCAGGTAGACCGTCGCGCTCGCCGCGTACTTGGCGTCCTGGATGATCATCGCGCCGTAGAACTGCGGATGTTCAAAGGCAAATCCGACCCACTCCTTGAGCCGCAGCCACCGCAGCGGCCGGCCCAGCGCGCCGCCCAGCTGCGGCGCATCCAGCAGGTTGACCTTGCGGAACGGCTCGTGGAAAAATCCCGTGTGGATTCGCCCATTTTCGACAAGAGCCGCCGGCGTCGGCTGGATGGACGGAATCGCCATCACCAGCAGTAGCTGTTGTGGTTTTCACCGTGGCACGAGCCGTTGCACTGGACGCTTGTCTTGCAGTTGCCGGTCGTCGGGCGGCTGCTGGTGATGGCGCCGACGTACGGCGCGCCGGTGATAGTCGCGAGCACGTCGCGCAAGCCATTGACATGCGAGGCGGTATTGGCCGCCGGATGGCACGACGTGCAGTAAACGACGAAGCCGTTGCCGCCGAGGTGGTCGGTATGATGGCCCGTCGTCGGCGTCGCGGCGTGGCAGTTGCTGCACAAGCCGGCGGTCCAGGTACCGCCCGCCCAGTACGGCGTGACCGCGGGCGCGCCGCCGCGGCCGTTCGAGTGGCACGCGCCCATGCACGTGCCGCGCTCGGCCACGGGTGCGCCAAGCACCGCCGTCACGTCCCAGACCATCGCGCCGGTGCTGTTGACGGCTGCGGACGGCGCCGGGAACGTCACGTCGCCATGATGCCCCGCCGTGCTCAAATCCGCAGTCGGAACATACTGTTGCGTGTGCGCCACGTCGCCCGCCGCCGGCAGCGTGTGGCACCGCGTGCAGTCAATCGCCGTGTGCGTTGTCGCGCTCGCGGTCACGTGCGCCATGTGGCGTCCCACCGCCAGCGTCAGGTTCGTCGACTCGTCGGCGACGCCCTGCGGCGGGTTCTCCTGGGTCGCGTTGCCGTGGCAGAAGTTGCAGCTGTGCCAGTCGCCGTTGGTGCCGTTGGTCGCGGCGTTGACGCCGTGGCAGTTGATTGTGCTGTCATTACAGGACACTGCGACGACGCCGCCGCCGTAATCCGCGCCATGACAGGTCGTGCACGCGACGCCCTTGTCATCGACGCCGTGGTTGGCGAGGAAGTAGCCAAAGCCGTGGTGGTTGGCGCTCGCCGTGCCATTCGCCAGGAATTTCGGCGACGTCCAGCCGTCCAGCGTGTGGTACTTGTTGCTCTCGATGACGCCGTCGACGTGCAGCGCCGCGTTCGCCCACGTCACCGCGCCTGAGACCGGGTTGACGGCGGCGACGACCGCGGCGTGGCACAGCGCGCAGTTCGGGTCGGGCGCGTGCGGCGCGCCGGGCGGCGTCATGTGGCACGCCGCGCCGCAGCTGTTGAAAGTGCCGTCGACCTGCGTCCAGACCGGCT
>CAIPXZ010000431.1 GCA_903869075.1 uncultured Myxococcales bacterium | reverse complement strand
GCCGGCAGCAGGCCAGCGCGGCGAATCTTCTTGGAAATGCCAGAGCCAGACAGGTGGCGCGGGCGGACGGCGAGCGGGGCGGTAGGCAGCGACATCGGGAACTCCAATCACCTTTTTCGTCCGGGCGGCACCGCATTGGTGCCCGCGCGGCAGCAGGGGAGCCGCAGCCCTGAACCTGCTGGCAGATCCGGATTTCTCAGGAGCTGCGCCGAGTTAGACCGCGAGACGGCGGGATGGCCGGAACGCGGGGAGCGCAAGTATAGAGGATGATTGCGCCGCGTCAATCGCCAAGGCGGCCGGCGGCGGGGCGGAGCTACCCGTGAAGCCGGCGGCGGGCGACGACAATCCCGTCCGCGTCGACATACGCCCAGTCGCCCGGCGTCCAGCACACATCCGCGAACTGCAAAGGAATTTGCCGATATCCGGCGCCCTGCTTGAGCGTCTTGCGTGGGTGCGTCGCCAGCGCCCGCACGCCCAGCGCGAGGCTGCCGATGGCGAGGCTGTCGCGGATGCAGCCCCAGACGATCACGCCGGCCCACGCGTTTTGCACCGCCAATGCGGCGATCTGATCGCCGACCAATGCGCAGCGCAGCGAACCGCCGCCGTCGACGACGAGGATGCGCCCGGCGCCGGGCTCAGACAGCGCGGCTTTGACGAGCGCATTGTCCTCAAAGACCTTGACGGTGGCGATCGGCCCGGCGAACGCCGCAACTGCGCCAAATGACTGGAAGATCGGCGTGGCAACCTGCACTTCGCCGTCAAAAGCGTCGCACAAATCAGCGGTTGTCCAGGCGCTCATTTTTTGCGCACCACGAGGTAGAACACCGACGCGCTGTGCAGCGATTGCGGCAGCAGCAGCAGCGGCAAATCCAGCAATTTCACAGGGAAAAACAGGAACAGGGACGCATTGACGAGCAGCCAGAACAGCTTGTCGCTGCCGAGGCAGAAGATCGTCGCGAAGGTGTAGCACAGCCAGACGTTGAGCGTGGAGAACGGCCCGGAGCGCGTGCCGATTTTTACAAGCTCAAAGTCCTTGAAAAGCAACAGCAATCCCGGCGCGGTCCAGCGCTGGAAGTCGCTCGGCGAGGCGTGAAATGGGTAGAGGAACGGCGTGCTGACGTAGCCGATGCCGCCGGGCTCGAGGATGCGGTGCATCTCGGCAACTGCCGCCTGAACGTCCGGCACATGCTCCAGCACGTTGTCGCAAACAAAGCGCGCAACGCTGCCGTCGGCGATCGGCAAGTGCGCGATATCCGCGACGATGTCGACCATCGGCGCCGGCGCGATGTCGATGTTTTCAACGCCCGGACCGAGCCGCCGCACGCCCGCGCCGAGGTTGAGGCAGCGCCCCGGCCGCGGGAAATTCTTGAGGAACCAACCGGGGCCAAACACAAGCAGCGCCGGCCCGAAGACGACTGTCATCGTGCGGTAAAACAGCGGCAGGCTCTTCAGGCGTTCGCGCAGGCCGTCCTGGCCCGGGGCGGTGGGATTGCTCATGCGTCTCCAGATGCGGCGCGGCGGCCGGTCGCGAGGCTAGTGACGCCGTCGCCGCCGGTCAAGCGCGCGATCGTCGGGGTTCTTGCCGCTGCCCCGCGGCGCCAGTATCCTCCGCGCGCGCAGATTCCACCCCAACCGCGCGCCAGCCAGGCCATGTCCGAGCCCGCTCTCCCACCGCTGCCGCCCGTGCCCAAGCTGCTGCCGTGGCTGCTTGCCGTCGGCATTGTCGCCAACCTGCTGCCGATCTGGACGGTGACCTGGCTGCCGATGGGCGATTTGTTCGGCCACGTCCAGCTGATGGACATTGTGCTGCGCTACGCCGATCCGGCGACGACCTACCGCGCGTCCTACCTGCTGCCGCGCTCCCTGGACCCGAACACGCTGTCGCTGTGGTTCGCGCGCGCGGTGCCGGGCATGGGCGCGCTGACGGCGGCGCGCGTGCTGCTGAGCGCGTACGTGATCGGCCTGCCGCTGTCCCTGGCGTGGCTGGCGCGGGCGTGGCGCCGGGCGCCGTACCTGGCGCTGCTGAGCCTGCCGCTGACCTGGAACGCGCTCGTCAACATCGGTTTCCTCAATTACATCATCGCCCTGCCGGTACTTTTCGCGATCCTGGCGCTGGCCCGTCGCTATGCCGAAGCCGGGCGGTGGCAGCGCGGCGTCGGTCTGGCGATCCTGTTGATGGTGCTGTTTTTTTGCCACGTCATCGCCTTTCTGATCGGCATGGGTATGGCGGTTTTCGTGCTGCTCTGGCACGGCAACGGCTGGCAGCGGCTGACGCGGCTGTGGGTGCTGCTGGCGGCGGCGCCGATCGGCGGGCAGTGGATTTGGCGCAAGTTCGTGGCGCTGGAGGCGACCGCCGAGGGCCGAACTTTTGGTACACATTCCGGCGACTTGGGCCTGTGGTTCCTCAAGCCGAATGAGCTGATCGCCCAGCTGTACGAATGGTCGGTGCAGTATTTCCGCGACGGCGTGGACCGCAAAATGGCCTGGGCGGCGCTGGCGCTGTGGCTGCTGGTGCTGGCGGTCGGCATCGTCGATCGCCTGCGCGGCGATGCCGGCGTGCAGCCGCGCTGGCGCGATCGCAGCCTGGAGCTGATGACGGTGCTGTGCGCGATCGCCTACTTTTACCTGCCGTCGCACATGAACGAGATGTCGATCATCACCGAGCGCGTGGTGATTCAGGTCATCCTGATGCTGACGCTGTGGCCGCAGCTGGAGTTCACCGGCTGGCGGCGCTGGCTGCTGGTGCCGATCATGCTGCTGGCGCTGACGTATGCGTGGACGGTGCGCCGCGAATTCAAGCGGTTTGAACGCGACGAGATCGGCGATCTGGCCGACGCGATGCGGCAGCTGCCCGACAAGTCGCGCTTTTGTTATGTGCTCAACGAGCGCGACAACCAGACGACCTTCATGGGCGCGGTCTGGCATGTGCCAAGGGCGATTTTTGCCTTGGAACACGGTGGGTTGGTGGACGACAGCTTCGCCGTGCGGCCGTACACGCCAGTGCAGTACAAGCCGGGCGCGATGCCGACGCCGCTCATCGGCGATTTCTGGAACAATCCCCATCTGTTCGACTACGAGAGCGTGCTCGTGCGCAACGCCGCGCTGCCGGTCTTTGCCGAGCTGTCGCCGCATCTCAAGCGCATTTGGCACCAGGGACATTTTTGGCTGTACCGCGTGGTGCCCGGCGATCGCGCGGACGTGCAGGTGCTGACGGTCGGCGGGCCGGGCGGGACCGGCCAGTTCAGCGATTGCGCCCGCGGCTGGGCGATGAACGGCTTGATCGTGCAGCAAAAAGACGGACTCGTCCGCAGCTTTACGCCGCTGTGTGGTGACATTACGGGCCGGGCGGGACCGCTGCCGCCAGCGCCCGATGGCCGCGCCAGGCCGTTGCGCGCGCCGCGGCCAGCGGATACCGCCGACGACGACACGCACAAGACCCGCGATCGCTTGGGCGCCCGCGCCGAGAACGCGGAGGACGTGCGCCTGCAGTGCCCGACGGACTCTTTCGTCATCGGCATCACCGGTCGCGCCGCGCTGTTCGTGGACGCGCTCGGCATCGTCTGCGCGCCGCTGCCGTGGACCGGCGATGAGCGGCGGCTGGCGACCTCGCGCATCGTCGGCGGCGACGGCGGCCAGCCGTACACCGCGCGCTGCAAGCTCGGCGAGATTGCCATCGGCGCCCAGGGCGCGTTCGGCGAAGTCGCGGATCAGGCAGGCATCGCGTGCGTGGATTGGTCGCACTGGTAGCAGGGCGGTCGCAAGTTCAGCAAGTCGCGCCCACATCCCAACGCCCCGGACTAAAGTCCGCGGCTATGGTTCAAGAAATCCCCGCGGGATTCTGGGCTTGGCCGAGTCCGCCTTCCGGCGGACATCTCGAACAATAGCCCGG
>CAIPXZ010000430.1 GCA_903869075.1 uncultured Myxococcales bacterium | reverse complement strand
GACCGTGCCATTGCCGCGCTGTATGCCGATCTGCGAATTGGAGTAAGCCTTGCTGGAGCGCGCGATGGTCATGCCGACGTAGTCAGTGCTGGCCGAGTCGTTGACGAGGCCAATGACCGGTCCTGGCCGTTCGTCGCTGTCCAAGTAGAAATCGGCCGACATCGTGATCGGGTACACGATTTTTTGCACCCGCGTCATGCGCGCAGTCGAGGTGCAGCCGCATGAAAAGCCCGACGGCATCATTTCCGAGATTGTCAGTTTCCCACCGCTGATGGCGAGCCGATTGTCGCAGCCGGCGCCGCAATTGCCGGTGCTGTTGAGCACCTCGCCGAGTTCCGTCCAGCCGTTGCCAACGGAGCTGGCGTCCGCGCGGTTGAAATCGTCGCTGAATGGGCACGAGCAGCCAGGCGTCGTCGACGGCATGTGCGCGCAGCCACTGGCGGGCGCGCAGCTGTCGTCCGTGCACGGGTCGCCGTCGTCGCAGGTCATGACCGTGCCGGCGCAGACGGTGTTGGCGCAAACATCCGAGCCGGTGCAGGAATTGCCGTCACTGCAGGTGGCAGCGTTGGCGGTAGCCGTGCATCCGACGGCCAGGTCGCACTTGTCGTCGGTGCAGGCGTTGCCGTCAGTGCACAGGTTCTGATTGGCGGCGTGGTGACAGCCACTTGCAACATCGCACGAGTCGGCGGTGCACGCGAAGCCGTCGTCGCATGAGATTGCGGTGCCCTTGCAGGTGGTGTTGACGCAGAGGTCCGTTGACGTGCAGGCATTGTTGTCAGTGCAGGTGCCGCCGTTCGCGAGGTGCACGCAACCGGTTTCGGGGTTGCAGGAGTCGTTCGTGCAGACGTTGTTGTCGTCGCAGCCATCGACGACGCCGCTCTGGCAAACCTTCGCAGCGCAAGTGTCGCTCAGCGTGCATTCGTTGCCATCGCTGCACGGCGCGGTGGTTGCGGTGTAAACGCAGCCGAGGATCGGGTCACACGCGTCGCCAGTGCAGGGGTTGGCGTCGTCGCACGACAGCGATTTGGCGGGACAAGCGAAGGAAAGGACCAGCTTAGGGCGGATCGTGGGGTCGGAGTTCTCTGCCGCCGCGAAGGAGCCATTGGTTTGATTGACGCTGGTCGGTTGCAGGACGACGCCGTAGTTGGGCCACGTTCCGGCTTGCCAGCCATTGTAGAGATCCGTGATGTCGCACTGGGTCCAACCTGAGGTCGTCGCGCCGCACGCGCCAAAAGGCGTGGACGCCGGGTGATTGGCCGAGCTGACGCCGCTTTCGGTCCAGGACGAGGTCACGCGCCCAATGAGCAGTCCCGGATCGTTCGCGGGCGGCGTCGTGACATACAGCTGCAATAGGACACTCGCAGCTACGCCGTTTGCCGCAAGGCCCGACACGTCGAATTGGAAATAGTCCGTGTACGAGTCTGACCAGCCGCCAAAATACAGCGTTTCCGCATCGGGCGCGCCGTTTTGCGCGTAGACAGTGCCCCAGCAGGTGTCTTTGCCATCCGCCGGACCAGGCTGGAGCTCTTGGTTGCACTCCGCTGCGGGCATCACGCATTTGCCGTTGGCGCACTTCTCACCAATCGTGCAGACGTTCGCGTCGGCGTTGCAGTCCAAGGCATTCGGGCTGTGCGCGCAACCGGCGCTGGGGTCACACGAATCGTCGGTGCAAACGTTGTTGTCCTCGCAGGAAAGCGTCGCCCCTGCGCAGAGGGTCACGGCGCAGGTGTCGTCGCCGGTGCAAGCGTTGCCATCGTCGCACGTGACAGCGTTGGCCAGATGAACGCAGCCTGAGATCGCGTCACACGAGTCGGTTGTGCACGGGTTCTTGTCGTTGCAGTCCTTCGCCGGGCCCGGCTGACAGGCCCCCGACTGGCAAGAGTCGCCGCTCGTGCAGACGGAGCTGTCCGCGTCGCAGCCCTGGCCTTGCGCAGCGGCCGAGTCGTGCGCGCAACCTGTAGTCGGATTGCACGAGTCCTCCGTACACGGGTTGCTGTCGCCGCAGTCGAGCGATGTGCCCTTGCAGACCCCGCCGGCACAAGCGTCCGCCGAAGTACACGCAGAGCCATCGGTGCAAGTGACCCCGTCGGCGACGTTCGCGATCACACAGTTGCCGTCCGTAACGTTGCATGCGGAGGTCTGGCACGCGTTGCCAGCGACACAGACCTTTGGCGCACCGGCGCTGCAGGTTCCGTCTTTGCACACGTCATTGAGCGTGCAGGGATTGCCGTCTTCGCACGGACCAGTGCAGGTCGCACCTCCACACGTATCCGTGCACGCGTTGGGAAGGCACGTTGGAACGCAGACGTCAGGCGCCTGTTGGACGTCGGCATCTGGCTGTTGCGGGACGTCGGGCACGATGTCAGGGCCGGCATCAGTCACACTGCTGTCCGCGGCGTCCAGGACGTCCGGCACGTCGGTCGGCACAACCGAGTCGTGCACGTCGAGCACATCGCCTTCGGATGCGTCTGCAAGCGATTGCACACTGCAGAGACCACCGACGCACGTCAGCGGGGTCGCGCAGTCACCGGTTGTCGAACAAGCTTCGCCAAGCGCCGCGAGAGCAGGCGTAACGGTCGTCGAGCTGGGTGAACAGGCGCCCACGAGGAGGGCGGCGAGAAAAAGGAGCAGGGATCGCGACGTTGACATGATGGTCCTCAGGAATGCTCAGGCGCCTATGCGCAGGTTCTGAACAAGTTCCCCGATGGAGCTGGCGCATGTTGGCGCGAGGCTCGTGCGCTTTCGGTGATTCCAAGGAGGGTACCCCGCAGCGGAACTGCGCGTCAACGTACTCAAACAGGAACGGGCAAGGATCGAAGTGCATAGATGCTATGTACAAGCCGTCCCCACCGTTCGGCCACCATCGCCGTCTCCACCAAGCTCGGCCTACGCGGCCGGCGCCAAAGGGGACTTTCCCCTTTGGAAACCCGCGGGGGACAAGCTCGCGCCGCCACCGGTTCGAGGCGCGCCGTGTCAGTACAAGACCGACCGTCCGCGTCTCGTCAAGCAGCGGTGCGTGGGTCACGCTGCAGCCGACGCGCGGGATTGGCGCCCGCCAAACCACCAGGTGACGGCGTTGCGTCGTAACGGTTCATCACCAAGGAGGCAGTCAAGACCCAGAGCACCACCGGGACCGAAATTGTGCACAGTTCCCGCGCCTTGTACATCGCCATGGATCTCGGCCGCGACAGTTGGCAGCTCGCCATCAGCGACGGCGGCAAGACGATTCGGGAGGTCAAGGCCGCCACAGCCCGATTCGCTCCGCTTCCCGGCGCTTGTCCGCGAACTTCGCGATGACCACGGCGCGCTCCCGACGGCACACCGGCCGTCAGGACGTATGCGCGCGCTCCCGGATTCTGCCGCGGCCGTTTGACCGCGCTTTCGGGTTGTTGCGCTGCGCTTCGAGGTTGTTGCAGAACCTTTCGAGGTAGTTACGGGTACACCCGTGCGCTCGGCAATCGGTTACTCCGTCCAAAATCGGCGCGCGCAGTGGCCTGAGGGCCAGCCGAACAGGGCCGCGTCTACCGGACGTACGGAATCGACCGCAGCTCCACAATCACCGGTTCAGCGGGGCCCTCAACATAGTTGTTCAGCACTGTTGCGCCGCTGCAGTACACGCTTGACGCGTCGACGCCGGCTTTGGGCTTCAGGCCCATGTAGTTCACGCTCCAAGTGTGGCGTTCGCCGGCCTTCTGGTTCTTGGCCGCCAAGCCGAGATTAGACAACTCGACGCCCAGCGCATCTTTGGACTCGTTCGCGGATGCTGTTGTACGTGCGAAATAGGAATGCCCCATGTGAACAGCCGTTACGACCCACATGGCACCCAGCGCTGGAGTTCCGCGCGGCGTGCCCGGCGCGACCGAGAGGATTTGCTCAACCCGCCGCGCCGAGTGCACAAAGCACGCGTCATGCTTGGCAGAACTCGCCGACAGGCCAAAGAATTTGAACAACGAAAGCTGGGTGTCGCGGATGTCGTCCATGGTCACCATCATGTCATCCACGATCGTGTTACCGGCATCCTCTGTGACGAACGACGATTTGTCGTAGAGAGGCCCAACGTCGATGAGCTCAAAGCGCGCGTTGAACTGCATGCCCAGATGCATGCGGCGGAACTTGCCGGCCACATTGGGTATTGTCAGCGTAACGACGTTCGCTTCGGCACGGGCGGCGCGCGTTGCTGCGGCTTGGGCCTTCTGCCGCGCGGCCTCCCTGGCTGCGTCCTGCTCGGCTTGG
>CAIPXZ010000429.1 GCA_903869075.1 uncultured Myxococcales bacterium | reverse complement strand
CCGCAAGTTCCCGGCAGGATAGCCATGGCGCCAAATTGCCGCGCCGCGTGGTTTGCTTTGACCCAGACGTCCGCCAACGAGTTCTCGCTCTACGCGCTTGAGCCGGAACCCCCGCGCGATCCGCTGGCGGCCGCTGCCAGCGCCGAGGACGCCGTCGCGCGCCACCTGGCGGTGATCGGCCTGCCGATCGATGAACGCGGCCAGCGGCTGATCCGCGCCCTCGCGGCGCTGGACCTGCTGATCCTGCAAAGCGCGAGCCAGGGCGCGGACGCCGGCGACGCGATGGCGCTTGTCGATGCGAGCGCGCTGACCGAATCCGAGAGCTTCCCGCCGGTCGCCGCCGCGCCGCTGCACCAAGCGCCGACCGAGCGGCTGCGGTCGATCTCCGAGGCCGAGGCGCCGGTCGTGCTACAGCAGCCGGTGGCGCCCAACGGCGACGTGGCCGAACAGTTCGTGCGCGCCGGCGGACGCGATCGCCACCAGTTCGCCGCCGCCGAGACGATCGTGCTCTCGGGTCCGGACATCAAGCGCAAGATCCGCCACAAGCAGTCGATCATGCCGTCCTACATCAGCCAGGTGCTGTACGAGGACATCGGCGCGCTGTTTGAGATCGGCGATCGCGAAGGCGCGCTTGTGTCGCTGGAGCGGCTGCTGACCGTGTCGCCGATCTCGCCGCAAATCGAGACGTTCCTGGCGCACAACGAGGCGCGGCTCTTGGAGTATTACGAGAGCGTGCTCGGGCCCTGGTCGCGCACCGTCAAGCTGCGGGACGGCGATGGCGGGATGCCGCCGGCGTACTTCAACTTCGACAAGATGATGCGCGTTGTCTCGCTGCTGGATGGCAACCGGCCGCTGTCGCGCGTGCTGGCGGAAGCCGGCCTGCGGCACATCGAGACCTGCGCGGTGCTGTCACAGCTGGCGCGGTCGGCGAGCCTGGATCTGACCCAGAAATAGCCCCGCCGACCGGCCGCGCTGCGCCGCTTACTTGGCGATCTGCGCCGTCAGCGCCAGCATCAGCGCTTTGGCGTCCGCCAGATCCGGCGCGCTCGCGTCATACACCGGCAGATCCGCCAGCATCGCCGCCACCTGGTCATCGTGGCGCTTGAGCGCGCCCGCCAGCAGCGTCTGCGCGTCCTTGGGCGTACCGGTGGCCGTCAGCTGCACGGCGGCGATCATGGACAGCCCGTCCTGCATCAGCAGCCACGCGCGGCGCACGCCCGGGTCGGTAAAGTACGCCAGCCCGCCGTCCGGCACCTGCACCAAGCCGGGGACGATCACCGGCACGGTAAAGGACGCCGCCGTCTGGTCCTTGCTGCTTGTGTAACCGTAGGCCATCGACGCCAGCGTCAGGTTCGCCACCTGCAGCGGATCCGTGCTCGCCGGACCGGTCAGCCGCGCCAGCACAAGGCCATTGCGGGCGCTGGCGTACAGCGTCGGCATCGCGACAACCGGCTGGTTCGGGTCGGTCGTCGGCGTCGGGTCCACCGGGTCGCCCGGCTGCGGATCGGGCTTCTTGGTGCCGGTGATCTGCACGACGCCGTCTTTCTCCACCCACTCAAAACCATAGATTTCAAGGACTTTCCAGCCATCCGCTGGCTTGAACTGCAGCCATAGCTTCTGCGCCACGGCCACGAGCATCGTCTCCAGGTCCTGGACAAACACGTTCTTGGCGGCGTCCACGTCCTGCAGGAACCACGCGGTGCCGTTGCCCTGCTGCGCCACGCCGGTCATCAGCTGCGGCGAAAAATCGAGGCCGACGCCGACCGTCGAGATGCTGCAGCCGCTCGCCGCCGACGGACCCGCCAGCGCGATGATGTCGCTGATTGCCGTGTCGCCCACCGTCGGCTCGCCGTCGGACAGCAGCATGACGCGCTTCTGCACAAAATCGCTGCTCGCCGACTGGCAATCCGCGATGCCCGCCTTCAAGCCCTCGTACAGGTTCGTGCCATTTGTCGCCGCCAGCGCGTTGATCGCCGCGTGCAGCGCCGGCAAGTCCTCCGGCTGCACGATCTTGCCGGCAAACACGAGCTCCGGGTTGTCGCTGAACGTGTAAATCGCCAGCCGCGTGCCCTTGGGCAGCTTGTCCGCCAGCACGTTGAGGCCCGCGCGCACGTAGTCCATCTTGGCGCCGGCCATCGAGCCGGAGTTGTCGATCACCAGCGTCAGCGACAGCGACGTCTGCACATCCTCCAGCGACTGCCCGGAGTTCAGCCCCAGCTGCAGGATGCCCTCGGCGGGCTGGCCGGCCGGCTGGACGACGCCCGCCAGCGCGTGCAGCGTCACCAGCCGGTCCTTGAGCGCCGCCGGCAGCACGGTGTCGTGTTCGTTCAGCCAGCCTTCCATGGTCATGTCGCCCGGCTTGGGCATCTGGCCGTTCTGCAGCAGCAGGCGGAAATAGCCGATGTCCTGCGCGCCGCCCGGCTTCAAGCCGATACCCTGGTCGCCACTGCCGCCGCCCTGGCCGTTGCTGGGGCTGCCGCTGACGTCGGCGCTGGCGTCGCTCGCGGTGCTGTCGGCGCCGCCCCACGACCACGTGTCGGTGCCGCTGGCGGTGCCGGTGTTCCAGCCGCCGCTGCTGTCGTCGGTGCCGGCGCTGGCGTCGCTGCCGGTGTATTTGTTCACCGCCGTGTCGGCCTGCGTCGCGTCGTCGGTGGCGTAGCTGTACAGCGCGGTGCCGTCGGTGGCGGTCGTGGCCGCGCAGCCACCCAACCAGAGGCCGAGCGTGAGCACTCGCCAGATGGCAGGAATTCGGGTCACACTGGGGGCGCTGGACAGCGGGGTCATCATGGGTTCCTCCTCAAAAGTGCCGCGGGTGAGCGAGAGCGACCATCGGCAAGTTTGCAAGAGCTGTGCCAAGCTGAGAAAATCGCTAACCATTCGTTTTTCATCGGTTTTTTTCAACGCCGCGCCACGCCGCGGCCATCGGCAAGTGTAGGTTTTTGCAACATGCAGTACATTTCAACACCGCAGCGGCTCCTGTTGCACAACGCCGCGCTCGTCACCGCCGCCGGCCGCGAACGTGGACCGCTGGCCAGCTGGGAAGCCCTCGGCTGGTGGCCGCAGGCCGAGCTGATCGTCGTGCGTGACGGCCGCCACTGGCGCACGGCGTGGATCGGCGCGCCCGGCGATCCGGCGCGGCCGGCGTATGATCGGGCGATCGACCTCGGCGGCCAGCTGCTGACGCCAGGCTGGATCGACTGCCACACGCACGCGGTCTTCGCCGGCGACCGCAGCCACGAATTCACCCAACGCCTGGCCGGCACCAGCTACGCCGCGATCGCCGCGGCGGGCGGCGGCATCGTCCACACGGTCGCAGCAACGCGGGGGGCGGGGCTGGCGGAGCTCGTGGCAGCCAGCGCGCCGCGGCTGGCGGAGATGGTGGCGTGGGGCGCGCGCGTGGTCGAGATCAAGACCGGTTACGGCCTGGACTTGACGACGGAGCTGAAGACGCTGGCGGCGATCGGCGCGCTGCAGCAGCAGTTTGCCGGGCAGCTGACGCTGGTGGCGACGGCGATGCCGGCGCACGCGATTCCGCCAGAATACCGCGGTGATCCAGACAGTTATGTGGCGCTTGTCTGCGACGAAATCCTGCCGGCGCTGGGCGCGCACGCGGTGCCGGTGGCGTTTTGCGACGTGTTCGTCGAGCGCGGCTACTTCAGCGTGGCGCAGGCGGAGCGCATCGGCGAGGCTGCGGCGGCGCTGGGGCTGCGGCTGAAGGCGCACGTGGACGAGCTGGCGGCGATCGGCGGGCTGGACTGGGCGGTGGCGCGCGGCGCTGTCAGCGTGGAGCACCTGCTGTGCACCGATGGCGCCGGCGTGGCGCGGTTGGCGGCATCGGAGACGGTGGCGGTGGGCCTGCCGCTGACGTCGCTGTTCCTGCGCGAGCCGCTGGCGCCGCTGCGCGCGCTTGTGGACGCCGGCGCGCGCGTGGCGCTGGCGACCGACTGCAATCCGGGCTCGGCGATGACGACGAACCTGCCGCTGGCGCTGCAGGTGGCGGTGCTGATGGGCCGGCTGACGCCGCCGGAAGCGCTGCGCGCGGTGACGCGGACGGCGGCGCTGGCCCTGGCGGAGCCCGACGGCCTGACCGGGCGCATCGCCGTGGGCGAGCGGTTTGACGCCACGCTGCTGGCGGCCAGCCATCCCGACGAGCTGACCTACCATTTTGCCGCGCCGCCGCGCGCGGTACCGCTGCTGGCGACTGCGGATTTTGGTCAAAATGCGCCATGAATGCGACAAGCCGCGGGAAGTTGCTATGCTCGGGACAGCCGTGGTGACCAGACGTCGCCACGCCCGCTTGGACCTTGCCACGGAGCTTGCCATGCCGCCCAACTTGCTGCGCCACGCCCTGCGGACCGGAGCGATCGCCGTGTTTTTGGCCACGGCGGCGTCGCCCCGCGCGGTCCACGCCGATGAGCCGCTGGCCGAGCCGCAGCGCGCGACCTTGACCGCACCGCCCGCCACGGAACCGCCGGCAGCGCCGCCGCCCTCGCTGCCACAGCCACAGCCGCAACAGCCGCAGCTTCGGCCGCCACCGCCGCCACCGCCGCCACCGCCACCACCGCCGCCGCCGGAGCCACTGCCGGAGCCGCCGCACGGCCAGGTCCACAGTTTGGGCGCGACGCTGAGCTTCTCGACCGGCGCCGGTTTTGCCTACGCCCGGCACTGGGGTGCGACCTCGCTGCAGCTGGCGCTGTTTGGTTTTGTCACCGATCGCGGCAACTCGACGCTGGTCTCCGGCGGCCTCCAGGCCGCGCATCGCCTGTACGTGTGGCACGGCGCGTCGCGCGGGCTGCTGCCGGCGACTTCGGCGCTGCGGATCGTCGGTGGCCTGGGCTACTTCTTGCAGCGCGACGTCTCCAACGTCTCCGTCGCCTACGGCCAGTCGATCGGCTCCCAGCCGTGCTATGCGTCGGCCGGCTGCTCCGGGCAAAACAGCAGCAGCACGTCGTGGTTCAACGGCGGCGCGGGCGTGGGCGTTGAATTCGGCGCTGTCGACCGCCCCGGCATCGCCATGACGCTGGACGTCGTGCTGACCGCGGCGTTCAAGGACAGCGCGTTCTCGTTCTTCCTGCCGCTGCCGCAGCTGGCCGTGCTTTACAACTGGTAGGAGGTGCCTATGGCGATTGTGTCGCGCCAAGCGCGCATCTGGACAGCTCTCCTGGCGTGTACCCTGCTGGGTAGTGTGATCGTGCCGTCGGCGTATGCCGCCGATACGGTCGCCAAGGGCTATGAGGAGACGATCGGCCAAAACCACAACGGCTTGGGCGTGTCGTTTGGCGTCGGCGGCCTGAACGGTCTGGCGTACCGCCGCAACTTTGGCAACCTGGCGCTGCAGCTGGACGTGCTGCCGCTGATCGCCAGCAGCGGCAATTACCTCGCGGTTTTTGGCGGCCTGACGTTCATCGACTACCTCGTGATGTGGAACAAGGCATCGCGCAGCACGTTCTTTTCCTCGACCACCGCGCTGCGGTTGGTCGGCAGCACGGGCGTCTGGCTGAGCCGCGACCAGAGCTCCGTCGCCAAGGTGCCGGCGGCCAACGCCAACACGCCGCAAGCGCAGGCGATCAACAACGCTTCTGCGCCCATCGACTATTTTGCCCACGTCGGCATCGGCGTCGGCCTGGAGATGGGCGCGATCGCCCGGCCCGGGTTCTCGGCAGCGCTGGACGTGCAGATGACGGTGATGTGGGACCAGATCGGCTTCTACGGCGCCTATCCGCTGCCGTCGGCCAGCCTCATGTACAACTGGTAGCCGCCGGGACGATCGCCGCGCGCAGCCGCGCCGCATCCACGCGCGCGCCGGTCCACAGCTGGAACGCCCGCGCCGCCTGGTGGGCGAGCATGGACTCGCCAAAATACTGCAGAATTCCAATAGGTTCCCGCGGCTCTGGGTGAATGCGCGGTTCTTCGATCGCCGCCGCCGCGAGCCGACCGTCCAGCGGCAGACCACGCGCCTGGGCCAGCGCCTGCAGCGGCGTCGGGCCAGCGGCGTACAGCAGGTCCGCCAGCAGCGGCGGCCGCGCCGCCCACGCCGCCCACGGCAGCCAGTCGAGCGCCGCCGGGAGATCCGTCACGGCCGCCGCCGTCGCCGTTTGGCCGTGGCCCAGCCGGGTCGCATGCACAACCACGTCTACGCCCGTCAGCCCGCGCGCATCGCCCCACGGCTGCGCCAGCGCGTGCCGCGGCCAGATCGTGTTCAGCCGCGCCACCAGCGCCGCCGCCGGCTCCGGCGACCGGTTGGCCACCCGCAGCTGCGCCGCGCCGAGCGCCAACAGCTCCGCGGCGATTGCCTGGCCCGCGCCACCGGCGCCCAGCAGCAGCACGCGCTTGCCCACCAGATCGACCTGCGCGCCCAGCAGCGCCGCCGCCAAGCCGGGCCCATCGGTCGAGGCCGCCACCAACCGATTCTCCTGCATGAACAGCGTGTTCGCCGGCAGCGTAAACACCCCCGCTTTGTGGTGCGCGATGCGCAGCCAGGCGTCGGCAGTGGCCAGCGCCAGCGCCTTGAACGGCGTCGTCACGTTCAGGCCGTCCAGCTCACCCGTGCGCAGCTTGGCAAAGACGTCACGCGCGGCGTCCGCGTCGGCGCAGTCAAAAATCGCGTAATTCCCGGGAATTCCGGACAGTTCCAGCGCCTTGGCGTGCAGGCGCGGCGACAGCGAGTGGCCAATGCCCGTGCCAACGACGCCCAGCCGCAGCGGCGCCGTCACGGCAGCAGCCCGTGGGCCCGTCGCTCGGCGAGGACATGGCGGGTCACGGCGACGTCGGCGGTGATCTGGGCGACAAGCGCCGGCAGGTCGGCGAATCGCTCCTCATCGCGCAGCCGCTGGACAAATTCCAGGTCCAGCGCCTTGCCGTAAATGTCGCCTTGAAAATCGAGTAGATACGCTTCGACGCGGGTCTCAACGCCGGCAAAAGTCGGCCGCGTGCCGATGCTGACCGCCGCGTCGTGCCACACGCCCTGGACGCCGGCGATGCCAACGTAGATGCCGTTCTTCGGCACGACCTGGCCCGGCGCGTGCAGGTTGGCGGTGGGAAAGCCGATGGTGCGGCCGCGGGCGTCGCCGTGCACGACGGTGCCGCGCAGGCAAAATGGCCGGGCGAGCAGCTGTGCCGCCAGCGCCACATGGCCGTCGCGGATCGCATGGCGGACGCGCGACGACGAGACGCGGGCATCGTCAAATTGCACGCCGTCAAAGACCGTGACTTCACCGCCGAATTCGCCAGCAATTTTGCGGAGCAGGGCGACGTCGCCGCGGCGATCGTGGCCAAAATGCATGTCCGGACCGACGGCGAAGGCGCGGCCATGCAGCAGCCCGCAGAGCCAGTCGCGGGCAAAAGTGCCGGCGTGGATCGCGGCCAGCGCGGCGTCAAAATGCAGGACAAAAACGTGATCGACGCCCAATTGCGCCAAATACGTCAGCCGGCCATCCAACGTGTCGATCGCCGCCGGCGCGCGCTCCGGCTTGAGGATGTGCAGCGGATGCGGGTCAAAAGTCACGACGACGAGCGGCCCGCCCAGACGATCCGCCGCGCCGCGCAAATGCGCCAAAAGCGCGCGGTGACCGATGTGCAGGCCATCGAAATTGCCAAAAGCCACCGCCGACGGCAGGGCGAGCGGCTGGGCGGGAAGGGCGTGACTGACCAGCACGGGTGGCACCTGAGCCCGCATGCGCGGGGCGCGAATCGGAACCTGTTGCTGGCCTGACGTCAAGTGCGCAGGGGGACTTTTGCGCAATCGTTGGCTCTGTTACACTGCGAGGCGTGAGAGGCGCTGCCCCAGAGTTGGGCGGCGCGATTTGGGGGGCGGCGCCGGTCGGACATCTGACAGCGCCCGCCCCGTACGGACCGCCTGACAAACGGAATTATCACCGCGACCGCAGCAGTGCGGCGCCACCAAGACCGCAAAACTGCGGGACAAATGGCGGCGGCGATAACCCAACAGGCGACACCCGGCCACGCTTGGTCGGACGGCTCGCACCGCAACCTTGGACGCTTGGAATCCGTTCCGGGCCGGGCTGCGGATCGCTCCTGGACCTTCAAGCGCGCACCAGGGCCACGAGCCCGCAAGCAAGCCGCGCCGCGGCTGGGCGCAAAAAGCGCAACGCTGCCACCCCTGCCACCCTGAAAGTGTCGCGCGTATGCCCTCCGAGGAGATTTCTGTGACCCCTGCCCTTATCGACCTGCATGTCCGCCCGGTGCTCAATGAAGCGGGCCAGCAAGATGCAGAATTGCTCGCAGTTCAAGCGCGTGATCACGGCCTGGATGGCCTGGCCATCATCGCCCAGGACGAACCAGTGGCGCTGGGCGACACGGCTGAAATCAGCCGCGCCACCGGTGTGCTGTTGTTCGCCGGCGTGGAATTGGCGACGGATTGCGGCCGACTCGTCTGCTTTCCGCGCACGCTCGACGACTGGTACGCAAGCACCGGTTGGCGCGGCGTGGCGCGCGCGGCGGGGTCGGAGGCCTACGCGGCGGACGCCGTGATCCGCGCCTTTGTCGAGCGCGGCGGCGCGGTTGTGGCGATCGCCAGCGCGTTTGAGGACGACGCTCCGGCGCGGCCAGCTGGCCTGTGCGCGCTGGACGTGACCTCGCTGGAGCCGCCGGTGGCGCCGAGCGAGGACGCCGATGGCGATGAAGAAGCCGATGAAGCGGCGGTTGTCAGCGGCCTGAGCGAGGCGGCGCTGCAGTCGGCTTTTGCTGGCCGGCTGGCGTGCATTGCCGGATCGCGCGCGGCGCCGGGCGAAGCGCGCTTTGGCGCGGTGGCGACGGTGTTTGCCTCGCCGCCGACAAGCCAAGAATCGCTTGTGGAGGGCCTGCGTTCCGGCCGCGTGTGGCCGGTTGAGATCGGCGCGCCGTGGGCGGATGCTGTGCTGCAGCCACGGCGACCGGCCCCGGCAATGGCCGCGATGGCGGTCGCGGCGGGTCCGTCGGCGCCCAGCCAGCCTGTCGCCATCCAGGCGCCGCTGCCGCAAGCGGAACGGCCGGCACGGCCGAGCGCGACGCCGCGCAAGAATGGCCGCTACTGGGATCCGCTGGAGCGGCCCGGTGATGCGCGCGGCAATCGGCTGAACCGCGAAGCGCTGCGGCGGCGGATTGGGCCGATCGCCGAGGAAGGCGCGCAGCCGGCTTTTGACCCGGTGGCGGCGATGTACGGCCTGGACGGCCGCAAATTCCTGCGGTTTTCCGGCAAGAGCGACTTGGAGCTGGACCGCATCAACGGCAACCGCGCCAAAGGCCCGGATCCGAACGTGATGGTCCTGCCGGCGTTTGATGAACTGCGCCAGGAGCGCCAGCACATCAACTTGCTGTTTTGCCAGACCGAGGAAGAGGACGACGAGGGAGACAGCCTATCTTTGTCCTTTGCGCTCAGCTACTTCCACGACGAAGACGGCCAGCCGAACCGCGATTTTTCACAGATTCCCGCCGGCAACCACGGCCGTGGCCAGCAGCAACAGCAGCGGCGGCGCCGCCGGCGCTAGGCCGCGAGACCCGTGATCGCGTGGGCGAAATCTGGCCAGGAGCTGGCCACCGCTTCCGAAAAACCGCTGATTTCAAGCGCACTTGCGCCGCATAGGTTGGCGATCGCCGCGGTCATGGCCATGCGGTGATCGAGGCCGGGCCGGAACGTGCCGCCACGGCCGCTGAATGCCCGCGCGCTGCCACGGCCGCTGAATGCCCGCGCGCTGCCGCAGCCGTGGATGGTCAGCCAGTCGCCGCCGTGCGCGGTCGCCACGCCGAGCGCGTCCAGCAGCCGGACGATCGCTGCCAGCCGGTCCGACTCCTTGACGCGCAGCTCGGCCAGGCCGTGGAAGTGGCTTGTGCCCTGCGCCGCCGCCGCCGCCAGCGCCAGGATCGGCACTTCATCAATCAATGTAGGCACTTCGCTCGCGGCGATATCCGTCGCCTGCAGCGGCGCCGAGTGCGCGTGCAGCTCGGCCACCGGCTCTCCGCCCTCCGGCGCCAGCGCCTGCGCCCGCACGACCGCGCCCATGCGCGCGAGCACCTGCAGGTAGCCGCTGCGCGTCGGATTGTGCGCCACCTGGCGGACGGTGACGGCGGCATCCGGGTGCAACACCGCGGCAACAAGTACAAAAGCCGCCGAGGACGGATCGCCCGGCACCTGCAGATCGCCCAGCGGCGGCAGCGCCGCTTGCGGCCCGTGACCGTCGATTGCGTGGCGCGTCCCCAGCGAGCGCAGCGGCACGCCCAGCGCCGCCAGCAGCCGCTCAGTGTGATCGCGCGACGGCAGCGGCTCGACAACGACGGTCTCGCCCACGGCGAACAGCCCCGCCAGCAGCAGCGCGCTCTTGACCTGCGCCGACGCCACCGGCAGCACATGCACCGCGCCGTGCAGCGCGTGGCCGACGACGTGCAGCGGCGGCTTGCCGTCCGCGGCGGCGATCTGCGCGCCCATCGCCAGCAGCGGCGCGACGACCCGCGCCATCGGCCGCTGCCGCAGCGACGCGTCCCCGTCGAGCGTCGCCCGCAGGCCCGGATGCGCCGCCAGCAGGCCCGCCAGCAGCCGCATGGTCGTCCCGGAATTGCCGCAGTCCAGCGGCTGCGCCGGCGGCAGCCAGTGACCAAAGCCCGGCGAGTCGACGGTTGTCACCGCGCCATCGCGGCTGATCGCCACGCCCAGCTGCTGCAAGCAGGCCGCGGTGCGCTGGATGTCCTCGCCGGTACCCAGACCGTGCAGCCGGCTCTGGCCGGTGCCGATCGCCGCAAACAGCAGCGCGCGGTGCGAGATCGACTTGTCGCCGGGGAGCGTCAGGCTACCACGCAACCGCTTGATCTGATTCAGCATATTATCCACGAGGCGGGCGTAATGCGCGAGCAGCAGCCAGCCGTAAGCCGGGTTCTGTGCCAGCCGCCCGTTGCCCGGCGGCTGGTGGTGACCATTCGTCTGCGGACGCCGTTGCCGACGCCGTCAAGCGGTCTACCCGCAGGCTCGGGCGAGCCGCCCTCCAGCCGGGATTTGCACCCCGGCGTACACCTGCGATGGGTCCTTGCGGACCCGGACCTTGCTCCAGATGGGGTTTGCCGTGAGCGATGTCACCATCGCAAACCGTGCGCTCTTGCCGCACGCTTTCACCCTTACGCCGCGGATTCCTTGCGAAATCAGGGACGCGGTTTGCTTTCTGTGGCACTGTTCCCTGGGATCGCTCCCGCTGGCCGTTAGCCAGCATCCTGCCCTGTGGAGCCCGGACTTTCCTCTGTCTGGTCAAGCCAGCCAGCGGCCACCTGGCTGCCTGCTGCTCGCGGCGCGGAGGCTAGCACACATTGGCGGTCGGCGTTCAAGCCCGCGCCAGCGCGTTCGCCAGCGCGCGGGCGTACCGCGCGCGAAACGTCGGCTCGTCCGCCGCCAGCTTGTGCGTCAGGTACAACGCGACCATGCCGTGCACAAGCGCCCAGATCGCAAACGCCAGCAGTTCCGGGTCCTCGCCGCGCAGCGCGCCCGCCGCCACGCATTCGGCGACGCGATCGACAAGGAAGCGGAACGTCGCCGCATCGCGCCACGCCAGCGGCGCGCACGTCAAGTCGACCTGCGCCGGCCGCAGGAACATCAGCTCGTAGTCGCGCGGGTTGGCCAGGGCAAAATCCAGGTACGCGTCACCGCTGGCAGTCAACCTGGCCAGCGGGCTGGCAGCTGCGAGCGCGCGGCTCATGCAGGCGAGGAATTTGTCGTGTCCATGCTCCATGACCGCCCGCAACAGCGCTTCGCGGTTGGGAAAGTGCCGGTACGCGGCCATTGTCGAGACGCCCGCCGCGCTGGCCACGGCGCGCATTGTCACCGCCGCCTCGCCGCGCTCGACGAAGAGATCGCGGGCGGCGTCGAGGATGCGGTCCTTGGTGCTGTGGCTCATGCGTACACCGTACGCGGCGGCGCGAGTGCCGTCAAACGTCGCGGCGGCCCAGCGCGCTGGCGGCGGCGATCCACGCCGCGCGCTGCGCGTCGGTCGCGTTGCGGACCGGGCCGATGTGCTGGATGCGCACCGGCTTCACGCCGCAGAACCCTAGAATGCTGTTGCGGATTTGCTTGTCGCCCGGCGCGCCGACGAGCCAGCGGTAGTACCAGCTGGGCGAGTCCATCGTCACCAGCACCCGGCCGGTGCGGCCCGCCAAAAGCTTATCGCAGAGCGGCGAGTCGGCGCGGTATTTGAAGGCGAAACCGGGCAGGAACGCGCGGTCAAAAAAGCCCTTGAGCAGCGCCGGAAACGTCCCCCACCAGTTGGGGTAGACAAAGACGAGGTGCTGCGCCCACGTCAACTCGGCCTGCGCCGCGACAAGGTCCGGCTCCAGCGGCTGGATCTGCGCGTAGCCGTTGTGCAGCACCGGGTCGAATTGAAGGTCGGCCAGCACAAGCATCCGGACGTCGGCGCCGGCGCTCTTGGCGGCATCGGCATAGGCGGTCGCCAGCGCGCCGCAGAGGCTGTCCTTGCGCGGATGGCCAAGGATGACGAGGATCTTCTTCACGGCGAGGCTCCGGGAGCACGGACACGGCTTATTGGACGCAACGAACGCGGGCCGTCTCGGCGTCCCCGGCGCTGGCGCGGATGCCGACGATGACGGGTCCGCCCTTGCCGGCGGCCCAGTAGAGTCCGGCGGCTTGGCCGGGAAAGGCCAGCAAGCCGGTCGCATCGCCGGTGTTGGTCAAGCGGAGCTCTGAGGCGGTGGGCAACCGCCAGTTGGAATAGCCGCCGACGGCGAGGTGATCGCAGTACGCTTCAGCCGCCTCGGCGCGGACTTCGGAGCCGCTGGGCGTGCGCTGCCACGTCAAGTAGAACTCCTTGCCTTCCTTGCTGATGTGCTTGTGGTGAATGAAGTTGCCATCCGCCTTGAACGCGTCTTTGGACTCCGCGGCCGGCGGCGCACTGTCGGCAGCTTTTTCCGGTGCCGGCGCAGCTTTTTCGACCGCGGCAGCCGGCTTCTCGGCTGGCGCTGCACGCGCAGCGGCAGGGGCCTCACGGGCTGGCGCATCGGCGGGCGCGGCTTTGGCCGGCGCTGGCTTGGCGGGCTCGGGTGCTGCGGCAGCGGGAACGGGTTCCGCCGGTTTGGCGGCACCCTTGGCGGCAGCGGCCGGCGCAGCGGCGGGTGCAGCTGGCACCGCCGCGGCAGCCGCGACCGGGGCCGCAGCTGGAGCGGCCGGCGGTGGTGGTGGCGCAGCAGCAGCCGGAACCGCGGCAGCGACGGGAGCCACGGCGGCAACAGCTGCCGGGGCAGCAGGTGCTGGAGCGGCAGCAGCAGCAACGGACGGCGGCGGGGTAGGCGGTGCGGACGAACGCGGGACAAGGGCGACAGCGAGCGCGGCCAGCACGGCTGCACCGACGCCAACGGCGACGAACGTGCCACGTCGCGCGGCCGGTGGCACGGGCGCGTCAGGCGCGACAGGCGCGCGCGGCAAGGCAACGCCGGCCATTGTCGAGGACGCGTTGGAATCCAGCACCATTGTCTGGGCACCGTGATCCAGCGCCGCGACGGACGCCGCCGCCGCCGAGCGCGCGGCAGAGTCGGCAAGCGCCCCGGCCAGGCTTTGCGTTGGCCGCGTCGCATCCACCGTCTGCAACTCATTGTGCAGGGAAACCGCGCTGAGCGGCAGCGTGACGTCCGCGTCTTCAAACGCGACCGCGAGCCGCTTGCGGGCGACAGCGGCATCCCAGCGTTCCGCCGGATTGCGCTGCATCATGCCAACGAGCACTTCCCCCAGCTTGCCCAGCCTCTCGAGGCCGCCCGGCGGCATCCCGCCCTCGGGCGTCACCGGATCCAGCTGTGACTTGGCCAGCAGCATCTGCAGGTCGTTCAGCCCCAAGCGCATGAACGGCCGCACGCCGACGAGCAGCTCGAACAGGATCGAGCCGACGGCATACACGTCCGCCCGCCCGTCCACCGGCTCGCCCAGCGCCTGTTCTGGCGCCATGTACGCGACAGTCCCCAGCACCGAATCCTTGGACCCGCTCACTGACGCGAGATCCTCGTCATCGGAGGCGCCAAAAGAGCGCGCGAGGCCAAAATCCAGCACTTTCAAGGTCTCCGCGCCGTCCTGCGCGCGCTGGATCATCACGTTCGCCGGTTTCACGTCGCGGTGAACGATCTTCTTCTTGTGCGCGTAAGCCAGCGCGTCGAGCAATTCATCGAATGTCGTCGCAACGTCGCTCAGCGGCGGCGGATTTTGCCGCCAAGCGCGGATCCGGTCCTTGAGCGTCTCAGCGTTCTCGACGATCTCCATCACGATGAACGGCATCGGCGGGTCCCACTGCGCGGCCTCATCCGCGTCGTAGACCTGGACAATGTGTTCGTGCCGCAGCAGGGCGTTGGCGTGCGCCTCGCGGACGAACCGGTCCCGCGCCGTCTTGTCGACGCCGCTGCCGGTGTAGAGCATTTTGACGGCCACGGCGCGCTTCATGAGCCCGAGCTGCCAGCCTTTGTAGACCGAGCCCATGCCGCCCTTGCCGAGCAGCGGTCCGAGCAGGATCTTGTCGTTCAGCTTGCGGCCGACCCAGCGATCCGTCGCCCCCGCGCCGGCATGCTCGGCCGGAATGGCGAAGTACTTACCAGCACAGGCGGTCGCGCCCGTAGTCCGCGTGACATCGACCCGCAAGCAGGGGGCGGCGAGCTCATCGAACGCGTCGCCACAATTCGGACAGCGAAAAGCCGCAGCGAGCACGGTGCTCACAACGGTCGCGGTCTGATCGGCATCGGCGGGGTCCGTCGCAACGTCGGGCAGCCCGTTTTCGTTTGTCTCGTTCACGATCCCCCCGTCACGCCGTCAGTAGACCGCGCGGCCGAGCATCGCCCAAACGCGGCGCGTGGGCAATCCGGGGCGCGCGCGTTCAAATGGGCATCGGCGCCGGCGCTTCGTTGCCGTCATTGGCGTCGGGTGGCTCCGCGGCGCGGCTGGGCGCCGGGCGCGGCGCAGGCGGACGCGGTTTTGCGGGCGGCGCAGCGGCTGGTTTGGCGACAGCTTCCGCAGGCTTGGCGACCGCCGCCGGCTTGGGCGCGGGCTGGCGCTCTTCCGGCGGAGCGGGGGGAGGCGGGGCCGCTGGCGTTCGAACCACGGCGACTTCCGCTTTCGGCGGTGGCGGACGCACCGCGGCGACTGGTGCCGACGGCTCAGGCGGATTGGCGGCGGCCTTGGCGGCTTTCTTGGTCGGCCGGGCGGCGACGCCGGCGTCATCCGCGGCTCGGACGCACAATGCGGACCAACTCACTTCATGGCCGGTGATAGCCATCTGCTTTTCGGTGGCGACACTCCCATCCGAACGCGTGACACGGACGAGCTTGGGCCCCACGACGTCTGATTCCGTTGAAGCGACCGCGGCGAGCGCGTTGCAGCCTTGCGCGCGCGCGCGGATCATGAAGCTTTCGACGACCGCGTCGCGATCGGCAGAACCGTCCGTCTTGGCGCGCACTTTGCCAATGACCACAGCTGGTTGCGGCAGTTCAGCCAGTGAACGGACGACGGCAACCGACGCATTGCTCGGCAATGGCTGGTAATGGCGGGCGACTGGGGCGGCCGCGCAGCCAGCGAAACCACCCAGACCGCCGGCGACGATGGCTGGGAGGACGGCGGCGCGCAACCAGGGCCACAGGGCCCCTTCGCCGGCAAGGAAGGCGCCGGTTTCTGGCACCCTTGGGCCGGGCGCGGCGATCTTGTGAAGAGTTGTAACGACGCCCCGGCCGGCTTCGCTGGCGTGATCGGGACGGCGGTCGCCAGTTCCGGAATTCAACGCCGACAGGCGCTTCCCGTTAGACCTGCAGCTGGTCGCGCGCATGGTTCCTGCTCTCCCACTTAAGCCGGAAGGTAGTCCCGAGTGCTCGATTCTGTCCTTGGCGGATTGGCAAAGTCAAGTCTCCGAATCAGCGGGGGTTGGGACGCAAATTCGCAGGTCGCCGCGCAACTCGCCGTCCAGGACACAGCGCCCGGCGCGGGACGGCCTTGCACCCTCGACGCACCAGTTGTAAAGTCGCCACGCCGGCACAAATGCCGTGTCGCGGTGTAGGACACGCAGCATCCAGACTTCGCCGTGGCGCTTAGGCTGCCATGCGCGCGGTTTGGACAAGGGCGACGTCCAATCCGCCCGGTTACTGGCGGGTCGCTTGAACAGCTCGGCGGTTCGCGGAGATGGCAGTTTGCACGCTTGGCGTTCACTTTCTGGAGGCAAAGGTCCATGAACCACCGATTTCGCTCCACGCCGTCCCGCTACGGGATCCGGCTCGTCGCCCTGGCACTCGTGACCGCTGCAACCGGCTGCGGTCCTTCCGTCAAAGTCCGCCGCATGGACAACGCGGAGAACATCGACCTCAGCGGCCGCTGGAACGAGACCGACTCGCGTCTCGTGGCTGAGGAGATGATCGCCGACACGCTTTCGCGCCCGTGGCTGGCCAATGCGACACGTAAGACCGGTAATCCGCCGACCGTGATCGTCGGCCAGGTCCACAACGAGAGCATGGAGCACATCGACTGCCAGGCGTTCGTGGAGGACCTGCAGCGTTCGCTCATCAATTCCGGTCGCGTCGAGTTCGTGGCAAGCGCGCTGGAGCGCGGTGATGTGCGGGCGGAGCGCTACGATCAAGACACGAACGCCAGCGAGGCCACGCGCAAAGCCCAGGGCGAGGAACAGGGCGCGGATTTCGTGCTCAGCGGCAGCATTCGCTCGAATGTCGACCGCGTGGGCGGCGAGTCCGTTGTGGCGTATCAGGTCAACCTGAAGCTGCTGGATGTGCAGTCGAACAAGATCGTTTGGAACGGCAGCAAGAAGATCAAGAAGAACATCTCGCGCGCGGGCGCCGGCTTCTAACCAATCCGGCGGGGTCGAGGGTGTGTCAGGGTGAGATTCTGATTCTGTATCAAAGCATTTGTTCCGGTCGATGTTGGGGATGAACGGTTCTTTCCGCCAGCAGCCGCAGCTTGAAGCGGGTTTCTTGGGAGGAGTGCATGAACACTGTGAAGCACATCTCGGCGATCATTCTCGGCTTTTGCGTCTTTCTCACGGCGTGCGGCGGTCCGTCAGCGGAAGTGCGGGCGGACATCGCGCGCATGATCGCCGCAGGCCAACACCGCGAAGCTGCTGAGTATATCGAGTCGAAGAAGTCTTCCGCCTATGGCAAGTCCAATGCGGTGTTGTTTCATTTGGACAAAGGTGCGGCGTTGCACTACGGCGGGCGATATCGTCAAAGTGATCAAGAGCTTGACCTCGCCGAGACGCGGATGGAGGAGCTGTACACGACGAGCGTGACCAAGGCCGCGGGGCGTTTCCTCGTCAATGACACAACCGAAGACTACCGCGGCCGGCCACAAGACCACGCGATCCTCAACGTCATGCGGTCGCTGAACTACATCTTCCTCGGCAAGCCTGCGGAATCTGCCGTGGAAGCCCGCAAAATTGCTGAATTCTTGGCGCGTTTTGCCGCCGCTGCCGAAGCCAAGTTTTCCTACCAGGACGACGCTTTTGCCCACTACCTTTCCGGCCTGGTTTTCGCTGCCAGTGCGTACCGGGACGCGGCAAAGGCCCGCGCGGAACCCGATGCGATGCCGGTCTGGCAGGACGCGCGCGTCTCGTTTGCCCGCGCCCGCGAGACGTATGGTCACTACACGGGCGCCTACGGCGTGCCGACGCCGACCATCGACTTGCCCAAGCTGACGGCGGGACAGGGTGAGCTCGTGGTGATTCATTACAACGGACCGCCGCCGCGCCTTGTGTCGCGCGCCACGCAGATCGAATGGAACAACGCGATGGTGGCTGTGCGCGAGACGGGCAGCGACACGGACGGCACCGTCGACCGCGCGGTCGCGGCAGGATTGTCAGGCAATGCAATTACCTTTGCGCTGCCGGCGTTCGAGCAATCCCCTTTCCGCGCGACGCGTTCCGTGGTGCGGGTTGCCGGCGGCGAAGCGGAGACCGAGCTCGTCGAGGACGTCTCCGCCATTTTGGCCAAGCAAATCGAAGAGGAAGCGAACACCACGCGGGCGCGGGCGATTGCGCGCGCGACGATCAAGTACCTCGTGGCCAAGCTGGCGGAGGAGGCGACGCGCCAAGCCTTGAAGAATACGCAGTATGGTGGCGTCGCGTCGCTGTTCGTCGGCATCGGTGGGCGCGCGCTGGCCTCGGCGACGGAACAGGCGGACGCGCGCTCCTGGGCGAGCCTGCCTGCGCAAATCCGCGTGGCACGTCTGCGTCTCCCGGCCGGAAAGTACGACGTGACCGTCGATTTGCTCAGTCAAGAAGGCGCGCCGATCGGTCGGCGGGTGATCCGCAACGCCACGATTGGCGACCGGCGCATGACGTTCTGCTCACTCCACAGCGCGCTCTGAACCCTTCTCACACCGAGGCTTCATGCACTACCGTCGTCTCCTCGTGACTGGCGCGCTCGTGGCCAGCGTCAACACAGCCTGGGCAGGTGACCGCGCCCCCGGTTGGGTCAACGGCTCGGCTGAGCTCTACCCAAGTGAGCTCTACATCGTCGGGATGGGCAGCGGCGACGAACGTTCCGACGCTGAAACGCGGGCGCGGGCAGCCGTTTCCGCCGTCTTCAGCGTCCACGTCTCTGCGCAAACCGCGATCACGACGGCCCAGACCGAGGTCACGGAGGGCGGCAAGACGCGCTTCTCGGCAACGCAGGCGGTCGTCCAGGACGCCAAATCAACCACAGACCGCGTGCTGGAGGGCGTCGCGATCGCCGAAAGCTGGCAGGATCCGACGACGAAGCGAATCTACGCGCTGGCCGTCCTGAACCGCAAAAAGGCCGCCGTCGTGCTGCGCGACAAGCTCGGCGACCTGGAAACCGCGGTGAAGCCCCAGGTCGTGCAGCTGGCCAAGGCGACCGAGCCGCTGCGGCGCGCTGGCGCGGGCTTTCGGATCCAGGCGCTGGCAAAGAACCGCGACAACCTCATCGCCGATTTGCGCGTGATTCAGCCCGGTGCCGACACGGCGGGTGAAGCGGATTGGAGCACGGCGCGCCGGGACGCGGACGCTGCCGTCCGGGCGCTGCAGGTCAGCCTGCGCGTGGCCGGCAGCGAGAACGCCCGGGCCATCCAGACCGGCGTGGTCAAATCGCTGAACGCATTGGGTATTTGCACCGTCGACGGCACCACGCCGCCGGACATCGCGGTTGCCGTGAACCTGGACCTGGCGGTGAGCGGGCCGCGTGAGGGCTGGTATTACGCCCGGCTGACGGCGACGGCGACGGTGACGGACCCCAAAACCGGCACGCAAATCCTGCAGTTTGACGCGTCGGTGCGGCCAGCGGCGTCCGAGCCGGGCGAAGCGAGCCATCGCGCTGCGGATGCGGTCGCGAAAAAGGTTGCTGAAAACCTGCAGCCGGCGCTGCAAGCGTTCTTCGCCGGGCAGTGACGCCGCCTGACGCCCGCAGCTACTGCTGCACCCAGCCCAGTCCGAGCACGATTCCGTACGTCATCCCAGGATTGTAGACCGCGTTGGGGTCCAACCCGATGGGGAACGCCAGCTCGGCGCCGTAGATGAAGCTGAACGGGCCGGCGAGCTCGTACCAGGACGTGATGGAGAGGCCGAGGGCCTTGTAGAAATTGTCGTTGAGCGTGGACTCGGGCTGGCGCATGAACATCATGCCAACACAGAAGTTGCCGCTCACCGAGCCGTAATGGTTGAGGCGCAGCGCCGGACCGAGCAGCACCTGACGCGCGTACGTGCCATCGGCGAGCATGAACTCCACTTCGGCCATCAGCGCGGCTTTGGAGCCCAGCCAGATGCCGCCCGCGCCCATGGCGCCGTAGCCGAGAATCGGGCTAGTCCCGGCGAATTGGCCGGCGCCGAACACCTCGCCTTGCCACGCAAAATCGCCGAGCTTGCGCGTCCGCGGCGGCGGTGTGGCGCAGACGCCGCCCTCGCAGACGTCGTCGCCTTCGCAGTCGCGGTCCCGGCTGCAATGCGCCACGGGCTCAACGCATTCGCCTTGCTGGCACTGGCGGCCGGCCTTGCAATCGTCGTTGGAACTGCAAGCGGCATAGGCGCTGGTGGCGCCTCCTACTGACGCGAGCCAAATCACCCATGCCAAACCGCGCGTGTACTTCAAGCTGCCTCCGATGCTTCGTCCGCCGAGTCCTGAACGTGTGAGGATCGTAACGTTGCCGCCGGGTCGTGGCAAGCACGCGGCGCGGGGGCGTGGTCAAGACGCTGGAAGTAGGCGAGAATGCGGCGAACGCGCGAGTCGCCCGGCGTGCAAGACTGAATTCATGACACAACGACCTCCCTTTTCCCGCCGTTACACCTTCGGAATCTGCCTCGCGACGATCGCCACAAGCGGCGCGTGCGCGCACGAGCAGGCCGGCATCCGCGTCCACCCGGGGCTTGCAGCTGTTGATCTACAAAATGCCAGCCCGTCCGCGCTGTCGTCACCGGTGGACTGTGCGGCGAGCGAGGGCGCTGAAGGCGGCGGGGCCTGCGAATCCGCCACGGACGCGCTGCTTGTCTGCGCGCATGGCACGGCCTCAGTGCGGGCGTCCGCGACGGTGGGATGGCGCGTGACCGAACAGTGGCTGAAGGCCGCGAACGCGGCGGCACGGTCGCGGCTGCGGTGCGAGCTGGCTGACCCGCCGGTGGAAAGTGCGCAAAAAGACAATGACGTTGATGGCTTGCGCGTTCCGCTGGCGATGCCGCTGACCGCCGCGCGCTGGCTGGCTGTCGCGCGGGCGCTGGACGAGGTCGCCGTGGCCGATCGCAGTGCGGACGCGCGGGCGTGGGCGGTGCTCGATCGACGCGAACAGGCGCTGGACCAGAACGACGCGCACGACGGCGCCGAGTCCCAGCGCAAGGCGACGCGGGTGACGACGCAGTGGCGGACCGGCGAGGCGCAATGTACGACCGTGACAGAGCTTTTTCGCGATCGCGCGATGACCGGATCGGAGGCGGCGCGGGAAGCAGAAGGTGGCGTGGAAGACGCGTCGTCGATGGACTGGCTGGAATCGGACGTGACCGGCGCGTTTGGCCTCAAGGTCGCGCGGCATCCGCAGCTGGGCTATGTGCTGGAAGCGTTTCACGAACAGCACGTCGAATCGGGGCTGCGCGCCGGCCTGCTCTCGGTGACAAAGCTGATGTGCTCGGCGCGGCGACCGGAAGTCCTGACCGGACCGCCCGGATTCACGGTTTCGCTGCGCCCCGGTCGCAGCGGCCAGGTGTGGATCGCGCTCGCCACGCCCAGCGAGTGATCCCACGCCAACTGCGCAGAAATACAAGGTTGTGCCGATCTTGACGAAGCTGGCCGGCGCGTTCAGACTGCCCACTGAAGTGTAGCGCATGTGTCCGCGCTGCGATGAAGGACCGCAGATGTCGCGCAAGTTCCTGTCCATGCTTGTTTTTCTTGTGTTTCTGGGCGCGCTCCCGGCGTGCGGCGCCCCGCAGCGTCCGCCGAATTACCAGGGCACGCGAGACCGGTCAGACAAGGCTTTTGACGATCTGGATCGGCAAAAAGACGATCGGAGTGATAAGCCGGAGCGGTAGTGCGTCCACCGCCCGGAAGCGCGGGGAGTGGTGCGCCGACTGGCCGACTGGCCGATTTTCAATGCCCTGAGCGGACATCTTCGCACCGTTGACAGCGACGCCGAGCTTCGGCATCCTCGATGGTCGAAGTGGCGCGCCTCAGGCGGACAGAAACGCTTGGATCATGATGCGGCCTGAGGATTCTCTCTCGCCTCAAGAACCTGCGCCTCGAGCACTTGGACCGGTTTGGAACGCCCATGTCGGGTTGCCCCAAGCGCGGAACACTTCGCCTGCCCAGCGCGGCTGGCTCACTCAGGGAGTTGTACATGAAGCCCCGCATTTTCCTTCTTCTTACGGCAGGCGCTGTGGTTTTCGCGTCGTGCTCTGGCTCCACCAAGACCGTTCAGGCGGCCGACGGCACGAGCCAGGATATCCCGGATTTCATGCAGGTCCCGCGCGCCGGCTGCGGCACCGGTTCCGGCAAGTTCCGCGGCGACTTCAATTTCGCCCGCGATCAGGCCGCGACAAACGCCCGTGCGGAATTGGGCAAGTCCATTCAAACCAAGCTGGAAGGCTTGTACAAGCAGTACCGCGCCGAGGGTGAGACCAGCGGCCGCGACATGGCGGAAGAGCAGTCGAGCAAGGCGCTGCGTGAATTGCTGGACCTTGAGCTCACGGGCACGCGCATCACGCGCACGCAGACGATGGGTGGATTTGTGTACACGGAAGTGTGCATCGATCCGAAGTCGATCGAGGCCTACATCCAGAACATGAAGACGCTCAACGAATCGCAGAAACTCGCGCTCCAGTCCCGCGCGAAGGCGGCTTTCAATGAGCTCGACGACGCGCTGGACAAAAAGGCCGCCCGTGACGGCCGCTGAACCGGGTCACCGCGCACCGTAAACGGTTGCGTTGGATGGATCGCCACTTTGGCCCTCTGCGTCGGCAAGCGATGCAGGGGGCCAAAGCGTTTTTGGCTGTAGTCGCGGCGGCCTACACGCCTGAACGGACGCGGAGTCTCGGGTCGTGTGGCGGCGCACGCCGGGCGCCGACGGTCGCGCGGTTGGCGACGCAGCCAGCAGCCTGAGCCTGCAGACCACAAAACAGCAGGCGATGTGCAGGCTTGGCGGGGCGGCTTAGAGGTCGAAGTTCAGGCCTGCAGCGACGGACATGGCGCCGCCGCCGATGGGCGGCAACACGAAGAAGTTGAAGCCGAAGGAGGAGAACGCCGCGGAGCCGGGGTTCCAGCCGGGAAACTCGATGCCGATGTCGGGGCCGATGATGGGCGAAACGCCGCCGCTGTCGCCGCCGCCGTAATACGCGGCGCCCAGCTTGAGCCCAAGGTTCAAGCCAAAGCCGCTCTGGCGCAGGGAACCCGCGCCGCGTTCGCTAAAGGTGAGCCAAGTGTACATCAGGCTCATCGTCGCCTGGCCGCCGTACATGGTGGTCGTCGACGACTCGCTCGTGTACGAGTCCGAGTAATAGTTGTACGACGGCACCTTCTGGGTCATGACACCGCCCATCGCGCCGAAGTCCAAGCGAAAGTCAAAACAGCTGCGCGAGCCGCCTTCCGCGCCGGGAAAGTCGCCGGACGGATCGAGGTGGCGCCAGCCGATGGTCATCGTGCCAATGTTGCTGCTGATATCACTGCCAAACATGCCGAGGTAGCCGAGCGTCATGTGAAAGCTGTTGATGGAGTCCACCGGATCGGTGCGTTCCTCCAGCGTTTCAGATTGGTAGCCCAGGCTGTGGCGGCCAACCGACGTCTGCGTGTTCGTCTCGGTGCGCGGCGCCGGATCCTGCGCCCTGTTCTGTCCGGATGCATCAAAATCCACGCGAATCGGCGGCTTCGTCTTGGCCGGCGGCGGCGGCGGCGCCTTTTCTGCCGGCGCGTCTTCCGCGTCGCTGTCGCTCGGGACAGGCTCACCGGGCCCGCGCGGCGTGCAGGTGTTGCGCACCGGCGACCAACGCTGCGCAGCCGGACAGCAGTGCCCCGCGGTATCCGGAGCAATCGTCTGTCCGCGCGGGCACTTGGCAGCATCACCCGCCTTGGCCTGGCCGGCGGCGTCAGCGGGCGGCGACTTCACAACCGGCGGCGGCGCTTTGCACGACTCCGCGTCCGCGTCCGCAGTCATGTTCGCAGGGCACCTGGACGGCGTCCCGACGCACACTTCGCGCGACTTGGACCAAGCCTGACCCGGCCAGCAGCAGTGGCCATTCACACGATCCATCCCGGCGTCACACGGTTTTTCGACGCATTGATCGCCCTTGACGACCCAGCCGCCCGGGCACGCGCTCGGTTTGCCGACGCAGCGGTCCTGCCAGACTTGTCCGCCCCAGCAGCAGTGGCCTTCCGTGTCCGGGCCGACGGATTGCCCATTTGGGCAGGTGACGGCGGGCGCGGCGGCGGGCGGCGGCGGCTTTTTCGCCTCAGGCTTGGCTGGAGCGGCGACCTCCTTGGGCTTGGCGGCGGCCGCTTCCTTGGGCTGGCATTGCTCGGAACTCGCGTCGGCGACGGTGCCGGCGGGGCATTTCGTCGGAACGCCGATGCACTTCTCGCGCGTCCGGGACCACGCCTGTCCGACCCAGCAGCAATGCAGGTGGTCGGACATTTTTTCCTGACCCACCGGACAGGGTGTCTCGACGCACGCTTCACCCTTGACGTCCGAGCCCTCCGGACACGCGGTGGGTTTTCCGATGCAGCGGTTGTGCCAAGCCTGACCCGGCCAGCAACAGTGGCCCTCAGTATCCAGTGAGGTCTCCATCCCAGGCTTGCACGCAGCCGGCGGCGGCGCGGCCAAAACGGGAACGGCGGTCAGCGCAAAGGCCAGACATCCGAGGACGCGCAACAGTGGACTCCAATCGAACGACATCGGCTACCTCCCTTCCTCAGCAGACTCAAGGCGCAGCTGCTTCGGTCAAGGCCGGGAGACACCGTCGCTACGCGATCTGGCTCCTCTCCCAACTGTCCGCGGCACTACGGCGCGGAGTTTAGCGCGTCTTGGCACGGCGTCAATTGAGAGCCGGAGGCGCCGTGCCGCTGGCCACGCCGAGTCGGCGGGCAAGCGTGAATTTCCTGCCGCCCCGACATTTCCTCAAACGCACGCGCCGAGGAGATTTCACCGATAGGTGAGCACGACCGCCTGTGCTACCGCGCCACCGCCATAGCTGAAACGCGCTTCGTCAAAGGACGCCGGTGAAAATGTGTGGGCCTTTGCGTTGTTGGAGAAACCGAAGCCTTCGGTCGGGATGCCCAAAAAGTTTGTGTCGAGCTTGGCGTTGTTGTTCTCGTCGTGCATCACGGCGACGGCGTACGCGCCGGCGGGCAGGCCGCTGAAGCTGCACGTGCCGCGGCCGTGGGCGATTGTCACGTCCTGCAGGCGCATGGCGTGCGCGTCGCCAAACGGAAAGCCGGTGGCGCTGCGAAACAGCGCGCAGCCGATGTGGCCGGTGTCGTTATGCGCCCCGCTGACCTGGATGGTCAGGACGTCGGGTTCGGCGGCGACGCTGGTGCTGGCCAACAGGGCGATGAGCGCGGCGAGAAACGTGGTGGGCATGGCTGACCTCCAGAGGCAATTGGGAAATGTGTACACGGCCAAGTTGGCTGGGCGATTGGCTTCAACGGCGCTTTGTCATTGTATTGTGTACATTGTACACATCAAGACGCAGCCGTCAAATCACGTCACGCGTCGTCGGTAAATGAACGATTTCGACGTGTTACATGCGCGAACCGGTCACTGCGAGCAGGCGGCGAGCTCGTAAGCGCAGTACTGGCTGATGCACGCGCTGCAGTTGGCGCCGTTGGGGCACCAGTTGCCGCATTTCTGATCGCGGCAGGTGATGAAGGCGTTGGCGTCCGCTTGCGCCTGGGCGGTCGCTTGGGCGGTGCACGCTTTGGCGCAGAGCGCGTCGTTGTTGCACAGCCCCTGGCAGTTGGCGATGTCGAGGCAGCTGTACAGCGTCTGGTTGGCGGGAAGCGGCGAGAAACAGCTGACAAAATTGCCGGCGCACTGCGTCTTGGCGCAGTCGATCAGCGCGTCCCCGCTCTGGCCGCCGCAGTTGGCGTCGATGCAGCCATAAAGCGTGTAGTAAGCCAAACCTCCGCTTTTGCTTGCATTTTTGTTGCAAGCGTCGACGCAGCTGGCGGCATTGCCGCAGCCGCTGATGCAAGTGTTGGTGGCGCTGCAGGTGGCGCTGCCGGCGCCGAGGCAGGCGGCCTGGACGTCAAAGCAGTTGTTGAAGATGCAGGCCATGGCGTCGTTGACCTTGCCGGAGTCAGCAATCGTCTTGCAGATCGCGGTGATGCAGCTCTTGTAGCTGGTGAATTCGCCCTGCGCGCCGCTGGTGCCCTGCGCCAGACAGCCGGCGCTGCACGCGGTGTCGCCGGCGGCGCAGTTGCCGGTGCAGGCGACGACCTGGCTGCAGGTGAGCGTGCCGCCGCTGCTGGTAGGCACGCAGCTTGTGCCTTGGCACGTCTGGTTGGCGGCGCACGGCGGGTTGCAGCCGCTGGCGGTGGCGGGCAAGCACTGGCCGGCGCTGCAGATTTCCGTCGGCTTGCAGGCGATGGGCACGCCCCAGGACAGGCACTTGTCCGGGTTCAGCTGGCAGGTCTTGATCGCCGCGACGTCAGGCAAGCACTCGACCAAGCCGAGCGCCTTGCACGGGCTGGGGCAGCCGCACGCGCCGTCGTTGCATTCCTGGGTGGCGGCGCAGGTGAAGTTGCTGCCCCACACGCCGTTGGTGCAGGTCTGCAGCGTCGCCTTGTCCTTGCACTGCTTGGCGCCGGTCTGGCAAGGCCCGGCGTCGGCGATCGCGGTGTCCGGCGGCGCGCTGGTGTCAGCGGGGCCGGTGTCGGCGGGTGGTAGCTCAGCGGTCGCGGCGTCGGTGGCGCTGTCGGTCGGGACGTCGCCGGGCTTGGTGTCGCCGCTGCCGGCATCGACGTCGGGCTTGCCAAAGCTCACGTCACCGCTGACGCACGCCTCCGGCTTGCCGGTCAGCGGGTCGACGCAATAGTTGGCGCCCGGGCACGCGATGAACACGCCCGACGCCGGATCGGTGCAGACAGCCTGTTGCGTGGTGGGCGCGGTGCCGCACGCCACCAGCGCGATCAGCGCCGCCAGCCACAGCGAAACAGGGCGATTCTTCAGGCGTTGCAGCACGTGGCGTCCGCAGCCCGCCGTGGGCATGACGTCACGCACGATACCCGACGCGCGCGGGCGCCGCAACGCGCGCGGGCCGCTACTTGACGGCGACCTGCAGCGTCAGCTTCTCGCCGCGCAGCATGAAGCAGGTCTCGGCGTTGCAGATGCCGAAGTTGCCGGTGACGGTGACCGGTCCGGTGCCGGCGGCGAGGCCCTGCAGCGGAATCGTGATCACGCCGTCATTGCCGGCGACCTTGACGTCGCCCGCCTTGGTCGTCAGCGCCTCTTTGGCGGACTTGGCGAACGCCGTGGCTTCGACCGTAAATTTCGCCGGGAAATCCTTGTTGAAGTGAAAGCCGGCGTCCGCCTTGATCGTCAGCGTCGCGGCGCCGGTGCCGCCGGCCTTCAACGTCACCGTCGGCGCGTGCACGGAATACTGCTTGGGCTCCGCCAGCGCGGGGGCAGCGGCGACCAAGCTCAGGCACAAAGTCAGCAGAATCTTGCGCATCGTTCCTCTCTTCAGGTTGCAGTTCGGGCCGCACAGCACCAGGTCCGGCGGGTGCATTGTCTGTGTGCTGCGCCGCGTGTCAACGGCGGGCTGTGTGTGCAACGCCTGAACCAGCGGATTCATTCACGGAGCCAGCACCTTGACGGCGCGCCGCACTGCCGCCAGCATCGCGGCATGGTGAGCCATCCGCGCCAGCCCCGACCGCCCCGCCTGCTGCAGCTGCTGGCTGCCGTGCTGTGCCTGTCGTTTGGCCATGCCAGCGTATGGGCGGCGGACGCGCGCACCGAGGAAACCGAGCGCGCCGAGGCCAAAGTCATCGAAGCCAAAGCGTTTTTCAAGAGCGCGCTGTTTGCGGAAGCGGCCGAGAGCTACCTGCAGGCGTTTGCCATCAGCCACAAGCCGGCGACGCTGTTCAACGCCGCGCGGGCGTATGAGGAAGCCAAGGTTTTTGCCAAGGCGATCGCGCTGTTTGAGCAGTACGTGCAGCTGGCGGATACGCCGCCGGACGGCCGGCGGGAAGCCAACGAGCGCATCGCCCACGATCACGCGGCGCTGGCGGCAGCGGCGGCCGCCCACGCCGAACCGGCACCAGCAGTTGTCGAGGACAAGCCCGCGCCGGCCAAGCCAGCGGAGCCAGCGCCAGCCGCCGAGGTCAAGGTCGCTGGCGAACCCGCAACCAAATCGGCTGAGACGGAAGAACCGAAGCCCGCGGCACCGGCACCGGTGAAGTCCAACTGGCTGGACTGGGCGCTCTTCGCCGGCGGCGACACGCTTGTGGTGCTCGGACTGCTGGGCTGGGCAGGCGCCGTCAACAACGTCAACCAAGCGAATGCCATGGACTTTTCCGCCGCCAACGCCGAGGCCGACTACAACGCCAAGGTCGCGAGCGCGCGCAACGCGCGGTCGGGCGCGGTGGTGATCGCCGTCGTCGGCGCCGGCCTCGCCGGCTGGGGCGCGTGGCGGCTGTGGGGACCGGGCAACAGCACCAAGCAAGAAACGGTAGATAAATCAACAAGCTGGCTGCTACCGACCGTCGCTGCCGACGGCGCCGGCGTGGCATGGGGAGGGCGATTCTGATGCGGCATCTCCTCCTGCTTGTGCTGCTCGCAGCGCTGCCGGCGTGCCTGCCGGACACGCTGACCGATGACGCGCTGCACGCCAAAGTGGAAGCGGCGACCGCCAGCACCGGCGGGCCGCTGTGCGGCAACAGCGTCGTCGATACGAGCGAAAACGAGACCTGCGATGACGGCAACACCGACAGCTGCGACGCGTGCGACCGCTGCCAAATGCGCACCGTGCTGGACTGCAAGGACGCCAAGTCGCTGGCCGGGCTGACGACGCTGGGGCCGCTGCTCTTTGACAACAAGCAGAACTGGTCGGCCGAGACGTGGTTTCAGCTGCGCGCCGCGCCGCAGAAGCTGCCGGCGCCGTTCCTGGTGATCGGCGTGCCGGACGCGAAGGCAGGGACGTCGCTGACGTTCTCCATGGGCGTGACGCCGACCGGCAACGGCACCGTCGCCTACTGCGGCCTTGAAAAGATGGCGAAGTCGACCTCGATCACGGCCAACGTGACCGCCGGCAGCTGGCACCACCTGCGCTGCGTCTGGAACGCCAAGAACGGCGACATCACCGCCGCGTTGGACGGCGTGGCGCTGGCCGGCGGCGACAAGGTGTTCGCCAAGGGCGCGCCGGCTTTTGACGCCGGGTCGTGGCTGCTGCTGGGTCAGGTGCCCGCGCGCGACGCGGTGACCGGCGCGGCGCTGACGGAGCCGTTCAACGGCCTGCTCGACGAGCTGCGCGTTGCCCTCGGCGCCGACGTCGCCACGACGCCGCTGGCCCGCCGCTACGGCCCCGAGACGCCCGGAACGGTGCTGCTCTACCACATGGACCCGATCACGCCGGGTCGCTTCCTCAACGACGCCTCGCCGAGCAACCTCGACGCCGATCAGATCACGCTGCAGAACAGCACGCCGATCAAACGCGACGCGGTGCTGTCATTCCAGCCGGAGGCCTGCTACGGCTACAGCGCCGCCAACGCGACGTGCCAGGCCAACCCCAAGCCGCCGTGGTGCCTGTAGCTATTGCACGTCAAACGCGCTGAGGTACAGCTGCACGCCGCTGGCCTTGCCCAGCTCACCGACGAGCTTCTCGACCTTCTCATCGCGCAGCGCCGGCACCAGGTTCTTCTTGAGGTCCGCCAGCACTTCCGGGTCGTCGAGGCCTTTGTGCATCGGCGCGACGGCGCTCTCCAGGCGGATCACGTGCCAGCCAAACGGCGAGCGCACGGGCTCCCGCGTCAGCTCGCCCGGCTTGAGCTTGAGCGATGCCTCGATGAACGGCTCCACCATCAGCACGTAGCCCTTTTGCTCGGAATACGGCTTGGTCGGCTCGTAGAAAAACGACAGATCAACGACCGCGGCCTTGGCAAAGCGCGGATCCGCGCCGACCCGGCCATGCATTTCCTGGGACGTGTGCGGCGGGTTCTCGTTCAGGTATGCCGCCAGCG
Organism: uncultured Myxococcales bacterium; assembly: GCA_903869075.1. Lineage (GTDB taxonomy): Bacteria > Myxococcota_A > UBA9042 > UBA9042 > UBA9042 > CAIYBN01. The sequence continues at coordinate 5,849 of CAIPXZ010000429.1, read as the reverse complement.
CGCGCGCGGTCGGCGCCAACTCATCGGTGCATTTGGCGGCGTCCGGCGACTCGCCGCACTGCTTGAAGTCGCCGGTACAGCAGATGATCTGCGCGTCCGTCACCCGGTACACGCCCGGCCGGTTGTAAGTGTGGCGGATGGTCTTGTTGCTCCACGCCACCTTCACTTCGTCCGCGGTGATCTCGGCCGGACCGAGCTTTTGCTCCATCTGGTCGCTCAGCATCCGGCCGACCATCAGCCGTTGCAGCGGCGCCTGCAGCCAGTCGCCCCACAGCGTCTTGGCGGCGGCCGCGGCGAGGATCTCCTCGTCCACAAGTGCTTGGACGATGGCCTGCGGCGGCGTCTCCGGCGGATAGCCCGGCCGCACCGCGTCGAACCGCGCCCGGGTAATCGCCACGCCATCGACGCACGCCAGCACATCCGGCGTGTGCTGGCCCGGCTGGCACGGCTGCGTCGCCCACGGATGCCCGGCGACGGGCCCGCGCGGCAACGCGACATTGCCGAGGAACGACGTCACCGGCGACATGGTTTTGTCCTGCAATCGCGCTGGCTTACCCACGCACGCGCTGGCCCCGAGGGCGACGACCAGGAGCAGGCAAGGACGCACAGACAGCACGGGCAGCTCCGCAAACGTCGCGCCCGGTGGCCGACGCGGCAATACTGCCAGCTTTCCGCGTGGAACGGCAATCCTCGCCGCCGTCACGCCGCCCGGCCGAGCGCCGCCAGCTCCACGCCGGTCCGCGCCAGCACCCACGTCAGGCCCAGCAGCAGCCCGCCGCCCAGGTAGTCGCGCAGCGCCAACGCGTCCAGCGCGCGCGCCAGCGGCCACAGCGCCAGCAGCGCCAGCGCCACGCCAAGCCACGGAATCAGCTGCTTGCCCACGGGCGCCTCCTACACCGGCCGATGCCACAGCCACCACAGCCCGCCAAACAGCGCCAGCCAGGACAGCCGCCGACCCAGCCACAGCGGCCAACGATCGCTCACCGGCCCGCTGCCGTCCAGCCCCGGCAAGTCACCGCGGATGGGCACCAGCCGCACCGCCATCCAGCACAGCGCCGCGCCGGCCACGCGCGCCGATCGCGCCGCGTCAGCCTGGTCCGGCGCCACCGCGCCCACGTGCCACGCCAGCGCCAACCACAGCGGCGCCAACAGCAGCGCCAGCCGCTGCGGCAACGGCAGCTTGCCGCCCTGCCAGACGCGCGCCAGACGCCGCAGGTCGGCTTCGTGCTGGCCTTGCGCGTCCTGGTTCCACGCCGCGCGCAGCAGCCCCAGCAGCAGGATCGCCAGCCACAGCCCTTGCACCGGCCCGGACGTCCGGACGCCGTGCAGCGCCGGACACGCCACCAGGATCGGCACGAGCCCCGCCAGCGCGGCGCACAGCAGCAGCGTCGCCTCGCCCGTCGGCACCGCCGCCAGCACGCCCAGCGGCGACAGCACCGCCAGCGCGAGGCACACCGGGCGGTCGAGACCCTCCCCCGGATACAAAAACACGAACGGCAGCGCCACGACAGTCAGCCACAGGCCCAGGCTCCACGCCAGCACCGCGCGCAGGGAAACCAGCCGCTGCCATGCAATGTGCAGAAACCAGGCGTGCAGAGACTTGAGGGTCTTGGCGTAGAAGCGCACCATCACGGCGCGATGATAGCGAAGCCGATGCGCCACGCCAAAGTCTGTCTGCGAATCCTGGCGGTCTTGCTGCTGGCGGGGCCGCATTTTGTCGCGGCGCCGGCGCAGGCGCGCGATATGACCGGCAAAGGCGGCATCGGGCTGCTGATCACAACCGAAGGGATGCCGATGGTGGCGTTCCGCTACTGGCGCACCAACTTCGCGTTCGAGGCGCTGGCTGGCTACGCCGCGACGACGCCGGTGCCGGCGACGGTGAATCAGCCGGATACGACGCAAGTGCGCTTTGCGATGGGACTTTTATACCGCGTCGCCGATTCCCCCAAGGCCAGCCTGGCGGTTGGCCTGCGGCCGTGGGTGCAGTACCGGCTGACAAGCTACGACGTCTACCTGCGGCCAGCCGGCCAGGCGCCGACAGAGATGAGCCCCAGTTCGTGGAACTTCGGCGCCGAGATCCCGCTGCATGGCGAGGTGTTCCTGAGCGATCACTTCAGCCTGATCGGCCACGTCGGCCTGACGATCGACCTCGGCGCGCCGGCTGCGCGCACCGACGGCACCATGACCGTCCTGGACCGCGCCACGGACACGACGCTGCTGATCGGCATCCGCGGCGGCTTCTCCGGCGGCGTCGGCGTCACCTACTACTTCTGAAGCGAATTCATGCACATCGCCTTGATTGAACCTGAGATTCCCGGCAACACCGGCAGCATTGGCCGGGTCTGCGTCGGCACGGACACGCCGCTGCACCTTGTCGGCAAGCTGGGTTTTGCCATCGACGAAGCGGCGGTGCGGCGCGCCGGGCTGGATTATTGGCCCAAGGTCCAGCTGCGCCAACACGCCGATCTGGACGCGCTGCAGGCGGCGCTGCCCGGCCAGCGGCTGTGGTTCTTCAGCGCCCACGGCGCGACGCGCTACGACCAGGTGCAGTACCGCCCGGACGATGTGCTGGTTTTTGGCCGCGAGAGCTGTGGTCTGCCGCCGGCGCTGCTGGCGCGCTACGCCGCGCAGGTTGTGTACGTGCCGACCAACGGCGCGATCCGCAGCCTCAACCTCGCCAACTGCGTGACCGCCGTGCTGTATGAAGGCTTGCGGCAACAGGATTTTGCCGGGCTGGGCTCAGGGCAAGCCGGAACGCGCTGAGATCACGCCGTCCGGGTCCAGCGACCGCTGCAGCGACGCCAGCACCACCTTGGCCGCCGGGCTCATCCGCTCGCGCAGCGCCGGCCGCCAGCGCAAACCGGCGGCGATCGGCACAGCGCCCGCGTCCAGCAAATGCGTCAAATCGTTGAGAATCGCCAGACCGCTCGCCTCGCAGCCTGGCAGTCGCAGCCGCACCGTGTCCACACCCACCGCCCAGGCGCGCTGCACGGGCAGCCCGGCGCGCGCCGCAAGGGCATCGGTCACGTCCAGCACCGCCGGGATGTCCGGCCACGCGACTTGCAGCTCCAGCGGCGGCGGCGTCGGTCGCGGCTGCGGCCACGGCGGCGGCTGCTGGCCCAGGCGCACGCGGCGATCCTCAGCGACAAACGGCGTCAGCTTCACCGCCAGATCCGCCAGCCGCTGCGCCGTCTGGCTGGTCAGCACCGTCAGGTCCGCCGCGTCGCGCAGGCTCGAGACGCGCACCGCCAGCGTCGCGCCCGCCGCTGTCTCGTGCAGCTGCAGCGTGTCCAGGTGCCCCGACGCCACGAGCGCCCGCGCCGCCGACAGCACCGCCAGCACCGCCGGGCGCGTCGCCGCCAGCGTGCCGTCCGCCCACGCCGCAAGCGGCGCGCGGTGCAGGCGAACCGTCAGCGCGCACACAACAAGCCCGCGCCCTTCCTGGCCGTCCAGCAGCCCCAGCGGTGACGGCAAGCCGCGCGCCGCGCCCGCCGCCAGGCCAAACAGCTCCGTCGCGCCCAGCTGCAGCGTGCGGCCACCACCGGTCACGACCCGCGCGCCGACCACGTCCTGCAGCAGCGTCGCCGCGCCCAGGCCGATCTCCCCGCAGTCGCCCGCCGCCAGCATCTGCCCCAGCGTCTCGTCCGGCCACAGCGGCAGCGCCCGCAGGCACAGCCGCGCCTGGCGCGCCGCGCGGTCCAGCACCTGGGCTTCCACGCCCGCGCCGACCGTCGCCCGCCGCCGGCCAATGTCGATTTCCAGCGGCCGCTGCAGCGCGCTCACGTCCAAGACGATGGCGTCCGCCAGGGGCTCATCCAGCGGTCCCGCCAGCCGCGTCCGCACTTCCAGCGGCACGTGCCGCCGCCGCGCCACCTGCACAGCGTGCTCGACGTCGGCGCTCGACGCCGGCTGCACAAGCGCCACCACGTCCTGGCCGCACAGCCGCCGCGCCGCCTCACCCACGCGCACGCGCTCGCGGCCAAGCTTGTCGATGAGGTCCGCTTGGACCGCCACCACTGCCATCTGGCCTATGCCGCCGCGCGGTTCCATCGTGCCCGGCAGCGTAGACCGGCCCCGGCAGATTTACCAGCCGAACAAGTTCACGTCGTCCAGGAAAATGCCGGAGTGGTTGTTGTTCGTGCCGTCCACCGAGTTGAAGCGGAAGCGCATCGACACCGTCTTGCCGGCAAACGCCGTCAGGTCGATCGTCTGCTGGATCCAGGTCTTCAGCGGCGTCTTGGTCAGCGTGAAGATCGTCGTGTTGGTGTACGGATTCCAGTTCTGCGGGCACAGATTGCCTTGGAGGAACTGGCAGTTGAAGTTGTCGCTCGAGACTTCCAACGTCGCCAGATCGACGGTCGCGCCGGCGCCGGTCGGGTCCTCGACGTCCGTGTAGCTCCAGAACTGCAGCGTCAAGCCGCTGGTCAGCGCCGCGGCGTTGTAGGCGGTCGCCAAAGTTGCCGTGCCCGTGGCAGCGGCCTGGTTGGTGCCGCAGTTGGCCGCCGTGCAGTAGTTGGTGCCGTTGTTGAAGTTGAGCGTGCAGGAGCCGGTGACCGGCGCGGGCGTCACCGGCGTCGCGTCAATCGCCCACGCCACGCCGTTGCCCTGCGCCGCGCTGAACGCCCAGGTCTTGTCGCTGCAGTCCATGTTCCAGCTGATGACTGGCTTGGTGCAGTACACGCTGTGTACGCACGCGGCGTCGGCGCAGTCGATCAGGTCGTTGTGGTTGTTGTCGATGCCGTCGTTGCAGATCTCGACGGTGCAGGACGGGTCGGCAAAGCAGGTGGCGTCGGCGCAGTCGGTCAGGCCGTTGGCGTCGTTGTCGATGCCGTCATTGCAGATTTCCGGCGCCGTCACTTCCGCGACGTTGATGTTGTCCACATACCAGCCCTTGCCGGTGTTACCCTGGCCAAACGGCGTGCCGAGGTTGAACACCGCGTAGAACTGGTGGCCCGTCACCGCCGGGATCGCCACGCTGACCTTGCGCCACAGCCGCTGGTTGGCGTTGGTGGTGGCCAGCTGGAACTGCTGCAGCTGGGCGTTGGACGTCGCGTCGTACAGCGTCACCGTCGGGATGTCCTGGCCGTTGCCGTCGACGTCTTCCCACGTGTCAAACTGCAGCGTCAGCGTGCCAAACGCGGTCGTCGCGTCGATGGTCGGCGACTTGGCGTTGCCGGTCGGCGTCTGGCAGCCGCCGCCTTGCGCGTCGCAGTAGTTGGTGCCGTTGTTGAAGTTGAGCGTGCACTCGTGCGCCGCCTGTTCCGTGGCGGTGCCGATGACCGCGGTCTTGTCGACTGCCCAGACCACCGCCTTGCCCGCCGGCTTGTCGAGCGTCCAGCCCGCGCCCGCCGCCGCGCACGTCAGCGCGTCGGTGTAGACGCTGCAGGTCGAGGCCGTGACCGCGCACTTGCCGGCCTGGCAGCTGTTGGTCGTGCACGCAAGCGTGTCGTCGCAGGTGCTGCCGTCGGCGACGGCGGCGAACGTGCACTTGCCGGTCGCGGCGTCGCAGGCGTCGCTGGTGCAGACGTTGTTGTCGACGCACACCGGGTTCGTGCCGGTCACGCACGCGCCCGCCGCGCAGGTGTCGCCGTAGGTGCACTTGTCGCCGTTGTCGCACGGCAGCGTGTTGGGCGCGTAGGCGCAGTTGCCGGTGCCGGTGTCGCAGCTGTCGGTGGTGCAGACGTTGCCGTCATCGCAGCTCTTGGGCGTCGAGGTCGCACACGTGCCGCCAGCGCAGGTGTCGTTGACGGTGCACGGGTTGCCGTCATCGCACGCCGCGGTGTTGTTGGTGTGGCTGCACGCGCCGGTCTTGGCGTCGCAGGCGTCGGCGGTGCAGACGTTGCCGTCGT
>CAIPXZ010000428.1 GCA_903869075.1 uncultured Myxococcales bacterium | reverse complement strand
GTCCTTGCCGCCGAGCTCCAGCTCGCAGGGGATGCCGCGCTCGGCGCACATCACGTTGACCTTGCGGCCGGTGCGCGTGGAGCCGGTGAAGACGACAGCGTCCGGCATCGCCTCGATCAGCGCCGCACCCGCCGCGCCGTCGCCTTCCAGCACGTCGATCACCGGGCCGATGACCTCGCGGATCCGCTCGACGATCCAGACGCCGGACTTGGGCGTCACTTCCGACGGCTTGAGGATCAAGCCGTTACCCGCCAGCAGCGCCGGCGCGATGGTCCGCATCGGCAGCTGCACCGGGAAATTCCACGGCGAAATGCACAGCACAACGCCGCGCGCCTCGCGCTCGATCCAGGCCTTTTTGCCCGGCATCTCCAGGCTCGGCACGTCGCCCTTGCGCGGCTTGAGCAGGTCCGGACCCTTGCGCAGCCAGTAGCCAAAAATATCGCCCACCGCCAGCACTTCGGCCGAGTACGCCTCGCCCAGCGGCTTCTTGGTTTCATCGGCAATCAGCTGCGCCAGCTCTTCACCGCGCGCGAGGATCGCCAGCTTGGCGGCGTTCAGCTTGGCCACGCGCGTCTGGATCGGCAGCGCCGCCCATTGCGCCTGCGCCTGCCGCACCGCCGCGATTTTTTGCTCCGCCAACTTGGACCAGGTGGAATGGGACATCGGCTGCCTCCGCCCGGAATCTGCGTCCGGCGCGGCCACCGTTGTAAGCCAATCCCGGCCGATGCGCTACCCCGCAGCGTCGCTTCCCAACGTCTGCCGCGCCCGGCATACTCGCCGCGGGCGCCGGTGCTTTGGCACGCGCCGCTGCGCCACCAAGGACCGCCCGTGACCGACGCGCCCGCCCAGCCGCCTGCGCTGCTCCAGCACCAGCCCACGCCGCACCGTTCCCTGGCCGGTGGCCTGGCGATCGCGCTGGCGGGCCTTGCCGGGCTGCTGTGGTTCCACTGGGCGGATTTTGCCAGCGGTTTCAAGGCGATTTCCGGCGATGCCGGCGACACGCGGCTGATCGCGTTCCTGCTCGAGCACCAGTGGCAGGCGCTGCTGGGCCACGCGCCGTGGGCGAGTCCGCCGATGTTCTACCCGACGCCTGGCACGCTGGGTTACGCCGACGCGTTCGTGCTGCAAGGCCTGCTGTACTGGCCGCTGCGGGCGCTGGGCGCGGACGTGCTGACGGCGCTGCAGTGGTCGACGCTGCTGCTCAACGCCCTGAACTACGCGGCGATGGCCTGGCTGCTGCGCCGGGTGCTGCGGCTGGGCGCGCTGCCGACGATCGCCGGCGCGCTGCTGTTTGCGTTCAATAGCCCGAAGTTCAACCAGTTTGTCCACCTGCAGCTGCAGCCTCTGGTGTTGCTGCCGCTGCTGCTCGCGCTGCTGATCGACCTGGCGCGGCGCCTCGACACGCTGCCGCCGCGCGGCGTCTTCCTGCGGCTGGCGGCGGCGGCGCTGCTGCTCGACCTGCAGCTGCTGAGCGGCGTGTACGTCGCCTGGTATTTCGGCTTTTTTGGCCTGTTGTCGCTGGCTTTCGCGCTGCTGTTTGCCAGCACCCGCGGTTGGCTGCTGCGCCACCTGCGCGCCCAGCTGCCGGCGATCGCCGCGGCGGGCGGCGTGTTCGTGCTGGGCGCCCTGCCGTTCGCCGTGCTGTACGTGCCCGTGCTGCGGCAGACCGGCTGGCGGTCCTACGGCGACGCCCGTGGCATGATTCCGCACTGGTTTTCGCTCGTTACCATGGGCGACGGCAACCTGTGGTGGGCGTGGCTGGAGGGCGTGCTGCCGCATTTTCGCGACCAGCCGTTCTACTGGGAGCACCGCATCGGCTTTGGCGCGGTGGTGACGACGGCGTGGCTGGCGCTGCTTGTGCCGGTCGCACGCGCCGTGCGGCGCTGGCCGCTGCGGGCGCAGGCGGCGGTGTTGCCGCCCAACCGCGCGTACTTCATCGGCATCCTCGTGCTGGCGGTGACGGCGTTTTACGCGCTGGGCATGACCTATTTTGGCCACTCGCCCTGGTGGCTGGCGTTCCACACAGTGCCGGGCATCAAGAGCATCCGCGCGGTCAGCCGCTATCCGATCGTGCTGACGCTGCCGATGGCCGTGGCGTTGGCGTGGGCGCTGGACAGCCTGCTGGCGCGCGCGCGGCTGCCCGGGCGTGTGGCGCTGGCGGCGCTCGTGGCGCTGGCAGCGGTCGAGCAGGTCGGCACGCGGCAAGGCTACGACAAAGCCCACGAAGCGGCGCGGCTTACGGCGCTGGCGGCGCAATTGCCCAAGGATTGCCAAGCGTTTTACCTGATTTCGCCCAAGGACGCGCACTCCAGCTTGGTCAGCGCGCACATTGACGCCATGTTCGTGGCGCAGCTGACCGGCGTGCCAACGCTCAATGGCTATTCCGGTCAGGAGCCGCGCGACTGGCGCGGGCTGTTCTTCCTGCGCGATGCCGCCTATCCCGGCCACGTCGCCGCGTGGGCGCGCCAGCACGACCTGCGCGGCAAGCTGTGCGCCCTCACCGACCCGGATTGACGCCAGCGTGCGCACTGCGTACCGTCCAACTCCTGCCTCCTGTGGCCCGCAAGGCGAAACTTTCCATGACTCCAGAACGTTTGGCGCTGCAGTTTGTCTTGCAGCTCATCGTCATCCTCGCCGCGTGCCAGCTGCTCGGCGTGCTCATGCGCCGGCTGTCGCAGCCGCACGTCATCGCCGAGATCGCCGCGGGCGTGCTGCTCGGGCCGTCATTTCTCGGGCTGTTCTGGCCGGACGTGGCGCAGGCGATCTTTCCGCCGGAGTCGATTGGCCTGCTGCGGCCGGTGGCGCAGCTGGGGCTGACGCTGTACATGTTCGTGATTGGCTTGGAGTTTCGTGCCGATGTGCTGGGCGAGCAGCCGCGCGCGGCGCTGGCGGTGTCCATCGCCGGCGTGCTGGTGCCGTTCGCGTTGGGCGCTGGGCTCGGCGGCGTGCTGTACACGCACACGCAGCTGTTCCCGCCGCAGACGCCGCTGCCGGATGCCATGCTGTTCCTCGGCGCCTCGATGTGCATCACCGCCTTTCCAGTGCTGGCGCGCATCATCCGCCACAAGAACCTGGGCGGCACGCAGATGGGCACGATTTCGCTGGCCGCTGGCGCGCTGGGCGACGCGGTGGCGTGGGCGTTGCTGGCGGTGGTGCTGGCCAGCATGGACGGCAACATCAGCCACGCGGCGGTGAACATCGGCGCCGGTTTGCTCTTCGTGCTCGTGGTGCTGGGGCTGCTGCGGCCGCTGCTGGCGCGCCGCGCGGTGGTCATCGCCGCCCGCGGTCACCTGACGGAGACTGAGATGGCGTTGGCGCTGTTGCTGCTGCTGATCGGCGCGTGGTGCACCGATCGCATGGGCCTGCACGCGGTGCTCGGCGCGTTCGTCATGGGCGCCGCCATGCCGCGCGGGCTCGTCAGTGACACGCTGATCGCCCGCATCGAGCCGCTGGACGCCGCGCTGCTGCTGCCGCTGTTCTTCGCCTCGTCCGGGCTGAACACCCAGCTGACGCTGCTGGATTCCGGGCCGCTGTGGTTCATCGCCGCGGTGATCCTCGTCGTGGCGATCGTCGGCAAAGTGGTGGCGTGCGGGCTGGCGGCGCGGGCGACGGGCATCGCGGCGCGGCCGGCGCTGGGCATCGGCATTTTGATGAATGCGCGCGGGCTGATGGAGCTCATCATCCTCAACATCGGCCTGCAGCGCGGCATCATCACGCCGCCGCTGTTCGCCGCGCTTGTGGTCATGGCGGTGCTGACGACGGTGATGACCTCGCCGATGTTCGAGTGGCTTGTCGTGCGCGAGCACATCTGGCCGCAGCCGATTACGGACGAGTAGCCGCGTCCGCCTCGCTGTAAACGAGCGGCCAAAACGGGCTGGCGGCCAAATCACCGGTGCGCAGGCCGCGGCCGAAAGCCTTGAGAATCCGCGCCTGTGCGGGGTGCTTGGCGTCGCCGATGCGCGTGCCGTCGGCGAAAAAGTGCAGCGCGTAGACCTCCCGCAGCGCGTCAGTCTGGTTGGCGCCGGCGCGGTGTACCGTCCAGCCGTTGTGCGCGGACAGGTCGCCGACCTGCAGGTCGTGTACGTCCACCGTCTGCTGGCCGCGCTGCGCGACGTGCGCGCGCAAGGCCTCCTCGCTGGCGTCTGAGATGTCCGCGGCGAGGATCTGCCCGTCGACCTGCGAGCCGCGGGCAAAAGTCAGCATCCCCATCTCCGGACCCATCGGCATCAGCGGAATCCACAGCGTCAGGCCCTGTGTCGGCGCAAACGGCCACACCGGCTGGTCCTGGTGCCACGGCGTCGGCCCGGCGCTGGGCTCCTTGAAGAACGCCTCGTCCAGGAACATCCGCACCGCCGGCACGCCCATCAGCTGCGCGGCGATGCGGCCAAAGCGCTGCGCGTAGGCGAATTGGCCAATCGCCGCGTCCTTGAGCCCCAGGTGCACCGACTGCGTGAACGCGCGGCCGTACGTGTCCCGCAGCGCCATCGGCCGGCGATCGAGGCGGTGCGTCTCCCACGCGGCGCGGATCAGCGGGCGGAAACCGGCGATTTCGGCAGCCGTCGCCACCTGCCGCAACACCAGGAAACCGTCGGTGCGGTAGGCTTGGACTTGCGCGTCGCTCAGCGCATACGGGTGATCCGCCAGCCGCGGCGGCGTGGACTCAACCATGGCGGCGTGCGGCGGCTTTGCGCGTCAGCGGCACGACCTGGCCGCGCAGCATCACGAGTTCCGGCCGGGTGACGTGCGCCAGATCCTCGCGCGGATCTGCGCGAAACAGCACGAGATCCGCCGGCGCACCCTCGTCCAGCGCTGGCACGCCCAGAAAGCGCCGGGCGATCGTCGTCGCCATCGCCAGCGCGTCCACACGCGACACGCCCACCTTGTGCAGCATCGCCAGCTCGTCGGCGAGCGTGACCGTCGGAAACCAGTCCGTGCCGGCCAGCACCGCCACGCCATGGCGCAACGCGTAGTTCAGCGTCGTGCCCATCGCCGCCAACCGCTCGCGGATCCAGTCTTCCTGGCCCGGCAGCGGCTCCGCCACCTTTTGCTGGCCCAGCAGCATCAACGGCGCGATGCCGACCATCGGCGCCCAGCCGATGTTGCGCGCCGCCATTTTGTCGATCAGCGCCTCATCCAAGCCCCAGCCGTGCTCAATCGAGTCCACGCCCGCGTCGATCCCCGCCGCCGCCGCCTCCCGGCCAAACGCGTGGATCGCCACGCGCGCCCCCGCCGCGTGCGCCGCCTGCACGGTCGAAGCCAGCGTCGCGGTTGGGTAGGTCACCGGGTCGTACGGGCCAAAATTCGGCTCTTGCTGCGTGCCCGGCCAGCCCGGCCAATCGGCAAAGATCTTGACCCACTTGGCGCCGGCGCGTGCCTGGCTCGCCGCAGCGCTGGGCAGCTCCTTGGCGGCGGTGACGAAAAACGGAAAGCGCTCCTCGATCAGCAGCGATTGCCCGGCGGCCTGCACCGGCGGTAGGCCGTCGTCTTCGGCCAAACCAAGCACTTCATCCGCCGTCGCGCCCAAATCGCGCAGCAGCAGTGTGCCCGCCTGCAGGTGGCGGCGGCGGTTGTCGGCGATCACCGCCGGGCCCGTGCGCGCCGTCGGCGAATCGACGAAATGCAGGTGCGTGTGCGCGTCCACAAGCCCCGGTGCCAGGAAGCCGCCCGGCGGCGCCAGTTCCAGCGCGTCCGGCTGCGGCGTGCGGGTAATGCGGCCATCGACGACCCACAGGGACTCCGGCTCCGCGCCAAATGGCAGCAGCGTCGCGCGAATGTGCACAGGTGCGGCGGCCATCGTCTCCCCCCTCGCGCGTGTGACCCGGCGGTCAACTCCAGTAGTAGAGCGTGCTGCCGTCCTGGCTGAACATCATGAAGCCGCCCATCGTCCAGCGCGTGTGCGGCCCCTCGACCGGCAGCACTTGGTGAAAATAGCGGCCGCCGTCAAAAATCAGCAGATCGCCCGCTTGCGGCTTGTACTTTTTGGCCTCGTAGAGCGGCAGCAGGTGGTCGACGACCGAGTGGCCGCGCTCAAAGTTGCGCTTGTCCACGTGCTTGAACTGCAGCGAATAGACCTCCAGCTCGCCGCCGGCGTCGGGCGCCTGCAGGGTCACGAAGAAGCTGATCTGGTCAAAGCGGTCGACGAGCGTGTTCAGGTGGCTGTACGAGGCGCGGGTCGACGCTTCGTTGCCGCAGTGCGTGCCGATGCTGCCGCCTTCGGGCAGCACGCGGATGGTGCCGGGCGCGTAGGATTCGCCGGCGGCGTTGGTCGGCACTTTCACCTCGCGGCCGTCGACCATTGCGCCAAAGACCTCGCCCAGCCGCGTCTCGTAGTCCGTGCCGCCGGCGAAAAGCTTGCGGGCGGAGTCGCGAAACACCGCGGCATCCGCAAAATACTCTTTGGGATCAGAGCCATCCAACGCGCGGCCGAGAAAATGCGCCTTGAAGCGCTCGGGAAAATGCACGGTCGGGAATTCCGCCTCGCCCGCTTCCAGGCGCTGCACGACTTGCGCCATGAATTCCTTGGAATAGACGTTGCGGATGATCAGCCCGTGGAGCTTTTCCTCGTAAATGTCGCGCAGCGCGTGGCTGAACTTGGGCAGGTCGGTGATGTCGATTTCCAGCATCCGGTCGAAGAAATTCGGCGGCGTGGCGACGGGATGGCCTTCTGTAGACGGCGGGCCGCGGCGGGTGGGAGGGGCGACGTAAGGCATGGCGGGATCCTTGGGGAAGGTTCAGGAACAACGACACCGTGTCGGCAGCGTCCAGGCGCCCGCGGCGCGCGGCTAGGCCGAAAACACCACCAGACGTGGGAATTCAACGTGTTGCGCCGCATCGGGGATCTCGACAGCGACGAGGCTGCCGTCGGCGTTGACGATCGACACGCCGCCGGGGCCGTCAAACGGGTGGCTGGCCACGAGCGCGACGCCGGCGCGCACCGCGTCGCCGATCGCCGCCCACGCCGCGCGGGCACTGCGGCTGCGCGGGCTGTCGCTCGTCGTGTCCAAACCGTGGGCAACCGGGTTGTTGATGCCGCCGCCTTCGCGCAGCTCGCCTTTCAGCGGAATTTCCGTGCCATCGGCGAACAGCAGCGCCGCGTTCACCCGCGTCGCTTGCAGGCTGGCCAGTCGGCCCGGGGCGCTCGTCGCCAGGTCGGCTTCCAGCGCCGTCACCCGCGCCAGCGCGGCATCGCAGTCAAACTTGCACGGCCGGAACTGCAGCATGCTCACTTCCTGCAGCGGCGAGGCAAAGTCCAGGCGGGCATCAAACGCCGCGCTGTCGCGCGCGGCTTGCAGCACGGCAAACGCCAGCGGGCTGACGCCCTGGTACTCATCGGCGACCAGCGCCGGCAACGCCGCGACGTACGACTCGATGCAACACGTCGGGTAGCCGAGCAGCTCGCCCAGCGCGCGGTGCGCGGCGTTGGCGATGTCCTCGTCCGCGTCGACGGTCCCCAACAGTGCGTCCGCCGCGCGCTTGGCCGTCGCCGCGTCTGCCGCCACAAAACCGACGCGGTGCACGCCTTTCTCGGCTTCGATGTCAAACGGGCTGGCCGCTTCCGCGGGGATTTCTTCACCCAGCAGCAGGTGCAGATGGGACGGAAACGGCGCGCCGGCGTCGGTCACGGCGACTTGCCACACGTGGCGCAGGCCGAGCCGCAGCTCCAGCGCCTCGACGGCTTCGTTCACTTCGGGAATTTCCACGGACGCGGTGCGGGCTTCCGCCCAGGTCTGCCAGCCCTGCCAAGTCGTGCCGCCGTGCAGCGAGGCCTTGAGCAAATCGGCGGCGATGCCGTCGCAGCGACCCTGAGCGCGGGCTTCGCAGCCGGTGCACTCGGGCGTGAAATCCTGATGCGCCGCGGCGCGTTCGCTGGCAAAAGTCGCCTCGCTATCGAGGCCCGCCGGCAGCGCGCACGTCGGCCACAGCTTGGAAGCGACGACGTTCGCGCCGCTGCGCACCAACATCGCCGTCGCCTGCGCCACCGCCGCGAGCGCCGGCGCGTGTTCACCCAACACCGGCCGCAGCGCGATCGTCAGCGGCCCGCCGGTCGCCTGCGCCAGCGCCGCCAGCCGCTCCGGCGTCAGCTCCGCCACCGTCAGCGCCGAGACGTGCAGCGCCAGCCGCGTCGCCACGCCCGCCGCGTTCAGCGCGCCCAGCGTCTTGACAAGCACATCCTGACCCGCCGGCCAGCCAATCGCCGTCATCCCCGCCGCCGACCACGCCGGCGTCCGCAGCTCGACCAGATCCGGCTGCAGCGCCTTCAGCCACGCCTTGACGTCCAGCCGCGCCGCTTCCGGCAGATCCAGCAGGGCCGTCAACCGCCCGTTTTGCGGGCGCTTTTTGGCCCACGCGGCGGCGTCCTCGGCGGAGATCTGCGCGGCGTGCCGCAGCTGCAGGTCCGCGTCAACCGCCACACTGGTCGCCGCAGCCGCGCCACCGCGGGCGTCAAAGAGCGTCTTGGACATCGTGATCATACGCGTTTCCTCCGTCGCTTGGGCGTCAGTCGACTCAGTGGAGGCCACAATGGCTCCGCGCGACGCCGGACAAATTTGAGCGAGTGTGCTGCCTCGCGCAGCCCTTGCCAAGGGGGATGTGACCGAGCCGTGACACGCAACGCCCGCTTTCAGCAGGGTCGGCCGGAATCGACCGGGCAGCCAATTCCCCTGTTAAGTCAGACGCGTACGCAACGCATCCGGGACATGCGGCGCCAGCCAGCGGTCAATCGACAGGTGCATGTGGCTGATCCGCCGCTCCATGTCGCTCAGCAGCGCGCCAGAAAAGCCGCTGGAATGCAAGCCTTTTTGGATGCGCGTCAGTCGCTCGATGTCCTGCACATAGACGATGCCGTGCTGCGGCTGGCCCAGCGGCACATGCACGTGCGCCGTGCGTTTGAGCGTGCCGTGCTTGGGCACGCGCTTGAGGTCGATGACGTCCACGAGGCACTGATCCGGGTTGCTGGCGTGCGGCCGAAACCGCTGGATCGTCAGGGCGTTCGCGCCGTGAAAGTCAATGTGAACGTTGGGGAATACATAAAAATGGTGCGTGTCGGTCAGCTGGCCGTCCAGCAGCCCGGACGCATCCCAGCCGTGCTTTGTCGCCTCCGCGCGGCGGTGCGCGGCCAGGCGCGCGCGGGCTTCCTCATGGCGGCCGGCATACTGCGCCGGGTTGATGCCCGCCCGCCGCAGCGCGCTGGCCATCGGCTCACCGATCTCCGCCGCGGCGTCCTTGCCGGTGCGCACGCCGTGCTCGATGACGAACAGGCTGTGCATGTCGCCGTATTGAAAGCGCGCGGCGGTTGTGTCGATGAAGGCGCTGAACTGCGGGTGCGTCGCCGGGCCGTGGTAGGTGTCGTTGAAGCCGTCAATCGCCGTCTTCCAGTTGCAGCCCCACTCCGCGGTCCAGTCCCAGTTCACCTGGAACGCCTCGGCGTGGTACGGCTGGACGTGGCGGTAGATCGGCCCGAGAAATTCCGCCAGCGACACTTCCGGTTCGCGCAGGCAGATCCACACGAGACCGGCGAAGATCTCGCACGCGACCGGCGCCAGCTTGCGGCGATTGGCCTGAAAGCCTTGGGGGAAACGCGCCGCCAGCGGGATCTTGCGCAGCGTGCCGCCGGTGTCCCATTCCCAGCCGTGGTACGGGCAGACAAAGCGGTCGCAGTGGCCGCTGCCGGGGTCGGCGAGCGTGTGTCCGCGATGCTGGCAAATGTTGTGAAAGGCCTTGACCGTGCCGTCTTCGTCGCAAGTGACGAGGATCGATTCATGGCCAAAATCGAAGGCGAAATAATCGCCCGGCTTGGCGACGTCCAAGTGCACGCCGGCGACAAGCCACACGCGCGACCAGAGGTGGGCGCGCTCGAGCGCGGCAAATTCGGGGGTGGTGTACCGCGCCGGCGGAATCAGCAGGTCGCGGTCCAAATCCTCCAGACCGGGCGGCTGATCACTGCCAAAGTCGATTTGCGACACCGTGCACCCCCACACTTGGCCGTTGGACTTGCCGCGCGCCTTCAGCGCCGCGCGACGGCAGCCCGCCAGCCTAGCATCGCCGCAACGGCGAGATCAAGGACAACGCACATGGCTGATCGAGCGACACTTCCGGCGGTTGGCGTTGGACAGCCCTCCGGGTGCGTGGTAGGTTTCCTGACGCCGCGGGTGCCAGGTCCAACACTGCGGCTGGCGGGTATTGGGGACGCCGCGAAGCGCGATCGCGCGCGACTGCCCAGCGCCCGACAGCGCCGAACAGGTGCCGGACCCGAGGTTGTGGGACCATGGCTGACACCAATTCTGCTGAAGCACCGTCGTTCGTCGAGGGCCCGCTCGGCCCGTTCGCGCTCCCCGTCCTCAATGGCCCATCCGGCGAGGCGGTGAGCACCGCGTGGCGCGACCGCGGCGGCTTCGTGCTGCACGGCGTCGTGCCGCCGGACGTCTGCGACAGCGTCGTCGAGGCGCTGAACGCCCACATCATCGCCGCCGACGCCGCTGACAAGGCCCAGCCGTGGCCAACGGCCTTTGGCGACAGGCTCATCGCGTCAGGCTCCAGCGTTGTGCCGTTTTGGGACCCGACCGTCGCCGCCGATCTGCCGCCCACCGAGCGCCTGATGCGCCTTGGCCACCAGCTACAGCAATTGCCGGAGGTGGGGCAAGTCCTGCGCCGGCCGGAGATCGTCGGCTGCATCGGCGTGCTGCTGAAGTCGCCGCAGCTCGTCAACTGCGTGCTCATCGACAAAGTGCCCGGCGGGACGGTGCAGTTCAGCTCGCATCAGGACTCCTGGTACCTGCTGTCGGAGCCGGACACGTTGATTTCCCTGCAGATCGCCCTGGATGACACCGACGAGGAAAATGGCTGCCTGCACGTTCAGGGCAAGGCCGAGCGCGACCCGGTGACCTGCCGCGCCGTGCTGGGCCGCACCGGCTGGAAGACGACGCGTGAGACCCAGCCGCCGCCGCCCGACGCCGATGTGCCGCCGTTGCCGCTGGCGCGCGGCAGCGTGCTGCTGTACCACGGCCGGGTGTGGCACGGCTCACGCGTCAACACAAGCAACCGGCACCGCCGCATCATCGTCGCGCAGTTCAAGGAGGCCAGCAGCACCTGGCTGCCCGAGAACTGGCTGACGGCGCCGCCGGGCGGATTCCCCTCATGGCGCTGACCGCCACTGCGTTGCGCCCGCGCGCGCCGACCGCGCCGCTGCCGCTCTGGCCGCAACCGCCGGCGGGGCCGCGCGGGGAGTCGGTGCACTACGATTACTGCCTGCTGCCGTACACGCCGCGGACGACGACGGCGGACGACTTGGCGTCGGTCAACGTGCTGCGCTGGAGCTGGCAGGCCCACGGTGTGCTGGCCGAGGGCGAGGCGCTGCTGGCGCGGCTGCTGGCGGGGCTCGGCGCCGGGCAGGTGGTGTGGGGCATCAAGCAGCGCGCCAACCAGCCTGAGGCCAGCAGCTGGGAGCTGTACTTTTACCGCCGGCCGCACAACCCGCAGCCGTACACGCTGGCGCGCATCGCTGAGCTGTTCGCGCCGCTTGTGGTCCACGGCGAGGTGCCAGAGCACTGGCGCTGGCTGATGTTTTCAGTGGAATTCGACGTGGCGCAGCTGCGCGGCGAGCGGCCGTGCGCGTCCAGCGTCTACATCGAGTCCAGCGGTCTTTCCTACAAGCTGCACGCGGGCCAGCCGCCAGAGCTGGAAAATCACTACATTTTCCGCGATCCGCTGACCGGCATTGACGAGATCCTCGCGCGCCTGCAGGTGTCCGTGCACGCCCAGCCGCACCCGCTCGGCCTGGCGCGCCTGCTGCCGCCGCAGCTGATGCGCGCGTTCCACGTCTGCGTCGCCAACAAGCGGCTGGCGGACGCTGTGTACTGGTCGCGCGTCGATTTCGACCAGCTGCAGTTCTTCCTCGCGCGCCACAGCTGGCCGGCGGAGCTGCGCGCCCAGCTGACGGCACACGCGTCGCAGCTGCGGCACCTGCAGTGGGATCTTGGTGCCGACTTTCAGCGCACGCCGGACGAGCCGACGGGCACCGGTTTTGCCTTCATCAAAAGCGGGATCTATGGCTCGTTCTAGCATGCGCCGCGCCACCGCCGCGCCTTCGCCACTGGTCCCCGTCGAGCGCACCGCGCCGCACAGCGTGTTGATTGCCTTCGGTTTTCGCTGCAACCTGGCGTGTACGTTCTGCATGGTCGAGGACGTGCTGGGCCAGCGCCCGGGCACCGATCTCGCGACCTTTCGCGCCTTTGCCGCCGATCCGCAGCAGACCCGCGGCATCCGCCAGATCGTGCTGTCCGGCGGCGAGGCGACGCTGGAGCCCGAGCTGCTGGAGTACATCGCCATCGCCCGCAGCATCCCGTCCGTGGAGCACGTGCGCATCCAGACCAACGCCACGCGGCTGGGTGCCGGGTCGCTGCTGGACGAGCTGATCGCCGCCGGTGCCGACGAATTCTTCGTCTCCGTGCACGGCGCCGACGAGCCGACGATCGCCGCGATTTCGCAGCGCCCAGGCTCTTTTGCGGCGATCCGCGCCGGGCTGGAAGCGATCGCCGCGTCGCGCGCCAAGCTGTACACGAACACCTGCACGGTGCGCGCCAACTACACGCAGCTGACCGACATCGTGCGGCTGATCGCGCCGCTGCGGCCAGCCGGCATGGACTTTTGGAACCTGTGGCCGCGCGTCGATCACCTGGCGATGCGTGCGCAGATCGTGCCGGTGCAGACGCTGCAGCCGCACCTGCTGGCGGCGCTGGACGCGTGCGCGGCGGCGCAGATCCCGGCGACGGTCAAGTGGTTTCCGCGCTGCCTGCTCGGCCGCCACGCCGGCTGCCAGGACGACAGCCAGCCGACGACGCTCATCGACCGCGATTATTGGGAAGCCGTGCCGGCCTACGCCTGCATCTGGGAAGGCGTCTGCGGCCACGCGCGCACCGGCTGTAGCGGCCTGTCGCACGCCTACATCGAGACTTTTGGCTGGGAACACACGGTCTTGCAGCCCGAGCGGCTGGGCCAGCCGGGGATGCACGGCGACGCCCGACCGCCGGCGCCAGCGACGCCCGCGAGCAGCTTGGTGCGGGCTTGGGCGGCGGCGCTGGGGCTGGACGTCGGCGCCGACCTCGCCGGTTGGCGCGTGGAGAGCGTGGCGGGCCACCAGGCCGGGCTGCGCTGGCTGCTGGCGCGTGACGGCGTGCAGCTGCCGGTGGACGTGCGGCTGCGCGACGAGCGCCTGCCGGCGTGGCAGCGCACGGCGCACCTGGACGTGATGCACGGGCGCGTGGCGGATGCGCTGCGCGATGAGGTCGGCAAGGTGCTGCCGGCGTTTTTGCAGCGCCTGCAGTCGGCGCAAGACCTGCCGGTTTGAGGCTGCCGTATGGACCTGCCCCCGCCAACGGCGCTGCCGCCTTCCTTGCCGCCCGGCGCGGCGCTGCTGCAGAACGCGGCGGCGGAGCACTACGCGGTGCTGACGCGCTGGCTGGGTGACGTGGCCGGCGTGCACGGTGGCCTGCCGGTGGCGCAGTTGAATTCGCACAAGGCCTGGCTCGTGGATGAGCTGCTGCGGCCCGGGCAGCGCTGGAACGAACGGCTGCCGATCGCCGTCGAGGCGTCGGCGCGCTGGCGGCCGGACGGCGTGCAGGCGTCGCGATTCATCATCGGCACGTCCATCGCCGCGTTTGCCA
This sequence comes from uncultured Myxococcales bacterium, assembly GCA_903869075.1. Lineage (GTDB taxonomy): Bacteria > Myxococcota_A > UBA9042 > UBA9042 > UBA9042 > CAIYBN01. The sequence goes on along the minus strand of CAIPXZ010000428.1, from coordinate 8,041 downwards.
GCAACCGCGTGAGCGCGTTGGCGACTTTTGGCGCGCGGATGCGCCTGCCGGCCATGGTCCGCGCGCGGCTGGCGACGATGCTGGCGGCGAACCAAGTGCCGTCGGCGGTGCAGATCGGCCTGGCGGCGGTGGCGACGGGCTGGTCGCGGCGGCTGTACCTGGAGCGCGGCTCACTGCCGGTGCACATGCACGCGCTGGAGTGGTGCAAGGGCGAGCTGAGCGAGCGCACGTACGCGCTGCACGACCCGCTGTCGCTGGACTGGCTGGGCGCGGTGCCGCAGCCGGTGCGCGCGGCGTGGCAGGACCTGATCGCCGAGCGCGCTGACCACCCGGGGCTGCTGCGGCGCGACGTCGCCGGGCAGTCCGTGGCGATGCACGTGGAGATGCGGCGCACGGCGATGGCCGGTCGCGCGACCGGGCTGCTGCGGCTGGCCGATGCGCTGGCGCTGCCGCGGGCGCCGATCGAGGCCTGGCTGGCGCAGCTGCCGGAGAACGCGGAGCTGACGGTCGTGTCCCTGGGCCGCGACGGGCCGCTGCAGATGAACGTGTACGTGGCGCCGCGCCAGACCGACCTGCCGCAGCCGGGGCCGCCGCCGGGCGACATCCGCCGCGCGCCGGGGACCGTGTGCTGGCAGCTGGGCGTGCGCGGCGGCGAAGAGACGCGTGGCTGGCTGCTTTTTGCCCTGCCCAACGCGCAGTTGGCGCTGCGACCGGCGGCGCAATCGCCGGCGATACAGGTGTGGACCGGCTCGTCCGTGCCCGATGCGGTGGGTCTGGCGACGCGGCTGGCGCGGCTGGTGCGGCCGGAGCTGGCGGCGCTGCAGGATCGCCTGGCGCAAGCCGACGGCGCGCTGATGCAAGCGCTGGCCGACGCCGGGCTGGAGCTGCGCGGTCCGCGGCCGTGACGCGGCGCATCAAGGCGAAACTGTGACGATCCAGTGATTGACATCGCCCGCCCGTGCCCGGACGATGCCGCCGCGCGCGTAGCCGCTGGATCGGCTGCAAGGACCGCTCATGCTGCACCTGACTGCCTGGACTCTCGGCCGGGTCTTTCCGTCAACCGCGGCGCTGCCCGGCTTGGACGCGATCGACACCAAGCCGTTCATCCGCCAACTGGCCCGCGAGGCGCCGTTCACGATCCGCGCGACGCTGTGGGCGTCCGTGCTGCTGTTCAACCTGACGCCGCTGCTGACGCTGGGAATTCCGCTGCCGGCGTTCCTGCTCTCGCCGGCGCGGGTGGACGCGCACGCGCAGAAGCTGTCCGGCAGCAACATCTACCTGCTGCGGCAGATCGTGCTGATGCTCAAGACCATCGGCGGGCTGGCATGGGGCGCGATGCCCGAGCTGCGGGCCAAGTTTGAGATGCCAGCTTATCCAGAAGATTCAGGCCGTTGGAGGCAGTCATGAGCGGCCGCCACGTCGCGTTTCAGGAAGGCGCCGCCCAGGCTTTTGACGCCGACTATGTCGTCGCTGGCTCCGGCGCCGGTGGTGCCGCTGCGGCGATTACGCTGGCCCGCGCTGGCTTTCGCGTCGCGCTCGTCGAAGCCGGGCCGTGGCGCGATCCCGAGGACTACCCGTCGTCGATGTACGGCACCATGCGCGACATGTTCGCCGATTGGGGCCAGCTCGTCGCGATGGGCAACCCGCTCGGCAAGGACGCCATCATCCCGATCGTCCAGGCGAAGTTGGTCGGCGGCACGCCGATCATCAACAGCGCGATCGTCGTGCGCACGCCGGGCGACGTCCTGGCCGACTGGCGCGAGCGGTTTGGCCTCGGCGACGTCTTCAATGAGGCGTCCATCGGCGCCAAGCAGGACCAGATCGAACGCGAGCTGTCCGTGACCGAGACCGCCGGCGCCGGCATGGGGCCGTCTGGTGCGGCGATGCTGAAGGCGCTGATCGACCGCGGCGCGGAAGGCCACGCCATCCACCGCAACGTCCGCGCCGCGTGCGAAGGCGCCATGCAGTGCCTGCAGGGCTGCAAGCGCCGCAACAAGCGGACCGCGAATTTCCTGTGGATTCCCGAGCTGCAAAATGAGCGCGGCGGCATCGTGCTGTCGTGCGCGCCGGTCGACCGCGTGCTGCTGGAGAATGGCCAAGCCGTCGGCGTGACCGGCCGCTGGCAGCACCCGCAGACGCGGCAAAAGGGCGCGACGTTCACGGTGCGGGCCAAGCGCGGCGTGCTCGTGGCGGCGTCGGCGACGGGTTCGGCACCGCTGCTGCAGCGCTCGGGCATCCGCCTGCCGGCGTTGGGCCAGGGCTGGCGCGCGCACCCGGGCGCGGGCGTCGTCGGCGTGTATCCGGAGACGATGGACATGCACAAGGGCGCGAGCCAAGCCGTGGCGTCGCTGCAGTACCGCGAAAGCATTGGCATCAAGATGGAGCACCTGAGCTTGCCGATGGAGCTGTTCGCGGCGCGCGTCGGCGGCGCGGGTCAGACGCTGATGCACAAGCTGGAGGACTACCGGCACTGCGCGATGTGGGTCAATGCGGTGCGGGCGGACGCGGTCGGCACGGTCAAGCAGAACTGGCTGGGCGGCGTCAGCGTCACCTACCAGCCGACAAAGAAGGACCTGGAGCGGCTGCGCACCGGCTCGAAGATGATCGCCGAGATGCACTTCAGCCAAGGCGCGTACAAGGTGCTGCCGGGCGTGTTCGGCATGAAGTCGGAGATCGGCCCGGACGAAGTGCACCTTTTCGACACCGCGCCGCTCGACAATCGCTGCTACACGTGGGTGCTGTCTCACCTTTTTGGCGGCTGCAACCTGGGCAAGGACCCGCAGACGTCCGTTGTGGCGCCGGACCTGCACGTGCGCGGCGTGCGCAAGCTGCACGTCGTCGATGCGGCGGCGATCCCGACGACGCTCGGCGTCAACCCGCAGCACACAATCATGGCGATGGCGATGGTGGCGGCGGAGCGGCTCGTCGGCGCCTGAAACATGCCGTAAAGTCTAGGGAAAGGGTCGGGGTGGCTACGGCTGGGCCAAAACGCCAGCGGGGCGAGTCATCGACCCGCCCCGCCGCTCGTGCTGCCGCGCGCGTTACTGGTTGGCCTTGCGCTTGGCCGTCTGCTGCGCCTGCGGCTGGGTCGCGTCTTTGAGCGCGTTGACAATCGCGCCCGGCGCCGGGTTGGCAGCTTGCGGCAGGTCCAGCGGCGGCTGCGTCAGGTTCGCCGTGGTGTTGGCGCGGAACGCGGTCTTTTCGATGACCATCAGCACGCCGACGAACGCCAGACCGACGAAGAGGATAATGCCCGGGGCGAAGAACAACATGCTGAGAACGAGCTGAGTTGTGTAGTTGGTATCCATGACAAGCCTCCAAGTGGGTCCCTGCCGCTGGTTGCTGCCGCCGATTCTCGGTGGCCGCCAGCGGACTTCCTGATACACAAGGTACGCGTCAGGCCGGTGCCGCAACATTGCGCACACGGGCCAAATCGCCAGGGCGCACGGCACCATTTTGCGCTGGTGTGTTTGCACCATACGCGGCAGTCACAGCGATGTCGGGAGGTCGCGCCGCGGCGCGCGGTCCTGGGCAAAATCCGGCCAGGACCGCGCGCGGGCGCGGGAAATTACGGGCAGCCGGGGGCGGGCGTGCAGGCCGCGCCGTCGCTGATCCACTTGAGCACGAGCGCCTTGTCAGCCGAGTTCGAGAACCCGCCCGGCGGCATGCTGCCGCCGCTGACCTTGGACTTGATCTGCGACTTGGAGCCGGTGGCCTGGCCGCAGCTCGAGCCAAACTGGTGGCCGTGGCAGCCGTTGCAGTTCTGCGTCAGGATGGTCTGGACCTTCGTGTAGTCGGTCTTGCTGCAGTTGGGGCCGGTGTCGGCCGGGCCAGTGTCGACGGGGCCAGTGTCGACCGGGCCGGTGTCGGCGGGGCCGACGTCGGGCACTTCGGTGTCCTTGACCGCGACAACGTCCGGCGCGCCGGTGTCCGGAACCAGGACGTCCAGCGGCGTGACCGCTGTGTCCGTGCCCTGCGATGCGTCGCCGCCCGCGGCATCACCCAGCGAACCGGCGTCGCCGCCGCCGTCTGCGGACAATAAGGTGCCGCCACCGCCGGCGCCAGCGGGCGCGTCACAGCCGGGCAGCGCCAGGGCGGCGAGCACGAGCAGGGCCGAGGTCCGGCAAACAAGGTGGCAAATGTGAGTCAGAGCGCGGGTATTCATCAGCGGGAAGGTCCTCTCGGCAGGTGCCGTTGGCGGGGGTGACGGTTCATGGCGGGCTATCTGGACCCGCTGGCGCTCGCGTGCCAGCACATCCTCCCCAGAGAATACGGATCGCCCAGCGTTTGTCACGCGCCGATGCCACATTTTGTAAAGAAGTGCGTTGGTGGGCGTGAAAAGCCTCAATCATGTCACAGAGTGTCGCTCGTTCGGGCGCTGCCTTGACGGCACCCCGCGGCCCGCCCAAGCTGGCCGCAGCGCCGTACCAGGAGGTTGCCCGTGCTCATCGCAGTCGTGTTGATCCTCGGCCTGGTGGTGGGCGCGCTGCTGGTGTGGCCGCTGTTGCGGGCGCAGTTGACCCGTGAATCCGAGCAGTTGCAGGCGGGTGCCCAACGCGCCCAGGACGAGCTGGCGGCGCTGCGGCAGGCGCTGGCAGACGAGCGCGTGCGTGCGGGCGAGGCGGCGGCGCACGCGATGCAGGTGCCGAAGCTGGAAGCGCAGATCGCCGATCGCGAACGGCAAATTCTTGAGCTCGGCGCCGATCGCCAGCGCCAGGCCGTCAGCGTCCAGCGCCTGGAGACGACGCTGCAGCAGGAGCGGCTGCAGGGCCAGGAGAAGCTGGCGCTGCTGCAGGACGCCAAGGAGGCTTTGTCCAACCAGTTCAAGGCGTTGGCGAACGACATTTTGGAGGAAAAGGCCAAGCGGTTCACCGCCCAGAATCAGGAAAACCTCAGCGGGCTGCTGAACCCGCTGAACGAGAAAATCCTGCATTTTGGCAAGCTTGTGCAGGACACCTATGACAAGGACTCCAAGGAACGGCTGACGCTGGAGAACGAGCTCAAGCGCCTGAGCGAGCTCAACGTCCGGCTCGGTCACGAGGCGCTGGCGCTGACAAACGCCCTGACCGGCGGCAACAACAAGGCGCAGGGCACCTGGGGCGAGATGGTGCTGGAGCGCGTGCTCGAGGCATCCGGGCTGACCAAGGACCGCGAATACCGCGTGCAAGTCGCGGACCACGTTGAAACCGATGAAGGCACGCGGCGCTACCAGCCGGACGTGGTGATCGACCTGCCGGATCGCAAGCAGCTGGTTGTCGATTCCAAGGTGTCGCTGAACGCCTACGTGCGCTTTACCCAGGCCGACGACGAGGCGACCCGCGCGCTGGAGCTCAAGAGCCACATCGCGGCGCTGCGGACGCACATCCGCGGGCTGGCGCAAAAGCGCTATCAGGACCTGTACAAGCTCCACACCCTGGATTTCGTTTTCCTTTTTGTGCCCGTAGAGCCTGCGTATTTGCTGGCTGTGCAGCACGACATGACGCTGTTCGATGAGGCGTTTGAGCGCCGCATCATGATTGTCGGCCCGAGCACGCTGCTGGCGACGCTGCGCACCGTCGAGAGCATCTGGCGCTACGAACGGCAGAACCTGAACGCGCAGGAGATCGCCCGGCAAGGCGGCGCGCTGCACGACAAATTCGTGGCGTTTGCCGAGACGCTGGAGAAAGTGGGCAAGCAGCTGGACGCGGCGCGCGGCACCTACGGCGAGGCGATGCGCCAGCTGAGCGAAGGCCGCGGCAACCTGGCGACGCGCGCCGAGGCGCTGCGCAAGCTGGGCGTGAAGGCGACCAAGCAGCTGCCGAACCACCTGCTGCCGGTGGACGACGACGCCGAGCCGTGACGGCTACGGCAGCGGCTCGGGCGAAAACACGATGAGCCGCGGAAAATCGGCGTGCTGCGGCGCTTCTGGCCAGTGCAGCGGCGCGCGGGTACCGTCCGTCTGGACAAGCAGCACGCCGCCGGGACCTTGCAGATCGTGCGCCGCGACGACGCTTTGGGCGCTGGCCAGCTGGGCTTGCAGCGCCTGCGCCGCGCGCACGGACTTGGCGGCGCGCTGGCCCGCTTCGCTCGGCGGCAGGATCCGCGGCGCCTGCAGCACGCCGTCTGTCAGGCGGGTCCCGCGCAGCGGCAGGGCGGTGCCATCGGCCCACAGCAGCGTCGCGTCCGGCCGTTCCGCCAGCGCTTTGGCGGCGCGCTTTGGCTGGTGGTGCGCCAGCCGGCTGACAAGCGCGAGGCTCGCCGCGCAGTCCCAGCGACACGGATAGTGGCGAATCCACACGGTATCTTGCAGCGGCGTCGTCGGGTCCAGCCGCCAGTCCCAGCGCGCGCTGGCCCGCGCCGCCGCCAGCGCGAACCACGCGGTCTCAGCGACCGTGGCGTGGTCGACCTCACTCCAGGCGCGGTGGCCCGCCAGCACCGAGGCGATGCAGCACGACGGATAGCCAAAAAGTTCGCCCAGTTGCCGATCGAGCGCGTCGCTTGCCGCCAGCGCGTCGCCCAGCTGTGGACCCAGCGCCGCGGCAGCCTGGCGGTCGGCCATCGCCCGCTCCAGCGCGTCGGCATGGGCGGCGGCGGCAGCGTCCCGGGCAAAATAGACGAGCTGGCGATCCGGGTCGGCGGTCGTGCAGTCAAACCAACCGGAGCTGTGTTCGCGAAACTGCATGCCGAGGTGCGTGCTGATGCCGTTGCCGGCAAACGGGAACCAGTCGGCGGCGGCGGTGGCCAGCTCGCGGGCGGTGGCGATCGGCTGGTCAAGGCGCCAGGCAGCGCGCAATCCCAATAAAATCGATGTAGTTTCAACAGATTCGCCAGCGGCGGCGATGGCTGACGGCGCGCTGCCGTCCGCTGTGTACGCGCCGGCAGCGGCGGGGCCAAACGGCGCCTCGGCTTGTGCCAACAAATCGGCGGGTAGCCCGGGACAATGGCCCCGCGTCGCGTGTACGCAGGCGGCGCAGCCTGGCGCGTGGGCGAGGGCGGCGGCGCGTGCTTCACTGCCAAAAATCGCGGCGATCGGCAGGCCGCGCGGCACAGCGCAGTTTGGCACCAGCCGCGTCACCTCCAGCGCGTGCGGCTCCAGCGCCAGCGCCGCCAGCCGACCCGCCAGCGCCCGCGGCGGCGGCGCGTCCGCACCCAGCCGCGGCGCCACCGTCAGCGCCACGCCGCGCGTGCCCGCCACATCCGCCAGCGCCTGCCAGCGCGCCGCCGCCAGGTCGTCCAGGTTGCTGCGCCCAATCGCCAGCTGCACCCGCCACGCCAGCTGCAGCGCCTCCAGCCGCGGCACCAGCACCAGCAGCTGCGGCCAGTCCACCGCGCCCGGCGGCTGCAGGATCAGCAAGTCCGGCTGCAGCGCCCGCCGCCACGCCGCCAGCTCCAGCCGCGCCGCGTGTTCCGGGCGCACGACGGCGTGCAGCGCCGCGCCGTGCTGCGCGCACAGCCGCGCCAGCGCCACCGCGTCTGCCGGCTGCACAAGCGCGGCGTTGTGCACGACAAGCGCCACGTCGCCATGCAACAAACCGCCCAGGTTGGCTGGCACCGCCCGCGCGTCGCATTGCACCCGTTGGGACTTCGTGTTCACGTCGGTGGGCCGCGGCAAGGTGTTGAAAAGTAGCGATAAATGCGCGACGAATCGTCGCACCAAGGCGACCGCCGGCCGCTGACGCTGGCGAGTGTGGGGCGCGCGCCGGACCCCGTCAAGCGGCGGCGGCGCGTGCTTGACCGTCCAGTTTGAACGCAGTACCGTCCTTGGCGTCGCGCCCGGGTGCGGCGAAACCAGCCGTTTGTCGCCAAGGAGCCGCACGCCATGCCCTCGAGAATCCTGCCGTTGCTGGTGGCGATGCAGCTGCTGGTCGTTCCGGCGCAGGCGGCGGAAAGTCATGTGATTCCGCCGGGTCAGGAGGCGACGGTGCAGGCGATGCTGGAGCCGACGGCGCCGCTGCCCGACGGCTGCGCGCTGAAGAATATCCAGATTTCCGCGGCGGTGATCCACGGCCAATACAAGTGCGCGGCCGACGACGTGACGATTGACTTGGCGCACCCCGCCGAT
>CAIPXZ010000427.1 GCA_903869075.1 uncultured Myxococcales bacterium | reverse complement strand
GACGGTGGCCGGGGATCTGAACGACGCCATCACGCCGGCGCTGCTGCAGGCTGCCTGGGCGACGCCGGCGCAAAAGGCGGCGATCCTGTACGCGCGGCTGCAGGCCGCCGGCGTCCAGGTGCGTTGGGCGGCAACGGCTCGGATGGGCTCGGCGCGCTTTGAGCCGACGGCGCCAAACGGCAACTGGCTGAATTACCTGCTGTTGTACGTGCCATCGGCGAGCGGCCAGGGCCAGTGGCTAGACCCGTCGTGTGAGATGTGCCAGGCCGGCGAGCTGCCATCCTGGCTGGCCGATGGGCACGCCGTGACGTTCAGCCCGGAACCGCTGACGCCGGGCGCCGTCAAGACGCAAATCCTGAAGTTGAGCGGAGTAGTGCGCAGCGATGGCCTGACGCAGGACCGGACGGCGCTGCAGATCGCGGCCAACGGCGCGGCGCAGGCGACGCTGCGGCGCGAACTGACGGGCGCGGCGGCGCTCTACGACCTGCACCAAAAGCCGCCGGCGACGGCGACGGAGCGCGACAAGAACGCCAAGGACCACGCGCGCGACATGCACGAGCGCGCGGAGTTGGACAAGCCGACGGAGCTCCGGTGCGACGGTCCGGCGGCGACGTGCACGCGGGACATGGCGTACCACGTGGACGGCTACGCGACGGTGACGGCGGATCGGCTTGTCGTGCCGATGCGGGCGCTGGGGAACCTGTGGGAAAAGCTGCTGCAAAAAGACGTGCCGCGGCATGGTCCGGCGCGGGTGGAGCGGCCTTGGCGCACCGTCCATACGCTCGCCGTGCGGCTGCCGCCGGGCTACGTCATGGCCGAGCCGCCGCCGCCGGTGGACGTCCAGGAGGGGCCGTTCCGCGCTTCGTGCCACGCCGGCAAGGACGGCGATGCGTGGACCTGGACCCGCGAAATCACCTTGACGCATCAGATTGTGCCGGTGGCGCAGGTGGCGGCGCTGCGCAGGGTCGTGCGGGCGTTCGTGGCGTGCCGCGACGCGATCGCCGTGGCGCACAAGGTTCCCTAGTTGCAGGTCACGCTGGCGTCGGCCCAGTCAGCGAAGTCATTGTCTTCGCTGTCGTTTCCGGACGTCGTGACGAGCTTGAGGAAAGTCACGCTGGTGAGATCGACGTCGACGGGCTTGGCGCCGTCGGCACTTGTGAGCACGCCGCTCGCGAAGACGCGCTTGCCGTCGGCCCACACCTCGAAGCCGACGGAGCCTTGGCCGTTGGCGGCGGCGTCGAGGCCGATGGTGGCGCGAAAGCGCGTGCAGCGTCCGGCCAGCGGTTGGAGGATGATGGATCCTGCGAAGACCCCGAATCCATGGCTGAATTTTTGGTTGGCGACGCTGAGCGGCGCGCCGTTGTGGGCGAGGTCGCGGACCAGTGGGCCGCCGTCGGCGGTGGCGATGTAGGTGGGGAGGCGGTCGGCCAGGGAGAGCTCGCCGGCACCGATCGCGGGCTCCGTGCCGGACATGCGAAACATCCGCGAAGCGTGCGGCTGCAGCGTGAACGCGGCGAGCTTGGCGAGCGTCCCGGCATCGGTTTTAGCCCACAGATCATGCACTTGGACGTCGCCGCTCAGCACCAGGGCGCTTGCCAGGCCGCTCGCCGCGAGATCGGTCGTCACCGTCACGTCGCCCGGGTTGAAGACGACAACCGCGCGCCAGCCCGGCTGCGCCAGCGGCTTGGCCCAAACCTCGGCGCCGGTCGCCGTGGCCTCGACGATGCGCTGGCCCTGCAGCCCGAGCGAATCCTGATTGACGGCAATGACTTCCGGGTTGGTCAGGAGATCCCGGGTCGCCGCGTCCATCGTCCGCAGGTCAGAGCCGGCAATCAGCGGCGCCGACAGGATCGCCCACAGCGCCATGTGCGATCGGTACTCGTCCGACGTCATCTTGCCGTTGCCGACCTCCAACATGTCCGGGTCGTTCCAGTGGCCCGGACCGGCGTACGCGGCGTGCTGCGCGGCGACGTTGGCGTTCAGCACCATGCTGAAGTAGCTGTCACTGATATCCCCGGAAGTACGCCACAATTGGCCCGCGCCGGCGCCCCAAATCCACGGCAGTTGCTCGCCCCAGTTGCACAGGCTGAGGACCAGTTTGTGGCTGGCTTGGGCGATGCCGTCGTGGAACAAGCCGTATTGCGTGCGGGCGTCGTAGCCGTAGGT
>CAIPXZ010000426.1 GCA_903869075.1 uncultured Myxococcales bacterium | reverse complement strand
GGCGTTGTTGACGAGGATGTGCAGCTGCTTGTGGCGCGTCAGGAATTCCGCCGCCGCCCGCTGCGCACCGGCGATCGTCCCCAGATCCGCCGCCAGCGTCTCGACGCGCGTGCTCGCCGACCGCGTGCGGATCTCCGCCGCGGCGCGCTCCGGATCGCGCGACAGGCAGACGACCGTCGCGCCCTGCCGCGCCAGTTCCACCGCCGCTTCCTTGCCAATGCCCGAACTGGCGCCGGTCACGAGCGCAATTTTCCCGGTCAAATCAGCCATCTGTGTCTCCTTTCGCTACGGTGTCGCCAGCAGCGCCTGCAGCCGCGGCCGCATTTGTGCCACGGCGCCGTCGCCCTTGATCGAGCCCTGCATGCCGCGGCCGGTGCTCTTGCCGTCCGTCGCCGGCAGCGCCAAAAGTGGAATCATCTCCGAGTGATAGCCGTCGACCACCAGGCGGTCGCGGTCGCGATCGAGGTCGAATTCGACGAGGCGCAGATCGCCAAACACGTCATCCAGCTGTCCGGCTTTGGCGGCGTTGTGGAAGCGCTGGCACGGCTCGCACCAGGTCGCGCCGACGTAGACGAGCAGCCGCCGGCCATCGGTCTTGGCGCGCGCCAGCTCCGCTGCAATGTACGGCGCAACGGGGCCATCCGGCGGCGCGCTGACCAGATCGATGTGGTGCGGCGCTGTCACCACCGCCACCGGCGCCGCGGGCTGGACGTCCGCCACCGGCGCGACGACCGCCGCCGGCGCTTGCCGCTGGCACGCCACGATCATCAACACCGCGAGCAACTTGGCCATCTGCAACCTCAATCCTGTGCCCAGCCCGCGCCGCGGCGGAGGCGTTGGCGGGACGCTACCACGTCGCGCGACCGGCGCAAGCGGGGCCTTTGCGCCCCAGTTCCGCACCGGCCGCTTGTGACGCGGCGGCAGCCACGCTAGCTTGTCGCCTCGGAGGTGCGTGCGATGCCCGGGATGCAGCCAGCGATGCTCAAGCAGCTCAGCAAAGCGGCGTTCAAGGCGCACGCAATCAAGCTGTCGGTCGACTGGCAGCAGCCGCAGGGCGACGCCGGCAAGCAGTACGCCGATGCGTTCAAGCCGGCGGAGCGGTCGGTACCGCCGGATCCGTCCAAGTTGTTTGTCGCCGCGTCCAGCAACAAATACCACGTCGACCAGGTCAGCTCGATCGGCGGCAAGTTCGAGGCCTTCATTGACGGCGTCTGCGAGGCGATCTGCAACGCCCACAACCTCTGGAAGCTGCAGGCGAAATTCGGCAACATCCAGGTCATGGCGGTCAGTGCCATCGGCGCGCCTGGCTGCCTCTCCGGCCCAGATATCAAGCCGCTGATCCTGATGAGCGCGCCCAAGTCGACGCCGCAAGAGCTCAAGTATTCCAAGGCGGTGGCGACGGCGGTCGCGAAGTGCTGGAAGAACTGGCAGGACAACGTCGCGGTGCCGGGCTTGCCGTGGTACCCCGCGTTCGCGGCGTTTCCCGGGCCGATGGCGCCGCCGATGCCGAATGTGCCGGTGCCGCTGATCGCCTGCCCGTCGGCCATGCAGACCGAGATGACGGCGCCGCGGCTGAAGCAGGAAATGGTCGATGCGCTGGGCGAATCCGACGCGCTGCACCACAAGGAGCTGTTCGACGCGCTGGCGCAGGGCCTCGCGGCGTCGTTCTTGGCGTGGCTGCCGCAGCAGCAGATCTCGCTGGTGATGGGCAAGGGGCCGATCCCGACATTTGCGCCGCCGTTTGTGCCGGTGGGGCCGGTCGTGGGCGGTGACGTGATCTCGGTGCCGGGCCACCTGATGTCTTGACGGCCGTTGCCGCACGCGTTTGCGCGGGCGTTGCTGGACGCCTCGGGCGGCGGTAGGCATCATCCGCTGGCGCGCCGTTGCGCCGCCGCGAATGCCGATGACGCTGCCGAATCCGCCCGACACCCGCCAGCGCCCGCAGCGCGGCCCGCGCTTGCAGACGGTCGCGACAAACCTGCGCTGCAACCAGAACTGCAGCTATTGCAACCGGCGGGCGGAGCGCGACGACCTCGCGACGATCGCGCCGGCGGCGTTGCGGACGGCGATCGCCCGGGCGCTGCAGCAAGGCGCCGAGGAGATTCGCCTGACGGGCGGCGAGCCGACGCTGCGCCGCGACTTGCTGGAACTCGTTACTTTTGCCCGGCAATCCGGCGCGCAGCGGGTGTCGCTGGAGACAAACGGCACGCAACTGGACCTCGCACGGGCGCAGGCGCTGGCGGCGGCGGGGCTGACCTCGGCGCGCGTGAACCTGGTGGGACCGGACGCGCGGGTGGACGCCATCACGCAGGACGAGGGCGGCTTTGCGCGCACGCTGGCGGGCATCCGCGCGCTGCTGCAGGCGGGCGTGGCGGTGGAGATCCTGTGCGTGCTGACGCAGGCGACGCGGTCGTTCGTGGCGGAGATGCCGGCGGCGCTGATGGCGGCCGTGGGCGACGTCGGGCGGCCGCAGGCGATCGAGGCGAGCGTGCCCGATGATGCGCCGAACCCTGCGGAGTTGCTGCCGTATCCCGAGGCGGCGGAGCTGCTCAAGGCGCTTGACGCCGCGTGCCGGCAGTGGGCGATCCCGCTGCGTCTGGCGGCGGATTCCGGACCGCCGCCGTGCGTGTTTCCGCCGCGCCGCGGGCTGCCGCACCTCTACCGGCTGTCGCCCGGCAGCCGCCGGCTTGCGCGGCACAGCCAAGTCGCGGCGTGCGCCGGCTGCATCATCGCCGACCGCTGTTCTGGCTTGGCGGACAGCTACTTGCGGCACTTTGCCGTGCCGGAGCTGCACCCGATCACCGACGAAAAAGCCCGGCGGCGCCTGAACATGCTGCGGCCGCTGCCGGAGCAGATCGCCCACGAGCTCGTGACGCAGAGCTTGTCCGCGGCGGCGGACGGCACGCCGATCTACGACGCGATCATCCGCATCAACTTTCACTGCAACCAAGCCTGCGCGTTCTGTTTTGTCTCGACGCACTTGCCGCCGGCGACCGACGCGGCGATCGAAGAGGCGATCCGCGCTGCCGGCGCGGCGGGCGCGCGTATCGTGCTGTCCGGCGGCGAACCGACGCTCAACAGCCGGCTTGTCGACTGGATCCAGCTTGCGGGCGCGGTGTCCAGCCAGCCGGTGTGCCTGCAGACCAACGCAATTCGCTTGGATAACTCGGAGTTGTGTCGGTCTGTCGTCGCCGCGGGCGTCCAGCAGGCGTTCGTTTCGCTGCACGGCGCGACGGCGGCAGTGGGCGATGCGGTCACGGACACGCCGGGGACGTTCGCGCGGACGCTGCTCGGCCTGGACAACCTGTACGCGGCGGGCGTGGAAGTCGTGCTGAATTTCGTGCTTTGCGAGACAAATCTCCACGAATTTCCAGAATTTATCCGTTTGGTGGCGGTGCGCTGGCCGCAGGCGCTGGCCAACTATTCGTTCGTCGCGCCGTCCACCGATCTGGTGCCCAAGGAAAAGCGGCTGATTCCCAAGTACACGGACATGCTGCCGTTTTTGGGTGAAGGCCTGCGCCTGGCCGAAAGCCTGAACGTGCGCGTCGTCGGCTTCGAGTCGATGTGCGGCCTGCCGCTGTGCCTGATCCCGGAGCCGTTCGACCGCAGCCAGCTGCAGCTGACGGCGATCCCGGAAGGCATGGGCGAGGGCGAGTTCGTCAAGTCGGACGAGTGCCTGAAATGCACTTACAATGCGCGGTGTTACGGTCTGCGCCAGGGCTACGCCGAGCTGCATGGCACCGCCGAGCTGCGCGCCGTCCTGACGCCTTGACGCCGCGCGCCCGTGCCCGCACGCTGGCGGCCGCGCACGCACGCGCACGGGGGCGGCCATGACCATCGCGGATCAGGTTTTCATCGCCATGATGGCCGTGTGGATCGTCGCCGAGCTCGCGCTCGTCGCCGTCATGCGCGCCAATGCCAGCGGCGACAGCCATCGCGACCGCGGCACGCTGCCGCTCGTCATCGTCGCGATCGGCGGTGCGCTTGGCGGCGCGGCGTGGCTCACCTGGACCGGCATCGGCGCCTGGCCCGCCGCGTGGGTCCCGACCTTGCGCTGGGTCGGCGCCGCCGGCATCGCCATCGGCCTCGCCATCCGCTGGACCGCCGTGCTGACCTTGCGCCGCTACTTCACCGTCACCGTCGCCATCCGCGCCGACCACAAGCTCGTCGACTGGGGCCTCTACCGCTACGTCCGCCATCCGTCGTACAGCGGCGGCATCGTCGCTTTGCTCGGCCTCGGCCTTGGCACCGGCGGCTGGCTGGCGGGGCTTGTCATCCTCGTGCCGATTACCTTGGCGATTTTGCAGCGGATTCGCGTCGAGGACGCCGCGCTCGCGGAGGGCTTGGGCGCGGTCTATCGCGACTGGTGCGCGCGCACGCCGGCGCTGGTGCCGCGGCTGTGGACGCGCGATCTGCCGCGGTGATCGCGCCTGCGCGCGGAATCGCTTGACCGACGGCCGCTGCCAAGCGCACCCTTTTGGCCGATGACCAAGCGCAAGCCAACCATTGTTGTGGACACCTACGGCGGCACCGCGGCGCTGGTCGGTATCGTGGCGGCGGCGGCGCGCATGGCGCGGCAGGGCGTGGCGCGCGTGGTGCTGGTCGGCGACGTGGCGCGGATGCAGGAGCAGCTGAGCCTGCTGCCGTACGATCCGATGACGCTGCGGCTTGTGGCGGCGCCGGCGACTTATCCGCGGCAGCCCGGCGATACGGCGGCGCAGGCGCGGGCGGCGCGGCTTGCATTGCCGATCGCGATGGAGCTGCTGCGCAGCGGGGAGGCGGATGCGCTGCTGACCGCGAGCCCGCAGGCGCTG
>CAIPXZ010000425.1 GCA_903869075.1 uncultured Myxococcales bacterium | reverse complement strand
GATGGACCTGGGGCAGCGGCTTTGGCCAGGGCGGTCGCAAGCTCGACCTCGTGCACCCGGGACTGAAGTCCCGGGCTATTGTTCGAGATGTCCGCCGGAAGGCGGACTCGGCCAAGCCCCGAATCCCGCAGGGATTGCTTGAACCATAGCCGCGGACTTTAGTCCGGGGCGTTGGGATGTGGGCGCGACTTGCTGAGCTTGCGACCGCCCTGCGGCTCTGGCGCCGGCTACTTGACGTACAGCACAACGTTGTCGAGGCCGAAGCTCTCCTGGTCCGCCGACTGGTCCAGCGTGCTCGTGGCGGTCACCGTCGCGGTCAGCGCCGTGTGCGCGCCGACCCACGGGGTGCCCATGTCCCACTCGTCGTCCTGGTAGTCCCAGCGGCCGCACTTGTTGTTCCAGCCGCCGGCCCACTCGCCGCTCGGGCTCTGCTTGGACCAGATCTGCGCGGTGTCGAGGAAGACGATGGCCCACTGGCTGCTCCACGCGTCCAGGCGGATGTACTGCATCCAGACCTTGGCTTGGGTGTGCGGCGGCGCGGCGACGGTCTTGGCCGGCGCGGCGCCTTTGCCAAAGACGTTGTAACCGCCCAAAATGTTGCCGTATTTGCCGCAGCTCGTGACGACGCCCTGGCTCCAGCCGCCCTGGCTCTTCTCAAAATCGTCGGAGATGAGCCGCGTCCAGCCGCCGTTCTTCATGTCGCAGTAGTACTGCGCGGTTGCAATCGGGCCGGCGCCGTCGATGTCCAAGTAGTACAGGCCGTCGGCGCTCTTGGGCAGCGCCTGGAAGATCGCGAGGCAGGAGATCGCCGGTGCGCCGGGGCCGCTGCCGAGCGTGCCGCAGCTGGTGCCGTCGCCGACCAAGCCGGCGGGGCAGGTGCAGGTGAAGCTGCCGGGCGTGTTGGTGCACGTGGCGTTGACGGCGCAGTTGCTCTTGCCGGTGGCGCACTCGTCGATGTCGCTGCAGGTCTTGCCGTCGCCGGTGTAGCCGGCGCCGCAGGTGCACGTGAAGCTGCCGACGGTGTTCGTGCACGTCGCGGTCGCGGCGCAGCCGGCGGTGCCGAGCGTGCACTCGTCGACGTCGACGCAGGCGTTGTTCACAGCGGCGTAGCCGGCCGGGCAGACGGTGCAGTCCAGCTGGCCGGTGATGTCCATGTTGCACAGCGCGTTGGCGCCGCAGACGCCGGGCTGGGTGACGCAAATGTCCTCGAACACCGCGAAATCATCGATGAACCAGCCGACGTTGCCGGCGGTGTCGCAGGGGCCGCCAAAGTCGAAGCTGAAGCGCACTTTGTGGCCGGCCCAGCCGGTGCTGGTGAAGGTGACCTTGTTCCAGCCGGCAGCGGGCGAGACGCTGCCGAGCGGCGCCCAGTCACCGCCGTCGATCTGCGCGGCGACGGTCGCTGTCTGCGCGGCGTTCCAGCTGCCGGCGCTGTAGAACGTGACGTTTGTCGTGGTGCCGGTGGCCATCGCGCTCAAGTCGATGCTGGGCGAGGCGACGGACGCACCGAGCGACGCCTGGCCGCTGCCGCACGTCAGGTCCGTGCCGTTGTTGATGTTGAGCGAGCACGACTTGGACTGCGGCGCGGGCACGGCGGGCGTGGCGTCAAAGCCCCACTTGACCCAATCGGCGGCGCTCAGCGCGTCCGAGCGCTGCCACAAGTCCAGGCTGCCGGAGCCGCAGTTGAACGGCTCCGAATAGGTGCTGGCGATCTGGCAAATGTCGTTGTTCAGCGGCGTGTTGACGCAGCCGTCGACGGGGTCGCAGCTGTCCGCGGTGCAAGCGAAGCTGTCATTGCAGGAGATCGCCGTGCCGGCGCAGGTGCCGGTGGCGCAGCTGTCGCCGCTTGTGCAGGCGTTGCCGTCGTC
>CAIPXZ010000424.1 GCA_903869075.1 uncultured Myxococcales bacterium | reverse complement strand
GCACTTCCACGTCCAGCCCGCAGCCGCGCCACTCCGCGCCGGGCACGCGCCCCAGCAGCTCAATCGCCGTCTGGCCCGGAGCCAGCGGCACCGCGCGCCCGAGATCCGCCGTCAGCAGGAACGCCGGCGTGTCCAGGTTTGCCAGATCGAGGTGCGCCAACATGCCGATTTCACCTTGCGCCACAGGCACTTGCGTCGCCGGATCCAGCACCAACGTCCGCAGCCACGGCGGCCCGGCGTAGGCGCGCACCGCCGGCACGTCGCCGCACAGCTGCGCGCGCAGCGTCGTTTCGTAGCGCGGCGTCGCCAGCTCGGTCATGCCCAGCTCGCCGACGATCGCCGCCGGCGCCAAGCCAAACTGCTGCGTCAGCCACGCGTGCTGCTGCGCGCGATCGGTCAGCTGCGTGCGCCCCTTGGGTCCGCCCGTGTCCATCAGCCGCGAGCCCGGCGGCAGCGCCAGCGCACGTTCAGCCGGCCAAGCCTCCAGCCACGCCTGAATCGCTAAGGAAGTCGAGAAGATCAGCACCGGCACGCCATCGGCCACAGCAAGGCGCAGCGCCGCCCGCAGCCCGGTGACGTCGAGCGCCGCGTCGAGGAACCAGCCGCCGTGGCCATCGTCGAGGTGCTGGAACAGCAGCCGCGTCATGTGGCCAAGCGACGAGTGCGGCCGCGCCGCCGCGCCCGGCACCAGCGAGATGCAGCGCACGCGCACGTCCACTTCCGGCAAGACAAAATGCCGAAATCCGGCCAGCAGGCTCACATCGTACGCCGCGGTGTCGAGCAGCCTCACGCGGCCGGGCCGACCGTCGGTTGTACCGGAAGTATGGAATTCGACGCCAGAATCCGCCGGCACATAGTCCGCGCTCAGCGCCAGCGCTTTGAACGCCGTCACCGGCACCAGCGGCAGCCGTCCGGGCGGCCGCGTCGCCGCAAAGGCCGCGAACGGCGGGATGTGCTGCAGCTGCCACGCCAGCAGCGCCGCCTGCGCGTCGGCAAACCGCGCTTCCGACCACGCCTCCGGGTCGCCCGCCCGCCAGTCCGCCGCCCAAGCTTGCAGCAGCGCCAGCCAGCCGGCGCGCGTCACGCGATCGCCTCGTCGAGCGCCGCCCGCAACGCATGGACAACGCACGCCTGCTGCGCCGGAGTCAGCACCACCGGCGGCGTCAGCTGGATCACCTCGCCGTACACGCCGCACGGCAGCAGGATCACGCCGCGGCGCAGCGCACCCGTCACGGTCCGCCATGCCACGTCGGCCGCCGGCCGCCCCGACTGCGGATCCGCCAGCTCTACGCCGAGCATCAGCCCGCGGCCGCGGATCGCCCGCACCCAGGGGTGGCCGTCCAGCTGCGCGTGCAGCTGCACAAGCAGCGCCGCGCCGACGTCCGCCGCTTGTTCCGCAATACCGTCGCGCTGCAGCACGCCGATTGTCGCGAGCGCCGCCGCCGCCGCCACCGGATGGCCCAGAAAAGTCGAGGTGTGCAGCGCCTCGCCGTGCGACACCGGCCACGCCGCCATGACGTGCGGCCGCCCGAGGCACGCGGCGATCGGCATGCCGCCGCCCAGCGCCTTGCCCACGCACAGCAGATCCGGCAGCACACCCGCGGTTTCACAGGCAAAAAGCGCGCCGGTGCGACCGCAGCCGGTGAAGATTTCGTCAAAAATCAGCAGCGCGCCGTGGCGATCGCATAGCGCGCGCAGCCCGGCCAGAAAGCCGTCGGGGGGCACGATCACGCCGCCGCGGCCTTGAATCGGCTCGATGAGGACCGCGCCCACCGGCACGCCGCCCATCGCCGGATGCGCCAGAACGTCCGCCACGCGCTCGAGCGTGTGCGCGCACAGGTCCGCGGGCGCCACGCCCACCGGCGGTCGCGCGGGGTCGGGAAACGGCAGCCAGGTCGTGTTGTGCGCCAGCTGGGCGACGAACGGCGCGCGAAAATCGCGGCGGCTTGTGGCGTCCAGCGCGCCGTGACCAAGGCCGTGGTAGCTGCCGGCAAACGCGATGACGCCTGGCTTGGCGGTCGCCAGCAGCGCAGTTTTCTGCGCAACTTCAACCGCTTCCGAGCCACCACCGCACAGCACCGCGTGTCCCAGGTCGCCCGGCGCCAGCGCCGTCAGCGCCTCCAGCAGCGCGATGCGCACCGCCGGCGGGTGGACGTCACCCATGCCGTGCAGCAGCGTCGCCGCTTGGCGCTGCACCGCGGCGACAACCTCCGGGTGGCCGTGGCCGATCAGCGCGACGCCAAAAGCCGAGGTCGCGTCGACAAAAGTGTTGCCGTCCAGATCACGCACCGCCGCGCCGCGCGCCGCTTGCCACACCACCGGAAAATCCACGGCGACGGCGGTAACATTAGGAGATTCATTGGCTTGCAGCTTCGCCAGCGCCGCGCGCGACAGCGGACCCGGCGGCGGCACGCGCACGTCGGGCAAAGCATCGGGCAGCAGATCGGCATCGGCAGGCAGCGCGCTCATCGCCGGGCGGTTGTAGCGACCGCGCGGACGGGACGCAAGCGCAACAAGACTGATCCATGGGTTTCGCGGATGCCCCGCATTCCGGTATGCTGCACGCTGCGCCCACCGCGCCCGTTGCAGGTTCGTGAGGAGTGACCGTGTCGATGCCCCGCCTTGCCCTGAATCCCCTGCCCCGCGCGCTGGCGATGGGCTTGCTGCTGCTGGTGGCGTGCGGCCACGCGGCGCAAACGTCGCTCGATGCGGCGAGCGACCCGGACGCGCAGGACACCGCTTTTGGCTTTGAGCTCAAACCCACGGACGCGCCGGTTGGTGGCGAGGATCCGGGCAGCGCGACCGACACCGTCATCGACGTGCCGCCGGACACGGGGCCGCAAACCGACGTGCTGACCGTGACGGCGCAGACCGCGGGCAGCGTCAAGCTGGGGGCGACGGCGGCGCTGCAGGTGGTTGTCGACCACAACATCGGCGTCGATGGCGCGCCCAAGGCCACGGAAGTCGTGACGTTTCAGGTGAACGGCCAGGCGTTGGCCATGGGCGCGGCGATCGCGGCGACGCCGACTGACCAGTCGCCGATCGCGATCTGGCCGGGCACGGATCCCGGCGCGTACGTGCTAGCCGGCGTGCGCCCCGGCACCGCCAAGCTCGTCGTCAAGGTCGATGGCGTCGCCAGCGCCGAAGTCAGCGTTGCCACCGCGTGGCCGGACGGCATCGTGATCGCCGGCGCCACGCCCGCGGTCAGCGGCAGCGCCGCGGCCAAACGCGTCGACGAGGTCGCGCCGGACACCGTCAAGATCGCTGGCCAACTGTTCAGCGCCGGCGGCGTGGACGCGGCGATCCGCTTCCCATCGACCGCAAAAAATGGCGACAGCTTCGCGATCGGCGCGGCACCCGCCAAGGGCTCGCTGTCCATCACGCTGACAGTCGTCTCCAACGCCAGCTTGAACATCCCGGCGACACCCAAGGCCGGACGGCTGTGGCTGGACCAGACGGACAAGGGCTATTTCAAAGGCACATTCCTTGGCCAGACGCTGGATTTGACGCCGGTCGTCGGCGCGTTCGTCATCGAGCGCGATGGCAATTACGGCGTCGATTTGCTGGACGATCCGGTACTGGTCGAGACGTCGAGCGACGCGGCGCCCGACTCGGACCTCCACGCCAGCCGCGTCTCGGTCAACGCGATCGGCAACGGCAAGGCACTCTTGACGTGGCGGCGCATCACCAACGTCGCCAAAGCCGAGCTGGCGATGTGGGTTATCGACGCCAAGACCGGCACGACTGTGACGACGCTGCCGCCGCTGGCGACGGCGCAAATCGGACCGTTCCAAGCGCAGCCGAAGGACCCGGCGACGTACCCGACTTTTGGCTGGGTGACCGCCGGCGTCAGCAACAAGAAGACGCTGATCGCCTGGGAGGGCAAGAACGGCCCGGACGCCTTCACCGCCGCCGCGCCGTCTGGCGTGTGGATTCGCGGCATGGAGAGCGATTTTTCGCTGACCAACACCGGCACATTCAAGGACGGCCTGCCGATCGCCGTCAGCGATGACGTCTGCGACGGCACTTGCACGCCGCAGATCGTCGCGCTGCCCAACGCGCGGTTCCTCATCGTCTGGTCGCCGACAACGGGCGGCATCCGCGCGCGGCGCATCGAGGGCGACTATTCGTTTACCGAGGCCAACCCGATCCAGCTGATCAACCCGCCGGCGACGGCGGCGAGCGCGGCGGTGCTGGATGCGACGATGGGCCTGATGTGGCGCGATCCGGTGCAAGGGGCGTTTGTGCGCGTGTACTCGGTGGCGCCGACGATCGCCTCGGTCAACGAGGCCATGGCGATCGGCGCGGTGACGGCGAGCGCGCCGATGCCCGGCGTTGGCATCTTTGACAGCCCGACGGCGCCCGGCATCCTTTCTTTCGCGCTCGACGGCTCGCCGGCGACGAACCTGAAAGTGCGGCGCCTCGATTTTTCCGGCATCGCGCTTGGCGAGATCGCCGTCGACACTGGCATCGGCGCGATCCGCGTGGCGTCGGGCGAGGCGCCGCAGGTCGTCGTGCTGCAGCAGTCGGCGGACGCCAAGGCCGTAAATCCGCTGGCGATTCGCAAGTTTACGACGACGACGCCGATCGATGGCGGCACCCAGCTGGGGCCGCTGGTGCCGCTGGGCGCCAAGTCCAAGGTGCCGCTGGTGCCGTCGATTTGCTATGTGCCGGAAGTCGATGTGTTCGTCGCCGCGTGGGCGGGTGATTTCAAGTCCGAAGCCGTGTACTTCCAGCGGTTCCGCTGAAGTTTTTTCCCCCCTCGACAAGCCGCATGAGCGTCTTATCTTGCCGCCCGCGCGCGCGCAAACCGGGAATACCGGGACCGCGCGCTCCGTTTGACCGCCGAGCGTCCGTGAACGGGCGCCCCAGACCAGCCGAGGATTCATGCAGGACATTCGCTCGCTCAACGAGATGATTCGCCAGGAGTCGCAGTTCGTCGACCAGTTGCTGGCGGAGACTGGCAAGGTGGTTGTGGGCCAAACCCACATGATTGAAGGGCTTTTGATCGGCCTGCTGACCGGCGGCCATGTGCTGCTGGAAGGCGTGCCAGGCCTGGCCAAGACGCTGACGTGCAAGACGCTGGCCAAGGCTTTGTCCATTCATTTCCAGCGC
Organism: uncultured Myxococcales bacterium; assembly: GCA_903869075.1. Classification (GTDB taxonomy): domain Bacteria; phylum Myxococcota_A; class UBA9042; order UBA9042; family UBA9042; genus CAIYBN01. The sequence continues at coordinate 10,686 of CAIPXZ010000424.1, read as the reverse complement.
ATCCAGTTCACGCCGGATCTGCTGCCGGCGGATATCCTCGGCACGCAGGTCTACAACCCGAAAGACCAGACTTTCAAGGTCAAGCGCGGGCCGATCTTTACCAACCTTGTGCTGGCGGACGAGATCAACCGCGCGCCGGCCAAAGTGCAGTCGGCGCTGCTGGAAGCGATGCAGGAACACCAGGTGACGATCGCCGACGAGACGTACACGCTGGACGAGCCGTTTTTGGTGCTGGCGACGCAGAATCCGATCGAGCAGGAAGGCACGTACCCGCTGCCGGAGGCGCAGGTCGACCGCTTCATGCTGATGGTCAAGGTGACGTACCCGACGCGCGCCGATGAGCTGACGATCCTCAACAACGCCACGTCGGGCTACGCGCCGACGCTAACGCCGGTGATCGACGGTCCGGGCTTGATGCGGGCGCGCAAGGTCGTCGAGGACATCCTGATTGACGACAAGCTCAAGCAGTACATCGTCGACATCGTGTTTGCGACGCGCGAGCCCAAGGCCTACGGCTTGGGCGATCTCAGCGAATTCATCCAGTTCGGCGCCAGCCCGCGCGCCTCGATCTTCCTGACGCAGGCCGCCAAGGCGCACGCGTTCCTGCGGCACCGCGCGTTCGTCATCCCGGAGGACATCAAGGCGGTGGGCTTGGACGTGCTGCGCCACCGCGTGATCCTGACGTACCAGGCGGAGGCCGAGAACCTGACGAGCGAGGACGTCGTGCAGCGGATTTTTGACCGCGTGGCAGTCCCGTAAGCGAGGAACGTGCATCCGATGGCTGAAGTGCAGCAGGAAAAATCCGTCTCCCAGCGCGTCCGCGAGATCGAGATCATCGCGCGGCGCCTCGTCAGCAGCACGCTGGCGGGGCAGTACCACGCGGTGTTCAAGGGCCGCGGCATGAGCTTTGACTCCGTGCGCGAGTACCAGCCGGGCGATGACATCCGCACGATCGACTGGAACGTGTCGGCGCGCACCGGCGGGATTTTCGTCAAGCAGTACGTGGAAGAGCGTGAACTGACTGTACTTTTGGTCGTGGACCTGTCCGAGTCGCAGAAGTTCGGCAGCAAGCTGCGCTCCAAGCGCGAGCTGGCGGCGGAGATCGCCGCGGTGCTGGCGTTTTCGGCCATCTCCAACAACGACCGGGTCGGGCTGATTCTCTATACCGACCGCATCGAGCGCTACATCCCGCCGAAGAAAGGCCGCGGCCACGTGATGCGCATCGTTCAGGAATTGCTGCGTTTTGAGCCGGTGGGCAAGACCACGCGCACCGACGTGGCGCTGGATTACGTGGCGCGGATCGCCCGCAAGCGCGCCGTCGGCTTTGTGCTGTCGGATTTCTTGGGCGAAGGCTACGACCGCTCGCTGGGCGTGCTCGCCGGGCGCCACGACGTTGTGCCGATCGTCACCGCCGACGAGGTCGACAAAAAGTGGCCGATCGCCGATGGCCTGTGGATCCTCGAAGACCCGGAAACCAATGAAATCATCCGCTTTGACGCCAGCAGCGCCGCCAGCGTACAGGACCACTGGCGGCAATCCGCGGTGGCGGAGCGCAAGCGCGACCAGCTGGCGCGCAAGTTTGGCATGGAGCCGATTCCGGCCGTGGTGGGCATGGATTACCTGAAGAGCTTGGTCGCCTATTTCCGGCGCCGCGCGGCGAGGCAGTAACGTGCGAACCGCGCTGATCATCGCATTTTTGCTGGCTTTTTTCGCGATCCCCGCGCACGCGGACGCGCCCGCGCCCCTGCCTGCGCCGGCCACCGTGACGGCGGCGAGCGCCGTGAAGGTCGAGGCCAAGCTGTCGACGGCGTCGCCGACCTTTGGCGACCAGGTGGAGCTGCTGGCGACGCTGCATTATCCCAGCAATTACCGGGTGTTTTTTCCGGCGCACCCGAACTTACGGCCGCTGCTGGCGGATCCGCTGAACCCGGGCAAAAGCGATCGCCAGGAAGCCGGCGGCCAGGTCACGGAGACGTTCCACGTGCCGCTGCTGGTTGTGCGCGCCGGGCTGCTGCGGACGCCGCCGATCGAGGTGCCATTCCACGTCGTGACCGCGGGCGGCGGCGCGGGTGAGAGCGGCAGCGTGACGATTCCGTCCATGAAAATCACGGTCAAGAGCCAGTTTGCCAACGACAACAACGTCGCGCCGTCGCCGCTGCCGGCACCGCGGCCGCTGATCGAGGAGAACGTGCCGCTGGAGATTGGGCTACTGATCCTGGCGATGATGGCGCTGTCCGGCGGGCTGACGGCACTGGGACTGAAAATCTACAAGAACCGCGCGGCGTTGCTGCGGCCCAAGGCGACGGTGCCACCGCACATCGTGGCGATTGGCCGGCTGACCGATCTGGAGCGCTCGGGGCGGCTGGCGAATGAGACGCCGCGGGTTGTTGTCGCTGAACTATCGGAAATTCTGCGCGAATACCTCGGCGGTCGCTTCCGCTTTTACGCCCTGGACATGACGAGCACCGAGCTGCTGGAGCGCGTCCGCGCCCTGGACCTGAAGCAGGTGCGGCTGGAGCAGATTCAGCAGTTTACCGACACCTCGGATCTCGTTAAATTTGCTGGACTTCCGGCGACTCCGGAGGAGCTGGCGGAGCTGCACGCGTTCGTCCAGGAAGTCGTCGCCAAGACGATGCAGACGGCCGCCGAGCTGGACCAGCTGCGCGCTGCCGAGACGGCGCGGCTGGCGCTGCAGAAAAAGCTGCGGCTACAGGTGATGGCGCCGACGCCGCTGCGCGTGCGGGCGCTGGCGCTGGACGTGCTCTGCGGGTCGATCGCCACGGCCGGGCTGGCGTTCCTGGCGATGCGGACGGGCCGCCAGGGGCTGTTCGACGCGGCGTACGCGCTGTGGTTCGGGTGGCTGGCGATCCGCGATGCCGTCGGCGGTTCGTCGCCGGGCAAGGCCATGACAGGACTGGAGATTGCCGCGTTCGAGGTCGAGAGCCACGATGCCCGGCGGGCGTGGAATGACGACGCGCCGCCGGAAGACGAGTCGATCCTCATCGCCAAAATGGCCAGCTGGGGCGCGAAGTTGAAGCGCAACCTGCTGCTGGCGGTGCCGGGCGCGGGGCTTGTCGCCGAGGTCTGGACGGCGCTCGCGCTGCCGGAACAGCGGCGGTTTGGCGACCAGTGGGCCGGAACGCGGGTGATTGACGGCCGTCATGGCCTGCGCAAAGGCAAGCCTGCGTGGTGGCCGGCGGTCGTCGCGCTCGTGCTCGCAGCCGTGCTGCTGTTGGCGCCGCTCATGCTGGGAGGCCGCCCGGCATGAACACCTGGAGCTTTGAACATCCGTGGTTTTTGCTTGGCCTGCTGGTAGTTGCCGCCGCCGCGTGGGCCCGCACGCGCGCGCGCCCGGCGACCGTGCAGGTGTCGAGCGTGGCGGTGCTGAAGAACGTCAAGCCGACGCTGCGGACGCGGCTGCACGCCCTGCCCGACTGGCTGCGCGGAATTGCCCTGTGTTTGCTGGTGGTTGCGCTGGCGCGGCCGCAGCAGGTCGACACCGAGGAGCTGAGCGCGGAAGGCCTGGACATCATGATCGCGCTGGACTTGTCGGGGTCGATGAACGCCATCGACATGACCGATGAGAACATCGAAAAGCTGCACGACGAGGGCCGGGAGCCGGACAACCGGTTTGAGGCGGCGCGCAAAATCCTCAAGGATTTCATTCACGGCCGCAAATCGGACCGCATCGGCCTCGTGATTTTCGGCTCGGAAGCGTACCTGCGGTTCCCGCCGACGCTGGACTACATCCGCCTGCTGAACGCGCTCGACCAGCTGGTGCTGGACGACGGCCGCCGCACCAACAACGACCGCGCGAACTGCCACAACGACTGCACGATCAACGGCGGCGGCACGGCGATTGGCGACGCGCTGAACCGGGCGTGGATGCGCCTGGACACGTCGCTGGACAAGAACAAGCAGAAGTCCAAGTCCCGGTCGCGCATGTTGATTTTGATTACCGACGGCAAGCAGGAAGGCGGCAAGCTGGACCCGCTGACGGTGCCGAAGTATGTGGCGTCGCTGCCGGAGAAGGACCGCGTGAAGATCTTCACGTTCCAGGTCGGGTCGGGCAAGGAGACGCGGCTGCCGGCGTATGACCCGATGCGCGGCGCGCCGATCGTCGACCGTTTTGGCCACAACGTGTACCAGCGGCCGGAGCGGCCGTTCCCGACCGACCCGGAACTGCTGGCGCAGATCGCCAACCTGACCGGCGGTAAGTTCTACGACAGCTACGACGCCAAGAAATTTGCAAACGATTTCAAGGATTTGGAAAAGACGACTTTCAAGACCAAGGTGCGCACGCACCGCCGCGAGCTGTTTTGGCCGTGGCTGCTGATCGGCCTTGGCCTGCTGGCGGCGGAGGTCGTGCTGCGGCGGACCTGGCTGCGGACGATCCCGGACTGAACCCTCAACCGTTTCAGGAACTTTGCGATGATGTCCGACACGTTCACGTTCGCCAATCCCCAGTTGCTCTGGCTGCTCGCGCCGGTGCTGCTGCTGGCTGCGTGGGCGCTGGCACAGCACTTCGCGACGCGCAAGCTGTTGATCCAGCTGCTGTCTGTGCCGATGCTGGTGCGGCTGGCGGCCAGCTGGTCGCCGCGGCGGTCGGTGGCGCGGCTCGTGCTGTGGACGCTCGCGGCGGTGCTGCTGGTCGTGGCGGCGGCGCGGCCGCGCTATGGCCTGCGCGAGACCGAGGTGAGCAACGCCGGCATCGACATCGCTGTGGTCGTCGACGCGTCCAAGTCCATGTTGGCCAAGGATGTTGTGCCCAATCGCCTGCAGGGAACCGTGCTGGAGATCTCGGCGCTGCTGGACAAGCTGGCGGGCGGGCGCGTGGCGCTGATTCCGTTCGCCGGCATCCCATTCGTGCAGTGCCCGTTGACCGCGGACCACGACGTGATTCGCATGTATATGGCCGATTTGAGACCGGAAGATCTGCCGGTGGGCGGCACCAACATCGGCCGCGCGATTGGCCTGGCGGTGGAGACGCTTACCGGCGAGCGCGAGAAAGTCGAGGCAGAATCCCGCGATAACCTGATGCCGCAGTTTCGCGGCTCGAAGAACAAGGCGATCGTGCTGTTCAGCGACGGCGAGGACCACGAGGGCGCCGCCGTCGAGGCAGCGCAGAAAGCCGCTGAAAAAGGCGTGAAAATTTATACGGTTGGCGTCGGCACGGCGTCGGGCAACCCGGTGCCGATTTTGGCGCCGGACGGCACGTCGGTCGGTTCGCAAAAAGACGAGAACGGCAACCTCGTGTTCTCGGCGCTGAACATGGACTTGCTGCAAAAAATTGCCGCGGCGACCGGCGGCAAGGCGTTCCACTACGACCGGCAGTCGATCGCGCCGCAGGTATTCCAGAGCCTGGACGCGCTGGAAAAGGCTGAATATCAAGCGCAATTCCAGCAGCTGGGCGAGGACCGCTTCCAGTACCTGCTCGGCCCGGCGCTGCTGCTGCTGCTCGTCGAGTGGCTGCTCGGCTCGCGCAAGCGCGTGCGCAAGCTGGCGCCGGTGTTGGCCTTGCTGGCGTTGGCGCTGCCGCTGCCGGCGCACGCGCTGCCGTCGTGGCTGCAGCGTGAAAACCCGGATGCGCGGGAAGGCCGTGAAAAGCTTGCGGAAAACAAAGCTGCTGAGGCCGTGAAGGCCTTCCAGACGGCGCAGGCGACGCGGCCGGAGCACGCGCTGCTGTGGTATGGCCTCGGCCTGGCGCAGGCGACGCTGGGCGCGCGGCAGGATGCGGTGACGAGCCTGTCGCGGTCGCTGGGGTCGGTGAAGGAGCGCGACGCGGCGCTGGAGGCGGACATCCACTACGCGCTGGGCACGACGCAGCTGGAGTGGGGCCTGGCGCTGGAGAAAGCGGCGCCGAAGTCGCCGCCGAAGCAGGACAAAGCCGCGGCGGACAAGGCTGAACCGCCGCCGGAGCCGAGCGAAGACCCGCTGCCACACTTTCGCGAGGCGGTGAAGTCGCTGGAGACGGCGCTGCTGCTGGACCCGACGCGGGTGGCGACGCGGCGCAACCTGGAGCTGGCGCGACTGGCGGCGTTTCCGCCGTGCCGGGCGCGGGACAAGACAAACGAGCCCAACGACACGCCGGCGCAGGCAGCGCTGCTGACGTTCGCCGCCGACGAGCGCGAGCAGACCCTGGATCTGCGGGCATGTCCGGAAGATCGCGACATTTTCCGCGTGGAGCTGCAACCGGGCGACCGCTTCAGCGCCAGCGTCAAGACCAAGGCGGACACGAGCCCGGCGGCGGAGCCGGAGGACGCGCAAGCCAGTGGCACGCCTGCGAAATTGGGCGTGTGGCTGCTGGGACCCGACGGCCAGACGGTCGTGCGCGGCGCGGCAGACGGCCAGCCGGCGCTGGACGCTGTGGATCTCGGCAAGGTGGAAAAGGCCACGCCGGTGCTTGTGGACGTGCGCAACATCGCGGAAGTGGAGACGACGTACGACCTGACGCTGAAGCTGCTGCCGGCGTGCGCCCGCATCGAGGACCACTACGAGCCCAACGACACGTTTGCGACGGCGCGGCTTGTGACGCTGGGCGAGCCGCTGAAAGGTCGGCTATGTCCGCTGAATGACGACAATTTTGCGGTCGATCTGCAGCCCGGGCAAGGGCTGATGGTCAAGGCCAAGACCAAGGTGGACACCGGCGCGGATGCGGTGGAGCTGGCGATCCTCGGACCCGATGGCCAGCCGCTGGCGGTGAGTCGCAAGAGCCAGGACGGCCAGGCGGTGCGGGTGGCGCGGGCGCTGGTGGCCGGTCGCTACGTGCTGCAGGTGCACGGCGGGCTGGACACCGAAGCCGATTACGAGGCGGAGGTGGCGGTGCTGCCGCCGTGTCAGGTGCGCGACGATGCCTACGAGGACAACGACCAGGCGGTGCAGAGCAACCCGCTGGCGACCGAGTCGCTGCAGGCGCCGCTGGAGAACCTGCAGCTGTGCCCGGGCGATGACGACTGGTATGCGGTGGAGCTGAAGGCCGGCGAGAGCCTGTTCGTGGACCTGCAGGCGGACGTCAAGGAACTGCCGGACGCGCAGGACCTGGCCGGGGCGCTGACGGTGGAAGTGTGGGATGACAAAGGCCAAATCTGGGGCCAGGCGATTGGCGGACCGGGCGGCGAGACGATTTCCCGCACCGCTGCCGTGCTGGCGCCGCCGCCGGGGACCTATCGCGTGCGCGTGACGGGCGGGGGCGTGGCCGCGCCGCATTTCCCGCTGCCGACCTTGCCGCCGGGCTCCATCCAGGTGGGCCAAGCGCCGCAGCCGCCGCCGGGACCGTCTCAGCCGCCGCCGCCGGGGATTCGCGCCGTGCCGATGCCGCCGCAGCCGGGCCAGCCGGGCCAGCCGCCGCAAGCCGCCGCGCCGCCGGCAGCGCCGATCGCGCACGTGGTGTTGCCGGCGAACCTGCCGGCGCCGGTTGTCGACGAGCGCGCCGCGCGCCTGGATTTGCCGTACACGCTGAAGCTGCGGATCCTGCCGCCGTGCCCCGCCGGCAACGACGAGTTCGAGCCGAACGACACCGCGGCGACGGCGAAGCCGCTGGAGATGGACGGCGAAAAGCTGATGCGCATCTGCAAGGGCGATCAGGACTGGCTGGCGATCAGCCAAAAAGCCGCGCAGGACCTGCAGATTACCGCGCGGTATGACCTGTCGCACGGCCCCGTGGAGCTGGAACTGTTTGACGAAAGCGGCAAGACGAGCCTGGCCAAGGGCCAGCGGCAGGCAGCGGAAGGCAAGAAGGCGCAGGCGCCGGTGGACGACTCACCGGCGGCGCGCAAGGGTCGGACGGCGGTGACCGCGGTGGCGATCAAGGGCGACAAAAAAGACCGGGTGATCAAGCTGCGGGCGTCGGCGGACAAGGACGTGGAGAATTTCTACGTGCTGCAGATCCAGGAGCCGCCGCCGCCGTCCGACAAAAAGGACCAGCAGCAGCAGGACCAGGACGAAAAGGACAAGCAGGACGAGAAAGACAAGGAAAAACAGGACCAAAAGAAGAAGGACGAGGAGCCCAAGGAGCCGCCGCCGGACAACCAGGCGCTGCAGCAGCAAATGCAGCGCGCGGACCACAATCCGACGAACCTGGAGGCGGAGGAAGCGCTGCGCAAGTCGCCGTTCAAGAACCAGACGCCGACGAAGGACTGGTAGCCCGTGAGCCTGACGCGCCCGCTCATTCGCGCCGCCGTTGTGCTGCTGCTGACCGCCCTGCCGGCGCTGGCGGTGGCGGCAGCGCGCGTGACGCTGGAAGTGAACACGCAAAAGCTGACGACGGACGATGAGTTGCGCATCACCGTGCGCGCCAGCGGCAATTTTGACGAGATGACCGAGCCGGAGATCGAGGGCTGGACCGTCCAGCGCACGGGCCAGCAGCAGCAGCTGAGCGTCATCGGCGGCAGTATGCAGCGCACCGAGACGCTGATGTACCAGGCGGCGCCGTCGCGACCGGGGACGTTCAAGGTCGGGCCAATCGTGCTGCTGGAAGGCAGCAACGTGGTCGCCAAGGCGGAAGCGGTGACGGTGGAGGTCATTGCGCCGCAGGTTATCGACCAGCTGATGCCGGCGGATCGGGCGACGGACCTGAACCAGTTCATCGGCCAGGCGTATTTCGTGCACCCAACGCTGTCGACGAACCAGCCGTACGTTGGCCAGCCGTTCGTCGTGACGTACACGCTGTACTGGACGCGGCAGCGGCAGATCGTCGGCATCCGGCCGGTGAGCGAGCCGAAATACGGCAAGCTGGAGCCCGAAAGCCTGCACGACGAGAACGCGATGCGCACCGAGGCCGTCGTGCTGTCGGGCCACCCGTACCAGCGGCAGACGACGGTGCGCGACCTCCTTGTGGCGGCGACGCCGGGGCCGCTGCGGCTGGAGAGTCCGCGCTATCGCGTGGAGACGCTGAACACGCGCGCCGACAAGGCGAGCGGGCCGACCATCGAGCTGCAAGTGCGGCCGGTGCCGACGGCGGGGCGGCCGGCGGGCTTTGTCGACGGCAATGTTGGGCGGCTGCACATCGCGGCGACGCTGCAGGCGGGTGGCGGCGCGGCGGCGACCCAGCCGGGGCTGCTGGAAGTGCAGACGGGCGAGCGGCTGCTGCTGACGGTGATCGTGAGCGGCGACGGCAACTTGCTGGGCCTGAAGGCGCCGGTGCTGCCGCCGGTGCCCGGCATGACGGCCGAGCTGATGGCGACCCGCGACGACGAAGGCGTGAGCCGCAATGCAAACGGCATCCAGGGCAAGCGCACGTGGAAGTGGATGCTCAGCTTTGACCGGCCTGGGCGCGCAACGGTGCCGCAAGTGCCGTGGGCGTCGTTTGACCCGTACCAGGAGCGGTTTGACGCCCAGGCGTTCGGGCCCTACACGTTTGACGTCCGCGGCCAGGCGCTGGCGAGCGCGGTGACGGCGGCGACGGCGGACGGTGCCCAGCCGGGTCAGCCGCCAGCGGTGCGTGCGCGCGACGGCCTGCGGCCGCTGGCGGCGGAGGCCAAGCTGGCGGCGGGCGACGGCAAGTCGTGGACGCAGTCCCGGCTGTTCCGGGTGCTCGTGGCGGTGCCGTGGCTGCTGGCGGTGGCGGTGCTGGCGGCGTTTGCCGCGCGGCGGCGACGGGAACGCGATGCGCCGGAACGGCATCGGCGGGCGGCGCTGCCCGAGGCGCAGGCGCAGCTGCGCGAGACGGCGCAAGCGGAGCCGGGCGCGGGCTACGCGCAGGCGCGGCAAATCGTGGCGCAGTATCTGAAGCAAATCGCGGAGATGGAGATCGGCGGACTGACCGAGCCGGGCGTCGTCGACGAACTGCAGCGCCACGGCGTGCCGTCTGAGACGGCGCGGCAGCTGGCGGCAGACCTGCAGCACTGCGATTTTGGCCGGTTCGCGCCGGCGGGCGATCGCCAGACGGACCTGGCGCAGACCGCCGAGCGGCTGACGCAACACCTGACGCAGATTGACGCCGCGCTGCTGCGGACGCCGTTGCCGGCGGTGGCGCGGACGGCGGCGCTGGTTGTGCTGGCGCTCGGACTGTCGGCGCTCGCGCCGCACACGGGGCACGCGGCGACGCTGGATGAGGCGTTCATCGCCGCCAACCACTTGTACGAAAAGCAGGATTTTGCGAAGGCGCGTGACGCGTATGGTGCCCTGCTCGGCCACGATCTGCCGGCGGCGGCGGTGCACTACAACCTGGGCAACACGTTTGTGCAGCTGGGGACCCTGGGCCGCGCCGTCGCCCAGTACCAGCTGGCGCTGCAGCTGCGGCCGGAGCCGGCGCTGGCCGCGGACATCGCCGCGAACCTGGCGGGCGTGCGCGCGGAGCTGGCGGATCGCGCGCGGCGCAACCATGCGACATTGCACATTTTTGACGAATCCGCGGCGTTGGACGTGGCGCTGGCCCAGGCGGCACCGCGTGGGCTGCTGGGGGCGCTGGCGCTGCTGGCCGGCCTGCTGGCGAGCGGGCTGCTGGCGTGGCGGCTGCTCGGGCGCGTGGCGCCGGGGCAGGCATCGCGGCTGAATGCGGCGGTTGCCGTCACCGCCGCGCTGCACGTGCTGGCGCTGGCGATGCTGCTGTGGGCGGACGCGACGCGCGGTGCGCTTGTGCAGGCGGTGGTCGTCGAGGAAGACGCGCAGCTGACGGCGTGCCAAGCCCAAACCGACGCCGACGACCTGGGGCTGCCCGAAGGCCTGGAGGTGCGCAAGCTGGCGGAG
>CAIPXZ010000423.1 GCA_903869075.1 uncultured Myxococcales bacterium | reverse complement strand
CTGCGGGATTCTGGGCTTGGCCGAGTCCGCCTTCCGGCGGACATCTCGAACAATAGCCCGGGACTTCAGTCCCGGGTGCACGAGGTCGAGCTTGCGACCGCCCTCGGACCATCCCGCCACCGGCTTGCGGCAGCCGCGCACCCGCGCTACCGTGCCTGCAGACGCCCGCGTCACGCGCGCGCACGGTCCCCCGGTGCAGCCACCACCCCGCCACGCTCGAATTTTGCCGCCGCCGCTTGGCCTCGCGCTGCTGCTGTGTGCGGCGTGTACGGCGGACCCGCTGCCCGCGCGCGGCGCGTTCGCCGACCAGCAGCTTGGGACGGACGCCGCTGCAGATGGCCTGGCGGCCGTCGACGGCGCCGCGACCGATGCGTCGGCGGCCGATGCTGACGCTGCGCCCGATTCCGCCACGGCGGCAGACGCTGCCGAGGTCGCCGACATGACCGACGCCGTTGACGCTGACGCCGGGACAGACACGGCGGTCCCGGACACCGCCGATGCCGACGCGCCCGCGGCGGTTGACGCCGCAGCCGAAGTGACCGGCGTCGCCGATGCCGCCGCCGAAGTGACTGCCGGAGCGGATGCGGACGCCACCGACGCGCTTGAATTGGCCGACGCAGCGAGCGACGCAGTCGCCGCGCCCGATGGCGATGCCGTCACGGTGGCAGCGGATGCGACAGCAGACGTCGATGCGGGCGCGGACGTGGCGGTTGACCCGTGCGCCGGCATCGTCTGCGACGACAAGAACCCGTGCACCAACGACAGCTGCGAGCCGCTGAGCGGCACCTGCCAATTCCTCAACAATGACGCGGTCTGCGACGACAACAACGCGTGCTGGGGCGGTGACGTCTGCGCCGAGGGCCTGTGCGCCGGCAGCGTGGCGCTCAACTGCGCCGACGGCAACGCCTGCACGGACGACAGCTGCGACCCGTCCAGCGGCTGCGTCCACGCCACCAACGCCGCGCCGTGCAGCGACGGCTCGAGTTGCACCGTCAACGACCACTGCGCCGGCGGCAGCTGCACCGGCGGCGCGTTCGCGTGCGGCGCCAACATGCTGTGCGCGGAGCCAGGCGGGACGTGTTCCTGCGACAAGCAGTGGGTGCAAATCGCCGTCGATGGCGTGGCGATGTGCGCGCCGGATTACCCGGTGTGGGGCATTCGCCCGCTGTCGCCAACCGCTTTGTTTGTTGTCAATGCCGACGGCACGGTGACGGACACCCAGCTGGCGCGGCAGTGGCAGGCGGGCTTCTCGGCGATGATGCACGGCGACACGGCGCAGGCGTACTGCGACAGCCTGACGCTCGCCGGGCACACCGATTGGCGGCTGCCGACGCAGGCGGAGCTCGAGACGCTTGTGGATTACGCCAAGAACATGCCGGCGACGGTGCCGGGCTTTGGCATGACCTACGCCGACTATTTCTGGAGCGCCAGCAGCGTGCCGTTTCTCGCCAGCAATGCGTGGATCCTCGCGTTTTCCGATGGCAATGCGAGCTACTTCGGCGCGACTCAAATGTACTACCGCGTGCGCTGCGTGCGGGCAACGGGGGGCTGATGCGGCGGTGGTTGCGCGGGCTGGGCATGACGATGGCGCTGCTTGTGGCGGTCGAGGGCGCGGCGACGGCGCCGGCGGGGCGGTACACGGTCAGCTCGGGGACGGTGTATGACGCCGCGACAAAGCTGACGTGGCAGCGCGACGTGACGGCGCAAAACCTCAAGGCGTGGGCGGACGCCGCGCCGTATTGCCAGGGGCTGGCGCTCAACGGCAGCGGCTGGCGGGTGCCCAGCGTTGTCGAGATGCGCTCGCTTGTCGACCGCAGCCAGACGCCGACAATTGACCTCACAGCCTTTCCCAACCCCGCGACGGACATCCCATTTTGGACGGCGACGCCGGTCAGCGGCAGCGCCGGCCTGGCGTGGACGGTGGAATTCTACGGCGGCGCCAGCAGCGGCGACTACCTCGTCAATGCCGATTACGTGCGCTGCGTGCGCTAATGGCTGAAATGTTCTGGTTTTTTCTGAACGGTCCGCCGGCGGCGCGGCGATTCCATAGTTTGCCGATAGACAACTCGACGAAAGCGGCTAGACTGGTTCGGCATCCGCTGGTGGTGCCCGGAGAGACCATGCTGAGCCGTCGAATTTTCCTGCCGTTGTTGTTGCTGCTTGCATGCGGCAAGGCGCCCGCGCCCGCCGGCGGTGCTGCTAAAACTATTGAAATTCTAAACGTTTCCTACGATCCGACGCGTGAGCTGTACCAGTCCGTGAACGTGGCTTTTGCGGCGCAGTGGAAGGCCAAGACCGGGCAGGACGTCAAGTTCAACCAGTCGCATGGCGGCTCGGGCAAGCAGGCGCGCGCGGTGATTGACGGCCTCAACGCCGACGTTGTGACGCTGGCGCTGGCGGGCGACATCGACCAGATCGCCGAGCGCACGCAGCGCTTGCCGCTGGATTGGCAGACCAAGCTGCCGGATCACAGCGCGCCGTACACCTCGACAATCGTGTTTTTGGTGCGCAAGGGCAATCCCAAAGGCATCAAGGACTGGGCCGACCTCATCCGTGGCGACACCAAGGTCATCACGCCCAACCCCAAGACCGGCG
>CAIPXZ010000422.1 GCA_903869075.1 uncultured Myxococcales bacterium | reverse complement strand
GCCGCGCCGCGCGGAATTTCGCGACCTCTTCCAGAAAGTTATTGTGGCCGTTGAAGAAAAACGCCAGGCGGTTGGCAAAATCGTCGACGTTCAGCCCCGCCGCCAGCGCCGCCTCGACGTACGCGATGCCGTCGCCCAGCGTAAATGCAAGCTCCTGCGCCGCGTCGCAGCCAGCCTCGCGCACGTGGTAGCCGGAGATTGAAATCGTATTCCATTTCGGCACATCCGCCGCGCACCAGGCGAAAAGGTCGGTAATCAGCCGCATCGACGGCCGCGGCGGATAGATGTACGTGCCGCGCGCCATGTATTCCTTCAGGATATCGTTCTGCACCGTGCCCTGCAGCAGCTTGGGATCGACGCCCTGGCGCTCGGCGGCGACGTACAAAAAGCCCAGCAAAGTCGTGGCCGTGGCGTTGATGGTCATCGATACGCTGACGTCCGCCAGCGGGATCTGCGCCATCAGGATCTCCATGTCCTCCAAGGACGCGATCGACACGCCGACGCGCCCAACCTCGCCCAGCGCCTGCTCGTGATCAGGATCCAGGCCCATCTGCGTCGGCAGGTCAAACGCCACCGACAGGCCAGTCTGGCCGCGCGCCAGCAGGTAGCGGTAGCGGGCGTTGGACTCGGCGGCGCTGGCAAAACCCGCGTACTGGCGCATGGTCCACAGCCGGCCGCGGTACATGGTGGCCTGCACGCCGCGGGTGAACGGGTACTGGCCGGGGAATTCTGCGGCGCCGTCGGCCGTGTACAGCGGCGGCACTTCCTCACCGGTCGAGCGGCGAAAGCTCGCTTGGCGCAAAGCTTTTTTTGTCGCAGGCTGGTACACGCGCGCAAGCCAAGACGTGTGCGAACTGTCCATCAGTGCCTCCTAATGCGCTGGATCCAGGACCGCCCAATCGGCGGGGAGTTGCAACGGCGCGCCGCCGGTCAGCGTCCAAAAATCGTCCGGCGGCGGCAGGGTAAACGTGCACTGCTGGCCATCTTCCGGATGACGCAGCCGCAACAGCGCGGCGTGCAGGCCGATGCGCGGCAGCGCCAGCGTGTCGCCGTACTGGCGGTCGCCCAGCAGCGCCCCCGCCGCCCACGCCAGATGCAGGCGAATCTGGTGGCTCCGCCCGGTCTCCAGCGCCAGCAGCACCAGCGCCATGCGCTCGGCCGCGGCAAAATCCAGCGGCAAGACGTGCGTGCGCGCGGGCATGCCCGCCGGGTGCAGCCCCATGCGCCCGGGCGCGATCTCGCGGATCGGCTCGTTGATCGTCTGGCGCGGCACGGCGATCGCCGTGTGCACAAGGCCCAAATAACGCCGCGTCGCGCGGTGATAACGCAGCTGTTCCGCGAGGTTCGCCGTCGCATCGGGGCGCATGCCGTACATCACAAGGCCGGACACGTCGCGGTCCAGGCGGTGCAGCTCGCCCAGGTAGCCGCGGCCGTCGAGTTCCTTGCGCACGCGCAGGCTCAGCGCGTCCCCGCCACGCGGCGGCGGCTGGGTCGGCAGCCCCGCGGGCTTCTCCACGACAAGCAGCCAGTCGTCGCGGTAGACAACCCGCAGCTGGCCGTCGTCGATGTGCGTGCGGTCCGGGTTGCTCGGCAGGATCCGCAGCGGCTGACCCATTTGCACGAGCGTCGCGCCCAGCTGGGAACGGCTGCCGGCCAGGTACACCGACCCCTGCTCGATCGCCCGCCGCGCCTCATTGCGCGTGACGCCCGCCAACGCCGCCAGCGCCAGGTCCAGGCGCTTGCCGGCCAGCTCGGCGGGGATCGAAAAATCGCGGGCTTGCGCGTCGGGGG
>CAIPXZ010000421.1 GCA_903869075.1 uncultured Myxococcales bacterium | reverse complement strand
GGTCTGGGCGAGCTTACGCGCGGCCGACGATTCCGGATGCAGTTCAAGGAACAAGGCGCGAAGGACGTGAAGGCGACCGTTGGGGTCGTTGAGCGGGCTTTGCAACGCAGTAACGCCGAAGTGCGCCCGAAGCGGCGGTTCGCGTGATGCGGCAATTCGGCTCTGGAAGACCGCTTGTCGTCGTCGCTTTTGGCGGCAATGCCTTGCTCCAGCCGCAGGATGACGGCAGCTTTGGCCAACAACTGAAACGCGCCGAGACGGCGGCCAAGGCGATCCACGCGCTGGCGCGCCGCGGTTTTCGCGTGCTGTGCGTGCACGGCAACGGCCCGCAGGTCGGCCAGGAGCTGATCCGCAGCGAGGAAGCCTCGACGAAGCTGCCGATTGCGCCGCTGGACGCATGTGTGGCGTCGACGCAGGGCACCATGGGCTACCTGCTGGAGCTGGCGCTGTACAACCAGAGCCACGCGCTGCGGATCGGCACGGTGCTGACGCTCGTTGAAGTCGCCGGTGCCGACCCGGCGTTTGGCAAGGCGACCAAGCCAGTCGGCCCGTTTTTCGCCGGACACCGCGCCAATGAGCTGAAACGCAAGCAGAAATGGCAGATGATCGAGGACTCCGGTCGCGGCTGGCGCAAGGTCGTCGCTTCGCCGACGCCGACGGGTATCCTCAATGTCGAGGCCATTGACGCGATGGTGTCGCGGATGGACGTTGTGATAGCCGGCGGCGGCGGCGGCGTGCCGGTGATGCGCGCAGCCGGTGGCAAAATGATCGGCGTCGAGGCGGTCATCGACAAGGACCGCACGGCGGCGCTGCTGGGGCAGGTGCTGGGCGCCGCGGCGCTGCTGATCGTCACGGCGGTCGATCGTGTGGCGCTTGATTTTGGCAAGCCAACTGAGCGGCGGCTGGAGCAGATGACGATCGCCCAGGCGGAGCAGTATGCGGAGGACGGCCAGTTTCCGCCCGGGTCCATGGGGCCAAAAGTGCAGGCGGCGCTGCAGTTTGCGCGCGCGACGGGCCACCCGGCGGTGATCGGCGACGTCGCGCACCTGGGGCGGATGGCCTCGGGCACCGCGGGGACGCGCGTGGTCCCGTAGATTTTGCCGCGGAAAATTCTGCAAACGAACGAACATGGATCCGAGGGGCGAGCTGGGCCCCTCGTTCGCGGCCAGACCGTGCGTACGGGCGGCGCGGCGGTGAACCCACAACCAGACTGCCGCGACGCGACGGGGCAACCTGCCGCGCCAACGGAGGGGCGGACGGGGCGGCAACGCTTCGGGGCCGCTTTGGTGGTGGTTTGCCCGGGCAACCGGGCAAGCAGTGGGGGAGGCATTTTTGCCGGGTGGCGTGGAGGCCCGGCGCGAAGGGCGAGGTGCGCGTGGGGGAGCCACATGACGGCCGGGCGGCAAACGGGTAAGCTCCGCGCTCGCGGCCGGTGGCCGTTTGAGGAGTTCGACATGCCCCGCCATTTCCTGTCCGTGCTGGATTTCTCGCCCGCGCAAGTGCGCGATTGCCTGCTGCTCGCCCACGACATCAAGCGCCATCCGGAGAACTACCGCCAGACGCTGGCAGGGCAGACGCTGGCGATGATTTTCCAAAAGAAATCAACGCGAACCCGCGTGTCGTTCGAGGTCGGCATGTACCAGCTGGGCGGCCACGCGCTGTTCTTGAGCGCGGCGGACATCCAGATCGGCCGCGGTGAGACAATCGCTGACACGGCGCGCGTCATCAGCCGCTACTGCAACGGCATCATGGCACGGGTCTATGGCCATGAAATCGTCGAGGAATTGGCCCAGTTTGCGACGGTGCCGATCATCAACGGGCTGTCCGACCTCGAGCACCCGTGCCAGACGATGTGCGACGCCCAAACGCTGATTGAGCACTGGAGCCCGGCCGGCACCTACGATCCGAACGTCTTGAAAGGCAAAACGTTGTGCTACGTCGGTGACGGCAACAATATGGCGCACTCGCTGCTGGACGTCGGCGCCGCGACCGGGATGAACGTGACGATCGTCGCGCCGCACGGCTATTGGCCAGACCCGAAGATCGTCGCGCGCTGCGAAGCGCTCGGACGGGAAACCAACGCCAAAATCGTCGTCACCGCCGATATCCTCAACGGCGTGCGCGGCGCCGACTGCATCTACACCGACGTCTGGGCGTCCATGGGCCAGGAAGAGGAACACGACAAGCGCGTGCGCGACTTCGCCGGCTTCATGGTCGACGAACCGATGATGCAGCGCGCCAACCCCGGCTGCCTGTTCATGCACTGCCTGCCCGCGCACCGCGGCGAAGAAGTCAGCGCGGAAGTGTGCGACGGCCCGCGCTCGATCATCTTCGACGAAGCCGAGAACCGCCTGCACATCCAAAAGGCCATCCTCGTGACGCTGATGGCCAAGCCTTGAGACTTACCGGCATTTTGTTGCTGATCGCCCTGACTGCGTGCCAGAAACCGCCGGTGCCGATCGCGCCCAAGCCAGCGCCGCCGCCGGTCGTCGAAGCCGATCCGCTGCTCGGCACCGTCGATGGTCTGGCGCTGCGGCGCTCGCACGTCCAGGACCGGCTGTCGCGC
>CAIPXZ010000420.1 GCA_903869075.1 uncultured Myxococcales bacterium | reverse complement strand
TCAAGCCGCACCTGCTTGGCGTTGAGCAAATCCCAGCCGCTATCCGAGAGAGCTCTATCAATGAGGACGCGCGAAAATGCCTCAGGCTTGGACATTAGGTGCTAGGACAGCGCGACTGCCACCGAGGTGCAAGTGTGCATGCGCGCCGCCAATTGGCGTGGATTCCTCCCGTGACTTTCAACCCCGAAGTGATACCTGCTCAATATACTGAACCTCTACCGACACCTATCGTTTTTACTATAGGACCCCAATGGGAAGCATCCACTCAAGCAAAAGCACACCGCACGCGAACATTGTCCCGGCAAGAGTGCGGGAAAGTGCGCTCGCCCTCACGCTGAGCCGCAAGCTTTCCGCGATGCAGCCGGTCGACTTCGACTATTGGGGTCAGTTCAATCTACTGCGCACGCGGGTCGCCTCAGAGGTCAAGGAAATCTCCTGCCTGTTTCCCCAGTTTACGCCGCACGATGAAGAGCTTCATCTCGCCCGCCTGTTCAGCATCGCCGACAAGATGATCGGTCCTGAGCGCTACGAGCGAATGAACGCGGCCGAGCTGTTCCTGCTCGCCTGCGGCCTCTACGCCCACGATTGGGGCATGGCTGCGGGTCCGGGCGAGCTTGCGTTTTTGCAGGGCGGCGCGACTGCGCTTCCCGACGGCGCCACCTTCACGCCGCTGGACGACGAAGCCCCGCGCCTTCGCCAGTTCGCCAATCAGCTCGGTCTCCGACGCGACGTGCCGCCAAGTCTTAGCCCGGAACAAATGAGCGTCTACATCCGCCGCACCCACGCCTCGCGCAGCGGCGTCCGGGCCCGTGCGTTCTTCCAAACCGTGGGCTCATCGGTGCCCCAGGCGCTTGAGCTCATTTGCCAGGGACACTGGCTGGACTTCTCGGAGCTGGACGACGAGATGCGCTTCTCCGGGCAGTTCAGTGTCCTTGGCTACACGGTCAACTTGCGGGCCATTGCCTTGTATGTCCGCTTGGTTGACCTCTTCGATATTGCCGACGATCGCACCCCGTATGCAGTCTGGCGATTCGTCGCGCCCGAAGATCCGACCTCTAAGATGGAATGGAGCAAGCACCGCGCCTTGAGTGCGGTCACTTTTCCTCCGTATGGCGACGGGCGCAGCGTTCGGTTCGACGGCCGCACCGCCGATCCGGAAGTGTGGGCTGAGCTCCAGGATCTCGGCCGCTATTGCGAGGAACAGATCACAGGTACGATGGATTTGCTGGCGCGCCACCCAGATCCCCGGCACCAGCTCGACCTGCGCAAGCTCGAGTGGCTGGTCACCGCGAACGGGTTTCGTCCAATCAACATCCGTTTCGAGTTTCATCGTGCCCGCATGTTCGAGATCCTGGCGAACGAAATCTACCAGGGAGACAGTCACGTATTTCTGCGAGAACTCCTGCAAAACAGCATCGATGCCATCGCCACGCGGCGGGCCCTTGTCCAGCAGCGGGCGTTGGCGAGCGGCTCGGCACGAGACGTTGGCCTAGGATTCGACGACGCGATTTACTTTTGGGTCGAACACGGACCGGACGGCGACGCGCTCATCCGGTGCACGGATGCTGGCATTGGTATGGACGAGTACATCGTTCGCAATTACCTGTCTGTCGCGGGTGTGAGCTACTACCGCAGCGATGATTTCAAAAATTTGCAGCTGAATCTCGACCCTATCTCGACTTTCGGGATCGGAATTCTGAGCTGCTTCATGGTAGCCTCGCGCTTAGAGATCGTGACCCGACGCGACCCTCTGGTGGCTGGAACTGCCGCGCCGATCCGCTTGGAAATTCCGGCGGTTGATCGACAGTTTCGCGTATACGCCGGCGACACCGGGGCACCCATCGGCACGAGCGTGACGGTGCATATCCAAGGACGGAAGCTCAAGGGCGACGTGACGAAAGATACGCCCGTGGCGGCGGCGCCACGGCTCAAGGTGACCGAATACCTTGCGACCATCGCGGGATTTGTGGAATTTCCGATTGTGGTGGATGAGAACGGAAAGCGTACCGTTATTCTCCACCCAGACCGGCCACAATCAGACGCCCTTCAATTGTCTCAAGGCGGAGCCGATGTGATGGTGCGGCAACTTTCTCGTCATTATCCTTGGGCAGTGCCGTTCGCGCCGCAGGACGCTTCGTTGGCCGCCCAACGCCTCAAGACCCGGTCCTTCGATCTTCATGAGATTGTCGGGGCCGCTGTCGAGGGCTGGCTCACCTATGTCGAGACTCCAGATCTGGCGACCGACATCGAGCGCGGCTTCGAACCGGGTGATCACGACGTTCTAGAAATCACTCCACCTAAGGGAAAAACCACCAAACTTAGGATCCAGCGCATCTACGGACGAAGCGAGGCTAGCGGCCTGTCGCCTAGTAGCCGGAAAACTCCGCATGTCGCCGTCTTCCGCAAAGGCATCCTAGTCGCCGATGCCAAACTCACTCGGTCGGAATCGCGCTTCCTGATGATCGGCATCACGTGGCCGCAACCAGTGCTAGTCGTCAATTTCACTACCAATGCACACGGGCGCCTCGACGTCGCGCGGCGGGCTTTGCTGGGCTTTACCTCCTGGGACGAAACCTGCTGGCAAGCCGTACGACAGGAACTTGGCCGAACCGACATCG
>CAIPXZ010000419.1 GCA_903869075.1 uncultured Myxococcales bacterium | reverse complement strand
GCCGAGCCCGAGGCGTACCGGTGTGCGCCGACCCGTTCGCAGCCCGGTTTCCCGAAGCAAACGCCACGCTGCTACACGCTGCCGCTCGAACCGGACGACGAGGCGCTCGCTGCCGAAATCGAAGAGCTGGCCGGACAGCTGAAAGGGGTGATCTGGCTCACGCCGCGGCTCGAAGTTGCCAAACGAATGCAACGCCGATTCAGCGAGGAACAGTATCTGCGCATGATCGAAAGAAGCACGGCCGCGCTCGCGAAGTACCACGTTCTGGACACATTGCGGTCGTCGCGCCTCGCGCTTGTCGAACACGTTCGAGGCACGGTCGCGGCTTGGGAGGCTTTGGCCGCGGGGCAAAGCCCCAAACGGCAATCGACGTTAGGTACCGTCGCGAAACTGCGCGCTGGCGTCAAGCGACCGCCCGAGAACGGACTCAAGCTGGCGGTTGAGAAGATTCCGTTGTGGCTCCGGGACCCGGCCGCGTTCGCCGAGGCGTGTCAGCGCGAAGTTGAGATCTACTTGGCGATCGCCGAGCGGGCGACGCAAATCAGCTCGCGCCGCGAAGACGCCAAAGTCGAGCTGCTCGTCACTCAACTCCAGCTGGGAGAGCCGGTACTGGCGTTCGACAGCCACGTCCTGTCGCTTTTCTGGTTTCGCCAGGAGCTCCGCGAGCGCGAGTGCGACGTCGAACTGCTTGTCGGCGAACTGCCACTTCCGCAGCGCCGCCGCCTCGCTCAACGGTTTGCTCCGGGGCAAGCACGCAGCGCGTTCGTGGGCCTGTGCTCCGACGCCCTCAGCGAAGGCGTCAACTTGCAGCTGGCCCATCGCCTCGTCCACTTGAACACGCCGACAGTCCTGCGGGTCGCCGAGCAGCGTGTCGGCCGGATTGACCGAATGGACAGTCCGCATGACGACATAGAAATCTGGTGGCCCGACGACTCGCCCGCATTCTCGCCCACGGACGATGACCTGTTGCTTGGTCGGCTTGAACTCGCGGGCCGCCTGATCGGACGAAATCTCGACTTGCCGGAAGAAATGGAGCGCGGCGGAACCGGCAGTCGGCAGCGGCTCTCTGGCGCGCAGCTCGTCGAGCGGTTCAACATCGAGGAAAACCGGCAACGGCGACTGAACGACGATTTCTGTGACGCGTTCGCGCACGTCCGCCGTCTCATCGGCCCGAACGCCCTGATACCGCAAGAAACCTACGACGAAATGCGAGAGAGCCAGGCGAGAATCGCTTCGTGCGTCGCGTCCGTCCGAAGCGCCGAGCCGTGGGTGTTCGCGGTGCTTGGCGCGAGCAACCGCATGGCGCCGCGGTGGGTGTTTCTCCCGGGAACGGCCAGTGCTCGGCCATTGCTCCAACTTGACCAGATCACCGAAGCGATCCGCGAACGGCTCGACGGCGAGGCTAGCGACGTCGAAATCAGTTCGCAGGCGTCACGAGAGGCGTTGTGTCGTGCGCGCGACAGGCTCGCGCGCCTCGACGAAGTACTTCTGCCGCCTCGGCGACAACGCGCGATTCAGATGATGGGGCGGGTTGTGGTCGCCCAGCACAAACAAGCCGCCCCGGGCACAGACCGAAAGGCGCGTTTGAAAGCGCTGCGGGATGTCCTGCCCGCGTCCGATCGTCCGTGCGGCGTCGATCTGCGAACCCTATCTGATGCCTGGATTGCGATACTTGGCCCGCGGCGCCGACGTGCGTTCGAAATCTCGGACGGAGCGCGCGCATCGCTGCTTCAAATGAAAGGGCTGGAAGGCGGCTTCGAATCCGAGCCGCTCAGCGACGGGGAGTTGGCGTCGCTGGCGCAGCACTGCGTGGAACTCGCGCCGGTCGGCGAACGAACGGTCGTCCTGATCGTCGGCGTCACCGAGGAGCGAGCCCAAGAACGAGGATGACGTGTTGCCGGACACACGCCCGAACAAAGGGCCGCCGTGCGGCGGTGGCGCCTGTCGTCAAAGTCAAGATCAAGCAGCACGTACAATTACGGGCCGACACGCGGGGGCAGCTCGACAATCTTGCCACTGCGCGTCTCAATCCGGATGTAAAGATCCGGGCGTCCAAGCGCCTTGACCGACGCCTCTAGCCAGTCGCAGATTAACCGTGCGCTTGCGTTGGTTTCGATCTCAAGTTCGCCAGTCACGACCTCCCCGTTTCGGAGCGGCACCGACGAGCTCTTGTTCGTTGGGACAGCAAGCTTCTTCTCCGGCAACTTCTCGGTCTCCAGCAGATGTCTGATGCCAGAAAGCAGTGCGACTTTCCAGGAATTCACGCTGTAAGTCGTCGGTTCACTGCCTGCGCTGAGAAATGACACGCTGACCGGTTTGTCGCTCGCAGTGCGCGGCCCTCTCGGTTCGGATCCCGCCGTTCTGGAATCGCCGCCCGGGGAAGCCATGTCCAGCAGGTACTCGTCCAACTCCGGCGGCGGAATCAGACGGTGCCGGTCAAGAACCTCAACGTTGCCGATGCGGTAGGGGCGAAGCTGGAAGCAGAAGATCGGAATGTCGTGCTCGCGGAGCCACGCGCAAGCGGAGGTGACATCGGGTTCATAGCTCGCAGCGACGAGGTAGATGCGTTGCTTGGCCTTCGGGTTAATCCGCGCCTGCAGATCCTCCAAAGTTAGCGTCTCTTCCTCGTCCGCCAGGTGGTTCCGCAGCAGCAACTCTGCTTTGGACTCGTAGTCTTCCTCATCCGCCGCGGGTTTCGACCCTGCGACGACTTCGAGCTTGGGCGCCGTCGACGCGAGAAACTTCCCAAACATCTGGATGATCCGCTCGACGGTCAGCTTCCTGCTCGCGGCCGCGTATCGGATCGCCTGAAACTCCATCGCTTCTTTGCGATTTCGCTCATCCTCCGCGTCGCGCTTGACCTCAATGATGACCAGAGTTCCTTCGCGGTCAATCGCGAACAGGTCGGCCCGCTTCGAGGTCGATGTCTTTGGCTGCCTGCTGATGATCAGGAGGTCCGGTTCATCGGCCTTGGGCGTGTAGTCGCCCAAGTTCAACAGGCCGGGGTGGCGAATGATCAGGTCCTCGAGATCCTGCTCCTTGGAGTTGCCGTTGACGCTCTTGAAACGCATTGGGTCAATGCGCTGCGAGAGCGAAAGTCCGGTCGGATTTGCTTTCAGTTCATAGAGGTTCACCGATTTGACTCCGCTGAGTCGCGCGCTGCGCAACCGATATCGAGGGCAGGATCGACGTTCAGTCGCAGAAGAGCGACCGGTGACGACTTCACGTTTGCCCGCGCAAAGTTTGGGCGTACGGCAAACTCACGTCAATCGGTTGAGGTTGTCAGGTTTGCGGGTCGAGCGAGGTGGGCAGGTCGATTCGAGGTGGCAAGGACACCAAGCGGAGGCGCTCGAAGCAATCAGCCCGCAGTCGGACCGTCCAAAAGGAGTTGCAGCGCTAGGTGGTCATCCGGGGCGGTGTCCAACCGCCAACTGAACATCGCTGTGATCGTCGCAGTCCTCAGCTCCCGCTCAAACCCGTCGACGCCTTCAATCCACCGCCACGGCAGGTAGGCCGTGCTGGCGGCCACAATCGCCAGCGCCCGCAACGGATCCGTCGCCTGCGCCTCGTCAAACAGCGCCGCCACCATCCGCGGCGACGCGCGCTGCGCCTCGTGGAGCCGCGCGAACTCGACGAGTTCCTCGCCCTCCGCGATGCAGCCCTCGACGATTTCGTGCGCCGAATGCCAGATGTCCTCCACCACGAGCCATTTCTCCGCGAGATCCCGCGCGGCGTCGATGTTCCCTTCCGCCAGCCGCAGCCGCGCGAGGTTGCACTCCGCCGCAGCCCACCGCCCGAACGTGTCGCGCAACGCCCATGCCGACTGGTCGCGCGCCGCGGCGCCCAGTGCAACGATCATCTTGCTGCCAAAGCCGCGGAACTCGTCGATTTGCTGACCGGCGCGTCCCGACGCCGCCAGAAACGTCGCGTAGTTCAGCCGCAGCATCTCGTCCTCCAGCCCGGCGGCGAACGCGCGCTGGAACACGCGCTCCGCTCGGTCGAACTCCTCATTCTCCGACAGCATCGTCGCCAACGTGATGTAGATCCGTGGATTGCTGAGGTTCTCGCCCAGTTCGGCGTACAAAAAGCGGATGGCGCCGGGCAGATCGCCCGCATGACGCATCGCCACCGCCGTTTGCACCGGGTCAGCAGGCGGAGCCGGTGGCGGCGCGCCGATAACCGGGCCTTCGTACGGCTTGCCTTCCCGCTTGGCAATCCGCGCCGCGAGGTACGCCGGAATCGCCACTTGACTCCGTGCCCCAGCGTCGACGCTCATGCTGTCGTCGTCATCGTAGAGGTCCGGCCGTTCCTCCGGCGACGGCATTCCCTTCAAAATTGGCGGGTCATTCGTCTCGTTCGGCATCGGCCATCTCCCCGCGCTGTTCGGCCAACAGCAGTCGTTTTGGAATCTGTAACGCCCGCGCGACTTCCATGAGTTCGGCGAGCTCATACGGGTCCAATTCATCTTCCGCGTCAAGGACTGCGGCGGCCTGGTCCAGGACTGCTTCGGCCATGTCGCGCAAGCGGCGGACGGCATCACGAATCGACTCGCGCCCCGCGGCCTCGTCGTCGCGCCGGCGCTGCAGCGTTTGGCTTGGCGTCTCCGCCTCGAACAGGCCCTGCAGCTTCGGTTGGCTCATGGCTGCCCCCCTGTGGCTTCGCCGCGCCGCGCGTACAGGCGGTCGAACTCCGCTTCCAGCTTCACGTTTACGCGGCGGCAACCCTCGACGACGTCGCGCGCCCAGTCGAAGTACTCGCCGCGCCGCTGTGCCGACCAATCCGGTGGCGGGCTGGTCAACAGCGCCCGCAGATTCGCGCACTTGTCGGCGAGCTTTAGCATTTTGGCGTAGTGGCTCAAGTGGGCCGCGTGGACAATCTGGAGCCGCTTGCGTTCCTGCTTCTCCAGGCTCTTGTCGTCGGTGACTTCCAACACCAAATCAGAGACTTCCCGCCCAAAGCGTTCCTCCAACTCTGCGTGCGTGACGTTCTGGTCCTCGATCGTGTCGTGCAGGTAGCCCGCGGCGATCAGCTCCGGCTCCTTGCCATCGGTCGCTTCCGCAAGCAGCGCGGCGACTTCCGAGACGTGGTTGAAGTACGGCTCGGCGTGTTCGCCCTTGCGGCGCTGGTGAACGTGGCGTTCGGCGGCGAAATGCGCGGCGCGCGTGACGAGAAGTACGTGTTGTCCCATGGTTTCCTCCAAGAATGACGCGCGGCAAGCGGGCGCGCGAACGCAACGTCACTCGGTGAAGCACACTTCGGCTGTCGCCAAGAGGTTTTGCCGCGCACCCCAGCCGGCTACGCCATCATTGTGGTTGCCAGACTCGATCACGAACTGCCACGAGCCGCGCGTCTCGGCCGCGCAGACGCGCGCACCGTCCGATAGGCGCCCGATGAGCGTCGCGTTCCGCCGCGGCCCGTCGAAAAGTGCCAGACCGGGTGGCGACAAGCCGGCAGTCGCGATCACCGTGCAGATTCTGCCGTTCAGACCGGGACCGGTGTCGGGCGTGGTCACGGCGGATTGGCCTTCTGCGCTTCCAATGGCTTGTGGTGATTGTCGCTCCTTCCAACTCCGCAGCCATGAGAAGGCCAAAGCGCCGAACACCGCAAGGATTATCGCGATGAACAGGACCCGCCGTCCGGCGTTGTCGACCGGGAGTACCGGCTCGAATCCGCCATCGGCTGTGGACCTCGTGCAGTGTGGGCAGGCGGTTGCGTCGCGGTGGATGCGTTCGCGGCAGTGCGGGCATGGCACGCGATTGCCGGTCATGCCCCACGTGATCGCAACACCGAGTGGACCAAGGAACAGGCCGAGAAGGGCTCCAATTATCGCGCGCCCTTTACGCTCGCCGATCGTCGCCGCGACCGCTGCCGAGACGACCGCGAAGTACGGTACAAGGATGAAGGCGGAGAAGATGTCCACGCGTGTTCCGGCGCACGCGGCGAATTCTGGTGCCGCTCTGTATGCGAAGCAATAGCGTACTCAACCTGCCGTAGCCTGTCCACATGGACGCGCACGCCATTCTGATCAGCCGAATCGAGGAACTGGCGGAGAAGCGCGGGTTCAGCATCAACCGGCTCGCGGACGCCGCGGGAATCTCGCGCGGCTACCTGTCCAGCGTGTTACGTCAGAAATTCTCGCCGAGTTTGAAGACGTTGGAGAAGATCGCGCTGGCGCTGGAAGTGCCGCCGTTTGAGCTGCTCCGGCCACGGCCTGTTGAGCGCGCGCCAGACCGCCGCTGAGTCGGCGCGCTCGCTCGAAATACGGAACTTCGTTCAGCCGCGTGCAAGCCGGGTCAACGTGTGGCACGTCGATTCGTGCCGCGGCGCTCGCCGCTCTTGGCGAGTTCCGGGCAACGGTGGAGGGCCATGAAAACGGAAAAGATAGTTGATTCAACGGAGGCCGGCCCGCCACCGTTACCGCCGAACCTTGTGTTGCTCGACGCCCTGATGGCCGCAAACCCTGGCGTGACGGCGAACAGGTGGCAAGCGATTGTTCCCGAGGCACTCCGAATACTGGCCTACGTCGGACCCGGCGTGGCCGTGGTCGAATGTCGGACACGGCAGGTTCGCGGAATAACTGAGGCTGACGACGAGCGCCGGTTCGAAGTGTACCAAGACGGCTACTCCGCCGACGAGGTTGGAGTATTTGTCGGTGGTTACGTTGAGCTTGGTGCTCACCAAGCTGTGCAACTTCTCCAGTCCGGTCAGGTGGAATGCACAGAATTCGCGCTCGACACCGGCGAACCCCAGCTTGTCGTTGTGCCTCGTCGTCGACCGTTCTTGGTGCTTCTAAGAGAGGCTGCCGCAACGAGAGACCAGGCACTCGCTTGTGGTCTGGTTGTCGACGCAGTTCGCATCAGCTCACCCGCGGAAGCAAGGGAGAAAGAGAAGTTGCTGGACGTCATCGCGGCGCTCGTCGCGGGATACTACGACAAGGGCGGCAAGTTCAAATGGGGTGACCACGCCAACACCTCGGCCATTGCAAAGGAGATCGAGCGCCACAGCACCTTCGCCGCGGAGACGATTCGCAAGGTGCTCGACACCGCGCTTGATACTAGAATAAACAAATAGTTACGCCTCAAATTTGGTCGCCGACCAACTTAGTTTGGTCGCCGCTTTGCGCGCACAAGCTCGTCAATTAGACATCACTCCACGCGGCGCCGACTCGGCCCGCGGGAGTGAGGGTGTCATGACGATCTTGCGACGCCGAGCCGTATGTGAACGCGCCGGCCTCAGTTACTCATCGATCCGGCGGCTTGAGTTGGCCGGTGATTTTCCAGTTCGACGGCAGCTCGGGCCGAATTCGGTCGGCTGGATCGCGTCGGAAGTCGACGACTGGCTGCGGGCCCGCCAAGCGGCCCAGTCCAAGAAGTTCATCAACAACAAGGTACGGCGCGCCTCGTAGTGGCCGCCAAGGAGAGAGCTATGTCTCAGATTTTGATTCTCAAAAAGCGTGAAACCCTCGGATGGGACGGCGCATACGACGCCGAGAAGCGCCCGCTCATCGGCAAGAAGAACGGGGCGATCGGCGAGTGGAACTACAACCCGGTCGTCGACGTGGCTACGGCCTTCGCGAAGCAATACACGACCGACGCGCACTTCGCGCTGTACTACCTGGAGGGGCCCGATGGCGAGATCGCTACCGAATGTCCCCGGCTGAACATGGCTGCGTTGCCGGCGACTCGCGTGCTCGGCGGCCAAGTCTGGATCGACCTGCTCGTTTATGACATTGACGACGCGGTGGCCCACAAGGAGCACACTCCCGCCAGCGCGGATTGGCGTGCCGAGTTCCACCGTCAACTGGACCTGCTCCCGTGGCGCGAGTGCATGGCCTGGTATGAGACCAAGGGCGGGGCGCGAATCGCCACACGCTTGCCGGAGCGCTTGCGGCCGGAGACGTATCTTCAGTGGTGCCGGGAGTTCGCGGCCGTGCTCGCGAGTCACGGTATCGAGGTCGATCTCGCTTGCACCAAAGACTGGAACCGCCTATTCCGGCTGCCTTTTGTGCGGCGCAACGGTGTTGACCAACGTCTCCCGGCGGACTTCGCTGGCTTTGAAAAGACGCTCAACTGGCGCCCGACGCGTGACCCGCAGCCGCAGCCGGCGAGCGGAAATGGCTCGCCGGCGGCCCGCGGGGGTGGAGCTTCGCGTCGGCAGATGACGAATGCCGGCGCAGGCGAAGGCGTCAGCTCTTCCTCGCCGGATGAAGATGCGGGGCCATTTGTCTTGCCGGAACACATCCGGTGCGGCCGACGGAACCGCACGTTGCACCAGTACGCGTGCCAGCTGCGCTACTACGGCGCCACGCGCGACGAGATCCTTGCCAAAGTGATTGAGGTCAACATGTCCCGTTGCGAAGTGCCCGAAGATCAAGACAAAGTCATCAAGCTCGTCGAGTCCGCGATGGATCCACGCTACGCCGGTGGCGTAGCCAACCAGTCAAGCCACGGCGGTCAGGACGCCGCGGATTCTGACGCCGCGCAACGAGTTCGGCTCATTATTCGTCCGGGCAACCTTGCGGAACTGGTGGATCAAGCGGAAGTGGCGCTACGCGAGCGTGACCCGCTGTTGTTCCAGCGGGCGCACAGGCTCGTTACCGTGACGCGAAGCGTGGATGATGGCACGCATACGATCGTCAAGGTTGATGTTGACCATCTGCGGTACCGAATGTCGAAGCACATCGAGTTTCGGCGCCCGGAAAAGGCGAATGGAAAGTCCGGCGGACGTCTGGATCCGCCGAAGGACTTTGTCGAAGCGCTCTTGGCGAAGGGCGACTGGTCGTTCCCGAACCTGCGCGCAGTGTCCGACACCGCCATCCTGCGCACGGATGGCACAATCTGCTGCACGCCCGGCTATGACGCCGCATCGTGCATCTACATCTCGCCGCACGTCGG
>CAIPXZ010000418.1 GCA_903869075.1 uncultured Myxococcales bacterium | reverse complement strand
GTGTTGCGTGTGCGAAGCTACCGCGCCGGCCCGGAACACCTCCGCCTCCATGTATTCGGCGGCGGGCTGTGTTGCGTGTGCGAAGCTACCGCGCCGGCCCGGAACACCTCCGCCTCCATGTATTCGGCGGCGGGCCGGCTTGCTTGTGTGACATTTTTGGCCGGGCCGCGGCAAAATCCGCGGAGACGCGAACACAACCTCGTCCCCCACCCTCTGAGGGCGGGCGTGCGTCCCGGCGACGCGCTACCCGGCGATCTCCGGCCACCACAGGTACCGCTTCAGGTCGATACGCCCCGCGGCGTCGAAGTTCACACCCTCGGCTAGCAGCAATTCCCGTTGCAAAATCGGCCGATCGACGTGGCCGCCGAGCGAGATCTCGCCCTTGGCGTTGACGACGCGTTGCCACGGCACGCCGTCGTCCTTGCAGAAAAACATCGCGTAGCCGACGGCGCGGGCGGCGCGCGGGGTGCCCAACAGCGTGGCGATCTGGCCGTAGGTCATCACGCGCCCGGGCGGGATCGCGCGCACGAGCGCCCAGATCGCCGTGTACAGGGACGGTTCACTCACCGCTGCCTCCGCGTTTCCCACGTCCGCGCTACGTCCTCGACGCTCACCTGCCGCGCCACGACCTCGCCGCGGATCGGCTCGTCGTCGTCCAGGTCGTCCGCCAGCGCTTCGAGCGACACAGCGGTTGTCTCGACCGCCTCGCGCCAATCCGTAATGACTTCAAACCAATAGCCGCCACCGCCGTTGCCGACAAGCGTCACCCACCCCGGACGCCGCTGCCCGCCTTGCGCCGGCGTCAGCAGGTCGCCCAGGTGCCGCTCGATCGTGTGCAGGTTGCGGTCGACCTCCAGCAGCGCGCCCTCCGGCACCGGACACGCCAGCTTCGCGCCCGCGGGCGGCAGCGCCATCGTCGGCAGCTGTTGCAGCAGCGCCTGCAGCGGCGTGCCCTGCGCGAACAGCAGCTCACCCACGCGCACACCGGCGGTCCAGCGCCGCGCCTCGGGCGGCGGCTGCTCGCCAGACAGCACGATTTGCTCAATCGCCCGCTGCGGAATTTCCAGCGACGGCTTGTGCTTTTTCCAGTCGATCGGCAGGGTTACGCCGCCCAGCACCAGCTGCGTCTGCTTGACGACCGGTGCCGGCGCCGGCGCTTCCGCCGCGGCTTTCTTGTCCTCGACGCGATCCGACTTCAGGTGCCAGCGCGCCGCCAAATCCGGCCGCAGCTCGACGATCCACGACGGGCGCACCGGCGAAAGTTGCCGTGCATACGCGCGGTTGGATACCACCAGCTCAGTCGCCACGGCGTAGCGCGGCGGCTGGGCGTACAGCACGCTGCCGGGATGGGCGTAGAAGCGCTCATCGCCCACGCCTTCAAAAAACCGGCCGCGGTTCGCGAGAATTTGGTGCGAAAAGCCCGCCGCTAGCGATCGCGCCAGCAGCTCGTACGGCGCACCCTGACCAACCTCCCAGTTCATCTCCCGCGCCAGATCCGCCAACTGCTCGTGGGCGTTGCGGGCGAATGCCAGCGTGTGCTGGTCGACGTACCACTTGCGGGCAAAAGCCGGTGGATCCGGGGCGTTGCACCACGCCTTGTACAGCGACACCATGACCGCCACGTCGCCCATCGGCTCGGCGAACCGGGCGTGCGCCTGCCGCGCCGCCTCCTCGTGGCCCTGCGGAAACTGCAGCGGCGAGCGCCCGGACAGCAGCGCCACCGCCGCCAGCACGTCGTCCAGCGCCTCCGGCCAGCGCATCGCCGCCTCGACAGCGCAGCGCGCCAGCTGCGGCGTCAGCGGCAACCGCAGGATTTCCTTGCCAATGGACGTCACCTGCCGCTGCCGGTCGATCGCCCCCAGCCGGTACAGTTCATCCAGCGCAGCGTGCAGGCGCGCGCGCGTCGGCGGCGTCGGGAAGGCGAATTCCTCGACCTGCGTGAAGCCCAGCCCGCACAGCCGCAGCACAACTTCCGAGAGGTCGAGGCGGATGATCTCCTCGTCGCCAAAGCGCGGCCGCGCCAGGTAATCGCGCTCGGAATACAGGCGGATGCACTTGCCCGGCGCTGTGCGACCAGCGCGACCCAGCCGCTGGTCGGCGGACGCCTGCGGGATGCCTTCCTCGCGCAGCGCCAGGATGCCCGTCCGCGCCGAAAACCGCGGCACCTTGGCCGTGCCGCAGTCGATGACGAAGCGGACATCGTCAATGGTAATCGACGTTTCCGCGATGTTGGTGGCGACGATGACCTTGCGCTGGCCGGCAAAGCGGTCAAAAACCCGCTCCTGGTCCTCGCGCGTCAACGCGCCGTAGAGCGGCAGCACGACAAGATCGCGCTCGCCGCGGTTCGCCGGCACATGCCGCAGGATTGCCGCCGCCGTCCGCTTGATCGCGTCCTCGCCAGGCATGAAGCACAGCACGTGCCCCGGCTCGCGCGCGCGGTGAATCGCCGCGACCTCCTGCGCCACGGCTTCCGGCAGGTCCTCCGGCCCGGCGCGCTCCGTCGGCCGCCAGACAATCTCGACCGGAAACGGCCGCGCGTCGATGCGCACGACCGGCACGTCTTCGCCCAGATCGCCAAAAAAGCGAATGAACGTCTCCGGTTGCAGCGTCGCCGAGCTGACAACCACGCGCAGGTCGTGGCGGATCTTCAGCAGCCCGTGCAGCAGGCCCAGGGCAAAGTCGATGTTCAGGCTCCGCTCGTGCGCCTCGTCGATGACGATCACGTCGTAGTCCGAGAGCAGCCGGTCGCGCTGCGCTTCCTGCAGCAGGATGCCGTCGGTCATGACCTTGATGCGCGTCTGCGGCGTCGTGCAGTCGTCAAAGCGGATCGCGTAGCCCACCGCGTCGCCGACGGCGGTGTTCTGTTCCTCGGCGATGCGCCACGCCACGGACACGGCGGCAATGCGCCGCGGCTGCGTCATGCCGATGCGCCCCTGGACGCCGGCGCGCAGCAACATCTGCGGAATCTGTGTGGTTTTGCCCGATCCGGTCGGACCTTCGACAATCACTACCGGGTGGTGCTTCAGCGCGTCGAGCAGCTCGCGCTCGTGCGCGTACACGGGCAGCCCGCGCGCGTGGTCGGTGGGCGGCGCTG
>CAIPXZ010000417.1 GCA_903869075.1 uncultured Myxococcales bacterium | reverse complement strand
GGGGCATACAATAACAGGGGGTATGCCAGGGCGGCTCTCGGTCAGTATGACGAAGCCATTGCAGATATATCCAGAGCCATAGCCATCGATCCGAAGAAGACGCCTGCCAGGGCGGCGCGTGCAAGGCGCTGGCGATTGACTGCAACGACAGCAACGACTGCACCGCGGACGCCTGCGTCGGCGGAACCTGCAAACATGTCAACGTCCTGGGCACCTGCGACGACAAGAACGGCTGCACCAGCGGCGACACCTGCGCCGCCGGCGTCTGCACGCCCGGCAAAGCCGTGGACTGCACCGTCGACACCAAAGGCTGCGGCAGCGGCAGCTGCCTCTCCACCGGAAGCCAGACCTTCAGCTGCACCGTCCAGAACCAACCCGACGGCACGACTTGCAACGCCGACAACAACGGCTGCACTGTTGGCGACGCCTGCAAGTCCGGCGCGTGCGTCGCCGGCAGCGCCAAGGACTGCAGCAGCGCAAATTCGCCGGACGGCTGCCTCGTCGGCACCTGCACATCGCTCAGCGCCAGCACCAACAGCTGCGGCACCCAACCGGCCAGCGGCGGCACGCCTTGCAACGCCGACGGCAATGGCTGCACCGCCGGCGACGCCTGCAACGGCAGCGGCAAATGCGTCGCAGGTCCGCAAATTGTCTGCGCTTTTGACCCAGCCTCCTGCAACGCCGGCAGCTGCATGCCCACTGGACCGGCGAGCTACACGTGCGTCGGCGGCGCGGCCAAGCCCGACGGCACGGCGTGCAACCTGGACAACAGCGGCTGCACGTTGGACACCTGCAAAGGCGGCAAGTGCCTGGCCGGCGCGGCGCCGGACTGCTCGAGCGCCGCCACCAAATGCGCTACCGGGACCTGCAAGTACAGCGACTGGACGACCTACAGCTGCGTCCCCACGCCCATCACCTGCGACGACGGCAACCCGTGCACCGACGACGCCTGCGCGCTGGCCAGCGGCTGCACCGCCACCGCCAACAGCGCGATTTGCAACGACAACAACGTCTGCACGCTCAGCGACACCTGCGCCGGCGGCAGCTGCACGAGCACGACGCCCGCCAACTGCAACGACGGCAACGCGTGCACAAGCGACGGCTGCGACCCGGTCGTCGGCTGCACTGCCACGGCGCTCAGCTGCGACGATGGCAACGCCTGCACCACCGACGCCTGCGACCCGCAAAAAGGCTGCCAGCACACGGTCTTGAGCAGCTGCGTCACCGTCAGCGTGCCGTACATTGAACCGTTCAACTGCGGCGGCGGCGGCGGCTGGACGCTCGGTCAAACCGCCGAGCCCGGCTTGGCCTGGGCCATCGACGGCACGCCCGCGCCGCCCGCATTCCTGTCGCCGTCGTGCTCGCTGAACTTCAACAATGGCACGGACTTTGCGTGCATCAACCCGCTGGACGCCGTCGCCGTCTCGCCGGTCATCAACGCCGCGACCTTGGCCAACGGCAGCCACCTCGCTGTGCGCTTCTTCAACGCCGGCGCCTATGAAGTCAGCACGTACGACAAGATGAGCCTGGAAATCAGCACCAACACCGGCGCGAGCTGGACCGAGCTGTTGAACATCCCTGCGCCGCCGGCGGGCGTGACGTGGGTGCTGCAGACCGTCGACCTGACGCCGTACGTCGGCAAGCAATTCCAGCTGCGCTTTCGCTTCTGGACGTTGGACTGCATCGCCAACAGCACCGTCGGCGGCTTCATCGACGACCTCGCGGTCTACGTCAGCAACTGCGGCGCCGCGACGCCGTGCGACGACTTGAACGGCTGCACCAGCGACGTGTGCGACCCGCTGAGCGGCACATGCACCTTCACCGCCACGACCGCGGCGTGCAGCGACGGCAACGCCTGCAGCAGCAGCGACGCCTGCAAAGCCGGCGTCTGCGTCGGCACCACCGTGAGCTGCGACGACGCCAATGCCTGTACGCTCGACGCCTGCGACGTCGCCAGCGGCAGCTGCAGCCACACCGCCGCCAGCGGCACCGCGTGCGACGACGGCAGCCCGTGCACGGCGGGCGACGTCTGCGTCGGCGCGACGTGCGTCGGCGGCGCCAACGCGTGCAACGACAACAACCCGTGCACGCAGGACTTTTGCGCGGTCGTCAACGCCGTCGCGTCATGCAGCACCAAGCCGCTGCCGGACTTCACGCTCTGCAACGACAACAATCCCTGCACCGGACCGGACTTCTGCGCCAGCGGCGTCTGCGGCGGCGCCAATACTTGCGGCTTCAGCACCGTCTACAGTGAGTCCTTCGGCTGCGGCGCGAGCAACGGCTGGACGCTGCAAATGGTCAGCAAAACGCTCGGTTGGGCGGTCGACGCGACGCCTGCGGTGCCCGGCTACTACTCCGCCAGCTGTTCGCTCAACTTCAACGACGGCACGACGTACGGCTCCACCGTCCCCGCCAGCGCCACCGCGACGTCGCCGAATTTCACGTTGCCGAACAAGGCCACCGCGTGCAAGCTCAGCCTGTTCAGCTGGGGGCAAATCGGCGTTTTCAATGGTGAAAACCGCGTCGTCGCGCTTGTCGACGCCGGCAGCAAGCAGGACTTGGCGACGCTGACGCTGACCAATACCCAGGACAGCAGCGTGTGGACGTCGGTGCAGCTGGACTGCATGGCGGCGCTGGGTCACACGGCGCAGGTGCAGCTGCGGTTCACGGATGTGACCGGGATGCTGCCGTTCCCGCCTGCGGGTGCCGGCTGGTTCGTGGACGACGTCCAGGTTACCGTCGCGCAGTAGCCATCACCAGCTCAAGCGCCGCACCGTGCTGTCCCAGCTGGCGACGAGCACCGTCAGCGCGCCGTCCAGAAACCGCACAGCCTTGGCACCGGCGGCGAAATCCGTGCGCTCGGCCACGAGCTCGCCGCCGCCGACGCGAAACACCTTGGCCGTGCGATCATCCGACACCGTGGCGACAAAAGCGCCCGCGCGGTCCAGCGCCACGCCGGCAATCACGTCGGTATGCGCCTGCAGCTTCCACAGCGCGTCGCCGGTGCGCGTCTGCCACAGCGTCAGCACGCCGTCCCACGTCACCGACGCAAGGACCTGCGTGTCCTTGCCCAGCGCCACCGCCACGACCGGCGAACCCTGTCCGCGCAGCGCCAGCCGTGCCCCGCCGCCAACCGGATCCCACGTCCGCACCGTGCCGTCCTCGCCCGCCGTTGCCACAAGCCGCCGCGCCCCCAGCACCGCCAGCGCCGTCACCGCGCCGCGATGGCCGCGCAGCACCCGCCGCACGCGAAAGCCCGGCACGTCCACAAGCGACACCGCGCCGTCCTGACAGCCCACGACCAGCAGCGTGCCGTCCGTCGCCAGCGCCAGCGCCGTCACCGCGCCGTCCACGCGCCACTCCGCCAGCCGCACGCACGCCACCGGGTCCCACGCGCGCACCCAGCCGTCCATCGCGCCCGACACCACCAGCCGGCCGTCCACCGACGCCACAAGCGCCGTCACAAGCGCATCGTGCTGGCCAAAAGCCAGCGGGTCCAGCAGGTCGCGCAGCCGCAGCGGCGCGTCGCTCATCGCCCCCACCGTCGCGGTTTGCAGCAGCCCGGCCTGGTCCGCCCACCACACGCGGTTGCCATCCTCCGCCGCGCACCACGCCGTCAGCCGCTCCTCGACCGCCGGGGTCGTCGGCTCCGCCAGCGCGCGCCGCAGCTGCTTCTCGGGACGCGTGCTCGGCAGCGCGTCCACGTACGGCGGCGTCAGCATGCCCGAGAGCGGCGGCGGCATCGTCGGCGGCAGCAGCCCGCTCGTCTGCCGCGGCCGCGGCCCCGCTTTGGCCACGGCGCCCTGCATCGTCACCGGAAACGGCCCCGCCGGCCGCACCGTCGGCACCATGGACGACGACACGAGCCGCGCGTGCCCCGGGTCCGCCACCTCGCCCATCGCCGCCTGCAGCGCCTGGCGCATCTCCGCCGCCGAGCGCCAGCGCGCCCGCGGATCCTTGGCCAGCGCCTTCTCCACGACCGCCGCCAGCTCCGGCCGCACAAGACCCGGCGCGCGCTCCGCCAGCTTGGGCACCGGCTCGGTGATCTGCGCCATCAGCAGCGCCAGCGACGTGTCGGCCATGAACGGCAGCTCGCCCGTCAGGCACTCAAACAGCACAATGCCCATCGCGTACAGGTCCGTCGCCGCGTCCACCTGCTTGCCCATCGACTGTTCGGGCGACATGTGCGTCGGCGTGCCCAGCGCCTTGCCCGCCTGCGTCAGGCCGACGTCCGCGTGCTTGACGATGCCAAAATCCAGCACCTTGACGATGCGATCGCCGCCGGGGATCTCGTGCAAGAAGATGTTCGCCGGCTTCAGGTCGCGGTGCACGAGGCCCAGCTCATGCGCCTCCGCCAGGCTGCGCAGCACGTCCGCGGCGATCGCCACGGCCTCCGCCTCCGGCATCGGACCGCGGTCGATCTGGTCCTGCAGCGTCTCGCCGCGCAGCCGCTCCATGGCGATGAACAGGTCGCCCTCGGCGGTCTGGCCAAAATCGTAAACGCGCACGGTGGACGGATGCGACAGCTTGGACGTGTTGCGCGCCTCGTGGAAGAACCGCAGCGCCAGCTCCTGGCTCTCCAGCCCCGGCACCGGCGTCAGCACCTTGATCGCCACCGGATGGCCGGTCGTCACGTGCTCGGCGTCCAGCACCACGCCAAAGCCGCCGCGACCGAGCACGCCCGTCACGCGATAGCGGCCGTCGATCACGGCGCCGGGCTCGAGATTTTGCCCCGTTCCGGTCACATCGCGCACGGTCGGCGTCGCGTCGTCGGGGCACTGCGGCAGCGGCGTCTTGGCACCACAGCGGGGACAATAGCGCATCGGTTCAGTACGCATAGGTGCATAGGCCTGCGGCGCAGCCGTCCTGGGTGCCGGCCAGCTTGTCGTCGCAGTCGGCTGGCGCGGTGCAGACAAGTGGCTGGCAGGCATGGGTCAGCTGCAAGTCGTCGATGAACACGCCCTGGCCGCTGTTGGAGACGCCATCGACAGTGTCAAATTTCAGGTTCAAGATCACAGACTTACCGGCGAACGCCGCCAGATCCACGCGCACAAGGTACCAG
The DNA here is from genome assembly GCA_903869075.1 of uncultured Myxococcales bacterium. GTDB lineage: Bacteria > Myxococcota_A > UBA9042 > UBA9042 > UBA9042 > CAIYBN01. The sequence continues at coordinate 5,707 of CAIPXZ010000417.1, read as the reverse complement.
GTCTGCAGCTGCCACAGATCGTTGCCGGTGGCGTCCTTGTCCTTGTGCTTGGTCCAGAGCTCAACGGACTTGCCGTCGACGATCGCGCTCAGCGTCAGCTCGTCATACGGCGGGCCAATTTCGGTGTCCAGCCAGACCCACATGGCGAATTCCGCCGTGCCGCTGCTGGGCAAGTTGATGGCGGTGGATTGCAGCGCGCCGGTGTTCTGGTTGCTGCCGTCGGAATAATCGCCGGTGGCGAGGTTGCCGTACCACAGCGCGCCGGTGCCGCCGTGGGCCTTCTTGTTGGTCCACTGCCAGGTGACCGCCGAGGACGCGCTCACCGACCACATCGCCGGGATCACGCCGTCTTCCATGTCCTGCTGCCAAATCACCGGGATGCAGCAGCCGGCGGCGCCGGTCGGCGTGTGTTCGCAGAACTGGTTGACGCAGCTGTCATTTGTGCACACGTCGTCGCCGTCGTCGCAGTCCTTGGCGGTGGCGCAGCAGACGTACTGGTGGCTGCATTGGTTGGCGGCGCACTTGTCGAGCGTGCACTTTTCGCCGTCGTCGCAGTCCTTGCCGGCGATGCAGCAGTTGGCGTCGGGCTGGGTGTGGGCGCACGGCAGGCCGACGGTCGGGCAGCTGTCCGTGGTGCACAAATTGGCGTCATCGCAGTCGTTTTTGCTGTTGCAGCACGCGCTGCCGGGCAAGGTCTGGTGGCTGCACTGGTTGCCGCCGTTGCAGGCGTCGATGGTGCACGGGTTCTTGTCGTCGCACTGTGCCGTGTCCGTGCAGCAGTTGAAGACGGCGCTGTGGTTGCACTGCAGCTTGGTCGGCAGACAGCTGTCGGCGGTGCAGGCTTTGCCGTCGTCGCAAGCGGCGCTGGTTTCGCAGTAATCGCTGGCAGTTGCGAAGATGCACTGGCCGTTGCCGCAGCTCTCCGCGGTGGCGCTGAGGCCGTCGTTGCAGTCGGCAGCGGTCTTGCAGCTCGCAGCGGCGCAGGTGCTGGTGAGGGCGACGTCGTCGATCTGTACGACTACCGATTCTGTCAACGTGCTGGAGACAAATTCCCATTGCAGTGAAAGAACTTGCGTACCGGACCGCCCCGCAAAACCGGTCAGATTGAGCTTGACAGGCGTCCAACTCACCTCGCCGTTGCCCTGCCAGATGACCCAACTGCCCAGCGTCGTGATCGCGCGCAACCGGAGAATGTTTGGACTGTTCCAATACCCCTGAAACGAAAATCCAAGGCTCACGGTTGTGCCCGCCGGAAGAAGGAGCGGCGCCATTTTGGCAACCGCAATGCTGCCGCCGCCAAGCACCGGTGTGTTTGAGCCGAGATAGCCGAGAAAATACGTACCCGTCTTCGCCGTCACGGTGGCACTGTTCAAGAAAACCGTCCAATTACCAACGGTCGACGGCGCCGTCGTTACCGCCCAAGTATCGGTCGGCTCAAAGCTCGTGGACTTGACGTCCGGCGCGCAGCAGCCGCCGCCGGCGTTGACCAAGCCGCAGCCGGCGCTCGTGCAGGTCGCCTCGGCGCAGCTGTCGATCGCGGTCTGGACGGGCACGCAGTCGCTGGCGGTCGTGCAGCAGGTCGCCTCGTGGCTGCAGCTGTTTTGCACGCAGCGGTCGGTCGTGCACGGCTTCTGGTCGTCGCAGTCGGCGGCGGTCTGGCAGCAATTGCCGCCGGATTGCGCGGTGTTGGCGCACTTGCCGCTGCCGGTGTCGCACTTGTCCGCGGTGCAGGCGTTGGCGTCGTCGCAGTCGCCGTCGGACTTGCAGCAGCCAAAAACGCCCTGGGATTGGCAAAATCCGCCGACGCAGTGCTCGACGGTGCAGACGTTGTTGTCGTTGCAGTCCGGGTCGCTCTCGCAGCACTTGCCGGCACCGGGCTGTTTGTTGACGCAGCCGAGCTTGCCGTCGCAGCTGTCGATCGTGCACGTCAGGTGGTCGTCGCAGTTGAGCGGCGCGTGGACGCAACCGCTGGACGGCGTGCAGCCGTCCGACGTGCAGGCGTCGCCGTCGCTGCAATCGGCGGCGGCAAAGGCGCAGCCGCTGCCCGGCGTGCAGCTGCCGGTGGTGCAGGCGTTGCTGTCATCGCAGGGATCGGGCGTGTGCAGGCAGTCGCCGGTCTTGACGTCGCAGCTGTCCAGCGTGCACGGGTCGCTGTCGGCGCACGGCTTGATTGTCGTGACGCAGCCCTGGGCCGGGTCGCAGTCGTCGATCGTGCAGGGGTTGCCGTCGTCGCAAATGCTCGGACCTTTCGCGCACTTGCCAACGTACTTGTCGATGTCCGGCGTCGCGTCGGCGGCCAGCGCCACCTCGCCGTCGTCGGCGTCCTGCGCCGCGTCATCGCTGCCTTGGGTGCTTGGCGTGCTGGACGCGCCACAGGCGGCGATGCAAAACCCGAGGCAGATGGCCAAGATAGCGCTGCGACGGATGCTCATCGAACCTCAGACGGTGGGCCAGCGGGTGGGCCGGCTTGCATCGTAGCAGGCACGGGTGAGCGGGGAAAGTTCCGCGCGTACCGCCGGTCAATTGCAGCCCGGCACCGTCACGTCCACGCATCCATGGCGCACACAGGTGGCCGACGGCAGCGTACTTGACGTGCGACCGAGGCCGCCGAGGACGTAAGCCGCGGATCGACGGAAATGCGTGATGCCGTCAGTTGCAGCCGGGCAGCGTCACGTGCACGCACGCGTGGTTGGACGTGTTGCAGGCGTCCACGGTGCAGGCATTGCCGTCGTTGCAATCGGTGTCGGCGAAGCACAACGCGTTGGGATTGCAGCCGGGAATGTTGGCGTGGGCGCACGAGCCGTTGGACGGGTTGCAGACGTCGTTTGTGCACAGGTTGTTGTCGTTGCAGTCGGCGTTGACGGTGCACTGCGGCGTAACCACGCAATTCTGCAGCGTCTGGTAGATGCACGAGCCGTTGAAGGTGTCGCAGACGTCCAGCGTGCAGGAGTTGTTGTCGTTGCAGTCCGTCGACACAAGGCAGCCCGCGCCGCAGCCGGCGATCTTCTGGTTGGTGCAGGCGCCGGTCGCCGCCTGGCAGCTGTCCTTGGTGCAGGAGTTGCCGTCATCACAGGTCTTGGCGGTGCCGGCGCACTTGCCGGCGGTGCACTGGTCGTTGAGCGTGCACAGCGCGCCGTCGGTGCACGTCGTGGCGTCCGGCAGGTTTGTGTAGACGCAGGCGCCGTTGACGCATGCGTCGCTGGTGCAGGCGTTGTTGTCGTTGCAGACGCCGGTGATGAGGCACTGCGTGCAGCCGGCGATCGCCTGGAACTGGCACGTGCCCGCCGCCGCGCCGCCGCCGCCGCCCGGGCCGGGGCCGCCGGGGCCAGCGGTTGTCCGGCACGAGTCATTGGTGCACGGGTTGTTGTCGTTGCAGACCACCGGCGTGCCGACGCAGCTGCCCGCGTTGCAGGCGTCGCCCGTGGTGCAGGCCAAGCCGTCGGTGCAGGTGCCGCCTTCATTGATGGGCGTGAACGTGCAGTTGCCGCTGGTGGCGTCGCAGGTGCCGGTCTCGCAGACGCTGCCGTTGTTGCACAGCACGACGACGCCGCTCACGCACTGGCCGGCCGCGCACTGGTCGTTGGCGGTGCAGAGGTTGCCGTCCGAGCACGCCGTGGCGTCGAGCGCCAGGTACGCGCAGCCGGTCGCGCCGCAGGTGTCGGTCGTGCAGCTGTTGCCGTCGTTGCAGTCGCTGTCCACGGCGCAGTTCTTGCCGCAGCCGGGGATCGGCGTCGAGACGCAGCCGCCGGTCTGGCTGTTGCAGCTGTCGGCGGTACAGGCGATGCCGTCATCGCAGTTCTTGGCGACGCCGACGCACTGGCCGGAGACGCAGCTGTCCGCCGCGGTGCAGGCCAGGCCGTCGCTGCAGCTGCTGCCGTCGATGACAACGGCGTGGCCGCAGGTGTGCGCGCCCGCGCCGCCGCCGCCGGGACCGCCGCCGCCGGCGGTGGCCTGGCAGAGGTCGGTGGTGCAGTCGTTGCCGTCATTGCAGTCCGCGGGCAGCGAGCCCATGCACACGCCCGCGCTGCACGCGCCGTTGGCCTTGCAGGCGTTGCCGGTGTTGCAGGTGGTGCCGTCCTGCGGCGTGTGGGTGCATTGGCCGTTGGTGCAAGCGTCCGTGGTGCACGGGTTGTTGTCGTTGCATTGCAGCGCGCCGATGCCGCCGCCGGGTCCGCCGCCGCCGCCGGGAAGCGAGATGCAGTTGTTGCCGCAGTTGTTGATCGCCGCGTGGTTGCAGGTGCCGTTGGCGGGGATGCAGCTGTCCAGCGTGCAGGCGTCGCCGTCGTCGCAGTTGATGGCCGTGCCGGCGCAGGTGCTGGCGCCGCAGACGTCGCCGGTGGTGCAGAGGTTGGCGTCGTCGCAGCTTGTGCCGGCAGGCAGCGCGGCGTGGCTGCAGGAGCCGTCCTTCGGGCTGCACGTGTCCTGCGTGCACGGGTTGCCATCGTTGCAGCTGACGGCCTTGCCGTTGCCACACACGGCGGCCAGGCAGGTCTCGCTGACGGTGCAGACGTTGCCGTCGTTGCAGGCGGTGCCGTCGAGGAACGTCGTGCCGCACTTGCCGCCGGCGCAGGTGTTGGCGACGCACGGGTTGGTGTTGGGGCAGTCGGCCGCCGTCACGCAGTTGCCGCCGCAGCCGACGATCGCGTTGTGCGCGCACTTGCCGCTGGCCTTGTCGCAGGTGTCGGCGGTGCACGGGTCGCCGTCGTCGCAGTTGACCGGGTCGGCGCCGATGCACAGGCCGCCGGCGCACGTGTCGGTGATGGTGCAGGCGTTGCCGTCGGTGCACGGCAGCGCGGCCTGGGTGGCAGTGACGACGCAGCCGCCGGTCGTCGGGTTGCACAGCTCGGACGTGCACGGGTTGCCATCGTCGCAGACGACCGGGCTGGAGACGCACACGCCGGTGACGCACTGTTCGTTGATCGTGCACAGGTTGTTGTCGGCGCACGGGCCGGTCACAAAGGTGTGCTGGCACTTCTTGTTGACGCAAGCGTCCGTGGTGCAGACGTTGTTGTCGTTGCAGCCGCCGCCGCCAAAGCCGCCGCCGGGGCCGCCGCCGCCGGGGCCGCCGCCGCAGTTGCCGGCGCAGTTCGGGATGTTGGCGTACTGGCAGATGCCGGTGGACGGGTTGCACGCGTCGTTGGTGCAGTCGTTGTTGTCGTTGCAGGTCAACAGCTGGCCGATGCAGCTGCCCTTGGTGCAGGCGTCCGTGATCGTGCAGTTGTTGCCGTCGGTGCAAGCGGCGCCTTCGTTGCCGGGGGTGCCGACGCACTTGCCGAGCGTGGCGTCGCACGCGTCCGTCGTGCACGGGTTGCCGTCGTCGCAGGCGACCTGGCCGCCGGCCTGGCACGCGCCGCCAAAGCAGGTGTCGCCGGTGGTGCAGCCGTTGCCGTCGCTGCAGACACCGCCGTCGGCGTTCTTGGAGACGCACTTGCCAGCGACGCACAAATCCGCGGTGCAGGCGTTGTTGTCGTTGCAGTCCGTGTCGACGACGCACACGCCGCCGCACGCCGGCGTCAAGGTCGAAGCGCACGCCGCGGTTTTGGGATCGCACGTGTCGGTGGTGCAGGCGTTGCCGTCGTCGCAGCTCTTGGGCGAGCCGCCGACGCACAGGCCGGACTTGCAGCCGTCGGCGAGCGTGCAGGCGTTGCCGTCGTCGCACGGCACGTTGTCGGCGCCGGCGGGGTGGACGCAGCTGCCGGTGCTCGGG
>CAIPXZ010000416.1 GCA_903869075.1 uncultured Myxococcales bacterium | reverse complement strand
GCCAGCCCGACGGCGCCGCCGACGATGAAGACCGCCGCGCCGCTGCCGAGCGTCCACCAGCCCACCGCGCGCGTCGAGGTCGCGGCTTCCGCAGGTTTTGCAACATCCATAGGCGGTTGCGCGGCAGCTTCCGGTGGCCGCGGTTTCGCCGCGACCGACGGCGCGGGCTCCTTCACCGGCGGCGCGGGCTGCTCCAAGGTCTTGAGCACCGTCACCGCCGTCGCCCGTTCGGGCGCATCCGCCGGGGCAACGCGCAGGAACTCCCGCAAGTGCCCGGCGGCCGATTCCAGCGACGGACCACCGATCTCGCGCTCCAGCAGCGCCGCTTTGAACAACAGCGCGTGGCGATCCGGGGTCAGCCGCCAGGCGTCCAGGTAGGCCGCAGCGGCGAGGATGCGGTCACCACGCGCGGCGGCAGCACCGGCTTCATCGGCTTTTTGGTCCGCGCGTGCAGCCACGACTTCAGCCAGAAATCCGCGGGCTTTGGCGAGGCGGCCGGCTTCCGCGTTCGGCAGCCTCATGAACGCGCGAAAGTGCGCCTCGGCCTTTTCATACAGGTGCGCGGACTGCTCGGCGCGGGCAGCGCCGTACAGGTAGTTCGGCTCGGTCGGGTCATTGCGGTACGCATCGGTGTAGCCCTGGGCCGCCTTCGCCATGTCGCCGGCCTCGAACGCTTGCGCTGCGCGCTGGGCCAGCGCGACTGCCACCTTCTTTTGATCGATGGCGAGCACCGGTGGCGCGACCGTGACGGCAAGGATGCAGCAAAATAGTGCGCTTTGCAGCAGCACTTTCGGCGCGCAGGCGATGCGCAGCGCCTTGGAATTGGACGTGAATGGCGGATCTTGTCGCACGGTTTCCGGTCCTCAACAGCTTGCGTTGTGTATACGCGACCGGCTTGGGTCTGTGAAGGGCCGGGACGCCCATGTCCGCGCTTTTGCACGGGACCACCCGTTCCCCAGCGCTCGCCCGGCGCTTGGCGGTGACCGCGACGTCCAGCGCGCGTCCATCCGGCGAAGGCTGCCGGCGCTGACCCGTGGACATCGCCGATCGACGGCGCGCAACTCCGGCGCTGCGGCGCGACACGCGGGCTGCGGTCGGGCGTTACACGGCGGGCTCGGCGGGCGTCGCGCCGTCCAGCACGCCCTGCAACGTCTTTGCTCCGCCGAGGCAGAGCTCAAGCCCGCCGCTCGATCGGGTAATCGCCGTGTAAAGCAAGTTCCGGTCGAGCAACTCGCCTTCATCCGGCAGCTCAATCGCAACTGTCTGCCACTCCGAGCCTTGGCTTTTGTGAATCGTCAGGGCGAACGCGGGCTGGTAGTTCGGCAACTCCGGCAGCGGAATCGGCGCCTCCAGCCCTGGAAATACGGCTACTTCCGCCGGGCGATCGGGTCCCGCGCCCAAAGCAATGCCGACGTCGCCGTTGGAAAGGCCCAGCGCGTAGCTGTTCTGCGTGACGAGGATCGGGCAGCCGTGCGGCACGCTGACGCCCGCGCGTTGCGGATGCTGGCCCCAGAAGACCGCGAGGCCGAGGCGATTCGCCCGTGCCACCTGCGCGTTGCTGCCGCAGAGCAACTGGAACGCCAGCAGCACACTGCGGATCGCCGTTTCCGTCGGCAGCTTCGCCGCCCGCCAGCCGTCGGTCTGTCGCCGGGCGTCCTTCCACCGCTCCTGACAGGCGGCATGGAGATCGCGGCTCCGACGGTGGACGCGAACGTGGGCGGCATGGCGTTCACAGCAAGCCAGGAATGTCGCCGCCGTACCGGTATGCCCCGGCTGCGCAATCGCGGCGAGCTCGAGCACCCACGGCGCAGCCTTGGCGCGAAAGCTGTACCGCAGCCCGACGACGAGCCCCGGCAGCGGCTGCGTGTGTGGGCGCGACGGCAGGCCGTGCCGCAGGATCGGTCCGGGTTCTGCATCGAGCCGGGCTCGCCAGCGCACCTCCATCGCCGCCGGCGGCGTGCCAGCCGCGCCGCGCGTCACCAGTTCGGCTAACACGCCGCCGGTATCCACGCTCTCCAGCTGATCGCTGTCGCCAAGCAACAGCAGCGCGGCATCGGGCTGCAGCGCGCGCAACAGGTAGGCCATCAGCGCCAGGTCGACCATGCTCGCCTCGTCCACAAGCACCAAGCGCTGCGCCAGCGGCCGCGACGGGCCGCGGCGAAACGGACCGCCACCTTCTGGCGGCAACGGCGTCCATTCCAGCGCCTTGTGCAGCGTCATCGGCTGGAGGGCGGACAAGAACGCCTGTTCGTCTTGGCCCAGCTGGAGCCGGTTGGAGGCGCTGCTCAGCGAGTCGGCCAGTCGGCATGCGGCCTTGCCGGTCGGCGCGCACAGCAGTACGTCCTCCGCGCGCAGCGCCGGTTCCAGCCGCTTGCGCATGGCCAACAACGTTGCCGCGGAAGTTGTCTTGCCTGTGCCCGGACCGCCGGTCAGGACGCCGATCCGCGCGTCGACGAAAGCTGAAGCGGCGAGCCGCTGCTGGGCATTGTCGAAGATCACCCGGCCGTCGGGCGCTCTTTGAACATCGTGCGGCAAGATGCTGTCGAGCGCCGCCTTGACCGCCGCGTCGGCAAAATGCGCAACGGGCTGGCTCCACCGCGCTTCCACGGTCGCTCGGAGCTCGCGCCAAAAAGCCGCGTTGCGCGGCAGCAGCACGCAGTCGCCTTCGCGGGCAAAGAACGCCGGTGGCGCGTCGGCGGGCAGCGGGCATTCGCTGAGGGAGAGCTGTCCCACGCCACGGCTGGCCGCCTCCAGCAGGCGCGCCAGCGGCTCGACCCACGCCTCGCGCGGACCCGCGTGGAGGCCATCGCCCAACGTGATGCGCGCCAAAGGCACAAATGGCTCAAAAATCGCGGCGGTCTGCCTCATGCGGTGCCTTTGGCGAAAATTTGGTCCAGCGCGGCCAGCGCTTCACAGTTCGGTTGCTCAAACCAGACGCCCTGGTTGGCGAATCCGCGCAGGAACAAGTAGCCGCAGCCGCCCAGATGCCGCTCGGGCTGGTAGTCCGCCAGCGTTGCGCGCAGGTGCCGATGCAGCGCCACCGCGTACAGGCGCGCCTGCAGCAGGTAGTTGTGCTCCAGCATCGCCGCCTCCAATTCAGGCTGCCCGTAGCCCGTCAACGAGTTCGTCTTGTAGTCGACGACGTACCATTTGCCGTCATGCGCGAAGATCAGGTCGATGTACCCCTGCAGAAAACCTTGCAAATCCTTGAATGGCCAGAGCGCCACGCCTTCGGCCCACGCGCGCCGGTCCGGATCGCCGCTGATCGTCGGGTCCGCCAACAGCGCGCGGGACAGGTCCTTGGGCGCCAGCTTGCTCACGGGCAGCAGGAAGTGCATCTCCGCGATCGCCCGACCTCCCAACTTGCCGAGGTTCAGCTGCGCGTCACCGAGCGTGAGCGGCGCGTCCAGAACCGCCTGCATCGTCGCGAGCCACGCCGGTGCCAGCTTGCCGACCGCCAGCTCCAGCCGGGTGCCGTTGCCGATCACGTCTTCCAGCACGTTGTGGACTTTGTCACCCAAGCGATTGCCGCCCGGACCGAGGGCCGCCAGCAGCCCAGGCAGTCTTCGCCCCGCCGCCTCGTCGGGATCGTGGTCGTGCGGGTCGCCGTTATCGTCCCGTGTCAGCGACGAGTAGCTCGCACAACGCGTGAGCGGCAACTGCCAATTGCGGGCAAACGCTGGCGTGGGCTCACGCAGGCGCGCGGGGGCCTCGGCCTGCGGCCCCTGACGGTCACCCGTCACCGGCTTCAGCTCCAGCGGCTTGATCGGCGAACGTTCTGGCCACGCGCTCGGGTCGACGTCGCGCAGGCCCAGCAGCGCCACGAGCTCCGATTCCGTCGCCGCGTTCGCGTTCTTGCCCGTCACCGGCGCGAGGCCGACGTACAGCCGGTGGCGCGCCCGCGTCAGCGCGACGTACAGCAGGCGCTGCTGTTCATCGTCCTCCTGCTGAAGGGCTTGGTCCAGGCGCTGCGCAAATTCTGCGGAACCGAAATCGATCAGCGTCCCCTCGGCGGCGCGCACCAGCGCCACGGGCGTCTGCTTCCGGTAGGCCAAGCTCTTCACATGCCACAGGAACGGACACGCAACAACCGGGAATTCCAAGCCCTTCGCGCTGTGGATCGTCATCAGCTGGACGGCCGGCAGGTCAGTCTCGAGCTTCATCAAGTCCGCTTCGCCGTCCGCTTTCGCTTCGGCCCGCCGGCGCACCACAAACGCCGCCAGCTCGCTCGCCTGGCGCATGCCGCGCGCCCATTGCGCCTGGATCAGCGTGCCAAGATGCCGCCAGTTGGTGAGTCGCCGCTCGCCGTCCTGTGCGCCCAGACTTCGCTCGATTTGCTGCACGTTCGCCCAGCATTCCTGCAGGGAGGGCAGCGGGCCCTGGAAGCGCATTCCGTCCAAGGCGCCTTGCAGCGCTTTGATCAGTTGGGCCTGTGCCGGCGGATTCTGGCGCAGCGCGTCCAGTTCTGTCGCCGTGTAGGCCAGCAACGGCGTCGCCGCGAACGTCAGCACCTTCTTCAGCACGTCGTTGTGCGTCTCCAGCGTTGCCAGCGCCTCCAGCCACGCCTGCACGTCCAGCGCTTCAGCGCTCTGCCATACGCTGCCCAGGCCCTTTCCCGACTGCTGGCAGGCGATACCGCGGGACTGCAGCGCTTGGCGCACCAGCGAGAGGTCGGCGTGGTTCGCTGCCAGCACCGCCAAATCGGCGGCGACGAGCGGCCGCGGAGCGCGCGTCTCGCGGTCGATGATCTGCACGTCTTCACGCAAGATGCGCTGAAATTCATTGGCGATTTGCCCGGCAATCGCGTGCTTCGCCAGACCGCGGTCCAGCTCCGGCGACCACAGCAGCGACACGGGCTGGTCCAGGCGGCGGTCGACGATGCGCGTGTCCGGCGCAACCGCGTCCACCGTCACATAACCAATCGGCGTGTCCGGCTGCGCGCCGCGAAATGCGCGGTGTTTGGCGTACAGCTGGTTCACCGCCTCCACCAGCGCCCCGTCGGAACGGAAGTTCCGCGTCATCTCGGGCGCGCGCGTCGCCCGTGCCGTGAGCGCCTGATAGCTCGCCAGATCAGCGCCGCGAAACCGGTAGATGCTCTGTTTGGGATCGCCAATCACCAGAAATGCTTGGGAATTGCCAAAAAGTGCTCTGAAAATGCCGATCTGGACGCCGTCGCTGTCCTGACACTCGTCGACGATGGCGGCCTGGAAGCGGGCTTGCACCGCGCGCGCCAGCGGGCCGTGGCCCCCCTGCAGCTTCAGGGCGTCGTGGATTGTCAGCAAAATGTCGTCGAACGTGCGGATATCGGCGAGGATTTTGCGCTTGGGAAATTCGCTGCGCACCGCCGCCGCCACCGCGTTGGTTGTCGCGTCGCGTCGCGCCTCCAAGCACGCCTCGAGCCGATCGACAGCGGCCAGCAGCCCCGGGACCTTGTCGAGCTTGCCGCGAACCGTGGTTGGCAAGGGGGCTGGCAACGTGCCGTCCGCCAGACTGCGAATCTTCGCCACGCTCGTCGCCAGCGAATTGCCCAGCTTGAGGGCCGCGAGCGTCGCGTGGAGGTCGGGCAGATGCCGCTGCAGTTCGTCGCGGGCAAGCGCCAGCGCTGCGTCCGAGGCATCCGCGACGACGGCGGGACCCGCCAGCCGCGTGTCCTGTACGCTCATTTCACGGGCCAGACACGCGGCGATTTCAGCGGCGTCTGCCGGCGCGACAAGGCCATCCGCGGCGCCGCGCATCAGTTGATCGACCACGACCTCGTCGACAATTTCACCCGCGTCCGCGCGCAATTCGAGCGCTGGATCACAGGCCAACTCGATGGCGTGCCGCCGAATCAGCGACTGGCAAAAGCCGTGAATCGTGTAGATTGGCGCCAGATCGAAATTCGACAGCGCGCTTTGCAGCCGCTGGGTCAGCTCCGCCGGCGTGCGCGTGGCCAGCGCGCGTGCCACCACAGCCGCTTCCGCTGACGCCGTCGGCCCTTGCTCTCCACGCGCCGCCGCGAGCGCCCGCCGCAATGCGGCCAGGAGCCGTTCCTGCAATTCGGCCGTCGCGGCGTTGGTAAATGTGGTGACGAGAATCTGGTCGATTGTCAGGTTCTGCTCAACCAGCAGGCGCAGCCAAAGTACGGTAATTGAAAACGTTTTTCCTGTTCCCGCGCTGGCCTCGATCGCGTGTGGGCCGCTGAGGGATTGTGTCTCGGCATCGAAGGCGGTTTGCGCGCTGCTCATGATTCGGCCCTCACAAAAGCGCGCTCAAACGCGGAGACGAACCCGAAAAGGCGCCACGCCAGCGGCATTGCGGCATCCGGCAGCAAGTCCGTTTCAATCGATTGCGCGGCGCCGAACGGATCCTCGAGGCCACGAAAACAAATGCGCGTCGCACGCTGACTGGACGCGGGCGGCGGCGCACCAACCAACGCTGCGCCGTCGCGCCATTTCGCCCGCGCGGCCTCGAGCGCCTGCTCCGGCGATTCGCCTCTGCGCAGCTCGTCGTAGGCGTCCGGCCAAAACGGCAGCGGCAGGCGTTGGGCGAGGGCGTGGAGGTGCAGCAAATCCGCCAAGAGGGCGTCCACGCACGCGGGCGGCGGCGCATCGATGACGGTCGCATTTGCCTGGGTGCGAAAGCGCACGGTAGCCTGGGTCGCTCTCCCGGCATGGGCGAGACAGAGCAGCGTGAGCTTCACCGCCAGCTGGTGCTTCGTGCCCGGCTTCGACGCGGAGCGAAAGTGCACGGCGCCATCCGCCGCCCGGTACCACCCAGCGGGCAGGGTAACCGTCAGCGCGCGGCCGGCGATTTGCAGCTGCAGCGTTTCAGTCAGCGGCTCAAGCGTCTCGTCAGGCGCCGCGGGGATTTCGCTGCACAAGTCGTTCCAAATCCGCTCCCCGTACCGCCCGCGCGGCAGTTCACCGGCGGCTTCCGCGCCCCGCCGCAGGGCGTCGACATCCCCGCCGGTGAGCACGGTTTGCAGCATCCGGTCGGCAAGTCCCCACGCTTCCAGCCCGCCGACCTTCAGCACATCCAGCTGCGACAGTTCTGTCCCCTCCTCAGGCAACCGCAGGCCCAAGCGCGCGAGGAAGATGCCGCAGGGCTCGACGAAGAGCGCCTTCAGATCGGCGAACGTCAGCGGTCCGGACTGGGCGACTTCCGGCAGCGGCTGCGCCCACAGGCCCGCGTACGGTCGCTCGTGGGGCTTGGACAGCACGACGGCTCCGGCGTGATCGCCCTCCCCAAACGACCAGACGTCCGCGGTTGTGTCAGGGCCAAAATTCGCCGGGCTGAAGCCGTTGAGCCCATGATGGAGGAGCACGGCCCCGGCGCTGGTAACGCCCCCGGGCGGCAGCGCGACTTGTTCGACCACGGCGAGCAGGTCCGCCAGCGGCGTGGACGGCGGACGCTCCTTGCTGTCCTCGTCGGAGCCGTCCTGGTACGTCAGGACCAGCCGCTGTGAGCAGGCCAGAATCGCCAGCAGCAGCGCGTGCCGGTCGTCGTCGCGCTGGCTCGGATCACCCGGTTCGCGCTGCGTACTCAACGGGTGCCAAGCGGGCCATTCATCCCGCCGCGGAAACGTCTCGGCTCCCAGCCCGGCCACCAGCACAAAGCGCGCAGGGGTCCCGCCATAGTGCCGGAGGTCTGCGACCGTGACGCCGCCACCCGCCGCGCCCGGCGCATCCGTCAGCGTCGCCAGCTGCGCGTTTACCAGACGCCGGAAGGCGTCGTTCTGCATCAGCAGGCCTTCTGGTGCGGCGGTCTTGAGCGCCGGCAACAGGAGGTTGAGAAACTTCGTCCGCTGCTTGATCGTCGCCTCTGCGCCCGGAGCGAGGAATTCGTCACAGCAGCCGCTCAGCCAGTCGCACCAGTCGGGTAGCGTCCGCGCAACCTCCCACGCAGCACGGGCCCTGGCCAACGCGGCAGTCAGGCGCGCCACCCCGGCGAGGCTCGGGATAGCCAGTCCGGTCGCGCGCTCCAACGGCACCGTTGCGTCGACCAACGCATCCCGCAGCGCGGTCTCCACGACCGCGCCAATCCCCAGCCGACGCAGCGCAAATTCGGCACTCCAGCGGTTCTCACCGCCTCCTTGCGCCGCTGCGCGCTGGGACGCGTCGAGTCCCCACCGAAAATTGGCGTCCTGCAGCCACTGCACGACTTGCGTCGTGTCCTCCGCGAGGCCAAACCGCTGGGCAATCAACGGTTCTTCGATGAGTCCTTGGAAATCCACCAAGCCAAGACGGCCGGGGAGGGCGGTGAGCAACCGCTCCAACGCCGAGGCGACCAGCGAGACCGCGTTGCCACCCAGCCCCACTGCGCGGATCGGCAGCGGCTGGAACGCCGCGGGAACGAGGGGAAATTGCGTTGCGGGATCGCCGAGCAGGACGAGAAAATCGTCCCAGGTGAGCGTGCTATCCGCGGCCATTGCCTGCTGAATGCGATCGCGGCAGACCTCGAGTTCACGCAGGGCGCTGCGACAGCCGTGTACGGTGAAGCTGCGGGAAACTCCTTCGAACGACGCAGGCTGAGGGGCCGCGCGACACGCGGACTGAATCAGGCCGAGCAGCCCGCTCGTCGGTGAGGGACTGGACAGTGCCGCCACGGTTGCGCCGTTGGCAACGAACGCGGTCGCAGCCTGGTGGGAGAGATCGTCCACGCGCCGCCCAAGCGCGTGCAGCAGCGGTCCCTGCGTCGCGGCGTCTGCTGCAATGCCTGCTGGAAGGAGCAAAGAGAGATGAACGCGGTCTGCCGGCAAAAGCGTCAGCAGCTCTGTGAGTCGGCGCAACAAGACAGCGGGTAGCCCACTGTCGAGGTGAATCCAGAGGTGCGGAACCCCTCCCGAACCCTGCCATTTCTCTGCCCAAGCTTGCGCCGCCGACTGGAACAGCGCGGCATCCAGTGCCCCCAAGTGACCGGACAGCGCCTCGCGGACCGCCTGATGCTGAACCAGTCGGGCCAGCAGCGGTGTAAGCTGCCCTCCCTGCGCGTCCGTGCGCGCGAGCAGCCCGCCATCCAGCGCGCTCGCCAGTTGCTGCGCCCAGGCCAGCCGCGCTGCCCCGAGGACGCCGTCGGCGATCACGTCCGGCAGCGGCGCCTCACCCGCAAACGACGGCAGGACCTGGGCAACCGTCAACACAAGGCGATCCAGCGAAAATGGCTCACGCTTGGGGGAGGCGGCCTGCTCCAACAGCGCGCGCAAGGAAATGACCTCGCTGCGCGAAGCGATGCCGGCGCGCTTGGCCCACTGGCGCTGCAGCCACTCGGATCGTCCTGCGCCGGGCACGACCAACCAGTGCCGTGCCCATGGATCCTTGCAGCGCGCGAGGCCCTCAAGCAGGTGCTCGAGGGCTGCAACCGGGGTTTCTGCCGTGGCAACGTGCATGGGGAACAATCCGTTTCAGAGGTGGGCTGCGCCGGTCAAGGCGTCTTCGGTCGTGTCCGCGGTCGCTGGGATGTCCCAAAAGCCTACTGCCCGTGTGGCCGATTGGAACACGATAGTCGCATCGACCGGTTTGCCACGGTCGGCGACACCTGTAAAGTCGGCAGGCGAGAGTGAACGGCACGTCCCGCGCGGTTGCCGCCGCTATAGCGTCCGTGCTACGTCCGCAACCGCATGGGATTTCTCCCTCGTCCGCGACGGTTTCGCGGCACGGGGCGGAAGCTGGAGCTGCGACGTGCAGCGCGGGGGGATGAAATGAGCTACCAGCACAAACTGATCCATCACTTGACGGGTTACAAGCGTACAGTTCTCAAGATTCATCCGCCAGGTGTGTTCACCTATCGCGGCCAGGTCGTGGCGCGGGAGCACATCTTGCCGATTGCGGACGCCGACCAGAACCTCCTGCCGCACGCCCGCAAGCTGGCGTCGGCGCACCTTTTGGCTCACCCGGAGATCGCCCGGCACCGCTATTTTCACCACCTGAACTCGTCGCAGGCCTTTGCGTTCAACCTGTTTCTGCCGTATTTCTGTGGGACTTCCGGCGATTCGGCGGCGCTATTGGCCGCGCTCGGCCAAACCGCGCACCTGGCCAGTTGGCAGCTGGAAGCCGTGCCCGATCCGCGCGAGGGCACCAATCTGGACGCGCTTTGGGTCACGGACGACGGCACGACGACGATCTGCGAAGTGAAGTTGTCGGAGGCGGAGTTCGGCAAGGCGAAGGACGACCCGCGCCACCGCGCCAAGCTGGCGCAGATCTACCAGCCGATCCTGAACGGGCGCGTGAATAGCGCGCTGCTTGCCCTTCCGGCGTTCCTGGATGCCTACCAGATCCTGAGAAATATCTGGCATTTGGCGCAGCTGCAACAGGGCCGTCTTGTGTTTCTGCTGCCGCGGGCGAACGTGAAACCGTGGGATGCGGTGACGCGAGTTGTCGCGCAGGTCGATCCGGGATTGCGTGCGCGGATTGCCATCATCGCGATCGAGGATGTACTTCAAGCACTTGCGTGCAGTGCCCATGTCCCGACGGCAGTCGCTGGCGTCGCGCAGGACTTGATCGTCAAGTACGTGCCGTGAACTTCGTCCCACCCGCCTCGACGCGCTGACCGGGAGTGCCCGATGACCGAACCGCCCCGTTCCTTCACCCCGCACTTCACGCTCACGCCGCTGATCCAGCGCCAGCTGCTGGCCATCGACGCCTGCCGCGGCTTTCTGGAAGCCGTGCGCCTGCGCGACGACTGGGGCGCGGACCTCCAGCGCAAGGCGCGGGTCCAGGACGCGCTGTCGAGCGTGCAAATCGAAGGCAATTCGCTGACCTACGCGGAAGCTTTCGAGCTGGCGCACAATGTCCCCGACCGCGAGTTGCGCGACTCCGAGCGCGAATTCCTGAACTACCTCAACGCTTTCGAGGCGCTCGATGGCCTCGCGGGCAAGCGCGACGCGCGCATCACGCGCATGGACCTGCAGAACCTGCACAAGCTGCTTGTCGATGGCGTGCGCGGCGGCCACCGCTTTGCCGGCCAGCTGCGCCGCGAGCCGGTGACAGTTGGCGACCGCGAAGGCGACACGGTGGTCATCCACCACCAGCCGCCGCACTGGGGCGACGTGGAACCTGAGCTGACGGCGCTGTTTGACTGGATCGAACTCGCCAAACAGAAGCCGACGCCCAGGCAGATCGCCAAAGGCGCGGCCGATCCGTGGGTGCATCCCGTGATCGTCGCCGGCATCGCGCAGCACCGGCTCGTGTGGATTCACCCGTTCGTGGACGGCAACGGCCGCTCGGCGCGGATGCTGACGACGCTGCTGCTCTACCAGCGCGAGTACGACTTCAAGTACCTGTTTGATTTGTCTAGCTATTACGAGAAGAACCGTGACAAATACTACGACGCGCTGCGGGCGGTGGACCGGACCGGCGATTACACGCCGTGGCTGCAGTACTTTTTGGGCGGGCTGTCGTCGCAGATGATGGGGATTCGGGCGACGGCGCGGACGGCTGCGCATGGCGTGGCGGCGCACACGACGCAGCCGACTGAATGATGCGCGGAATTACCCTTCCGCAAACCCCAGCCCCGCCGGCTCCACCACCTCCAGCTCCTCCATCGCCGCAAACTCCAACCCCGCCTGCTGCACCGCGATTTCGCTGCGCGCCGCGCGAAACGCCGCCTTGAACACCGCGTTCTTGATGTGCCCGCCCGTCAGCGCGAAATTGCGCCCCAGCCGCTCAAAATCCAGCACGCCATGTACCGGCACCGTCGCCGGCAGCAGCGCCCGCCAGATCCCCGCGCGCAGCCGCGCGTCCGGCATCGCAAAGCGCAGGTGCCAGCCCAGCCGCCGGGTCAGCGCCTTGTCCAGCGCTTCCGCGCGGTTCGTCGCCAGCAGCACCACGCCCTCGTGACGCTCAATCAGCTGCAGCAGCACGTTCACCACCGAGATGTCGTGCTTGTGCGTCAGCCCGTCGCGATTGCCCAGCAGGCCATCCGCCTCGTCCAACAACAGCACCGCGCCGTGGTTCTTGGCCTCCTTGAACTGCCACGCCAGGTTCTTCTCCGTCTCGCCGATCCACTTGGACAGCAGCGCCGGCACCTGCGCGACCATCAGCGGCCGGTTCAGCTCCGCGGCGATCGCCTCTGCGCACAGCGTTTTGCCCGTGCCCGGCGGGCCCGACAGCAGCGCCGCCACGCCTTTGCCGCCGCTCAGGTGGCTGCCGATCCCCCACTTTTCCAGCAGCGTCCGCCGGTGCCGCGCCGCGTCGATGAGCTCCAGCACCTGCTCGTGCAGCGCCGCGCTCAGGATCACGTCCTTCAGCTGCGACTTCGGCCGCAGCAGCTCGCTCTCCTCCTGGCCCGGCCGCAGCATCTGGTCGCGCGCCGCCTGCTCCAGCGCCGCCATCGTCACCACGCGCGGCTGCTGGTTGGTATGCACCGCGTCGGCGACTGCCATCAGCACGGCGTTCTTGATGTAACCGCCCGTCATCTCAAAGCGATCCGCCAGCGCCTGCAGGTCCACGTCCTTGGCCAGCGGCAGCTGCGGCGGCAGGTGCTTGCGCCAGATTTCGGCACGCGCCGCGCGATCCGGCTCGGCAAAATGCACCTTCACCAGAATGCGTCGGTCAAACGCCTCGTCCAGCGCTTCCGGCAGGTTTGTCGCGAGGATCGCCACGCCCTCGAACCGCTCCAGCTCGGTCAGCAGCAGTGTCATCAGCGCGTTGCCGCCGCGGCGCGAGGCAAAAAGCGTCTCGCACTCGTCAAAAAACAGCAGCGCTTGGTGAAGCCGCGCCTCGCGGAACAGCCCCGGGAGGAAGCGGTCGGCGTCGCGCGACTCCAGGAACGTCGGGATGTCCACGTTCAGCACGCGCCGGCCGAGGTGCTTGGCCACCCCGTGCGCCGTCATCGTCTTGCCCGTGCCCGGCTTGCCGTGGAACAGCATCAAAATGCCCTTGCCGTAGCGGATTACCTCGTCCAGACCCCAGTCGGCGCGGCACTGCAGGTACGCGTCGTGGTTGTCCACGACCGACAGGATCCGCCGCCGATCCGCGTCCGGCAGCACGATCTGCGTCAGGTCCGCGCGCGGCTCCTCCAGCGAGCTGAACTGCTGGAATTCGTCGCCCAGCCCGGGCGTGCCGATGAGGAACTGGAACGTCGGCTGGCTCAGCTGCACGTTGGCGCCCAGCAGGTCCTCGGGCGCGTCCATGCGGCCGCGGCTGTTGGTCAGCACCAGGTCGTGGCGGGCCAGCGGCGCGCCGGGCGAAAACACCGCGCGCTTCTCGATGCGCTCGGCGTAGCTCAGCTCGCAAAATTGGAACACGGTCTCCACGTCCAGGCAGGCGCAACCGCCGTCGATGTGCAGCCGCGCGAACAGGTCATTGAAACTGCGGGAGAAAATCGGCGTCACCGCCAGCAGCAGCACCAGGCGCTCAAAGCGATCCAGCTCAAACTTCTCGCAGAGCCGATCGAGCGACACCGGTGTGCCCGCCAGCCGCGTCGCTTCCAACCGCGTGTCGATCCGCGCCCGCGCCACCACTTCCAGTGCCCTGGCGTTCTCGAACAGGTCCTGCAGCGACTCGATGTCCACCACCTCGTCGTCGTCCCGCCGCCACGGCTCCACCGCCGCGCCCGCCGGCGCCAGCAGCTTGTGGCCCAGCGCGATGCGGTTCACGCGCAGCTGCACCCAGGTCAGCTCGTCCTGCAAGTACGCGAGATCCGTGGCATACGCCGTGTCGCTCGCGGCGATGGGCTGCGTGATGGTCTGCGCGAACATGCCGCGCCGCTTGCGATTTCTGCGGATCATGGAAACTCCTGGGGTTCAAGCAAGGACCGGATCGCGACTGGATCCTTCACGCACAACTACGCCGCCGCGGCCAAAAGTAAGCCCGGCGACGTCTTCAACTCGGCAGCTCGGCCTCAAAGACCTTGCCCCATGGCGCGCGGCCGTGCTTTTTCGGCACGACCCAGACCACCGGGAATGTCGGCTTCAGCACCGGAAAATCACTGAACAAATCCGTCAGGCCGATGAACAGCTCCGGCTGCAGCCGCCGCTGGGCGATCCACTCGAACACCGGCTTGTGGCTCGTCCCGCCGCCGCCCTTGAACACCTGGCGCTGCAGGAACGCCGGCAGCTGGTGCATCGGCACCTCGGTGTGGACCTGCGCATCGGCAATCAGAACGGTGACTTGCGGCACCAGCGTACACAGCCGCCCCAGCTCGCTGGCCATCGCCTGCAGCAGCTTGGGACCGATCGAGCCGGACGTGTCCACCGCGACGACGACGCGCCCGGGATCCTCGCTGTGCAGCCCCGGCACCAGCAAATCCTCCAGCAGCCAGCGGCGGTTGGGCCGCGCGTAGCTGTAGTCCGCTTGCGCCTGCACGCCGCCGACGTAGCGCGCCAGCAGCCGCTGCCACGGCACCGACGGCGGCAGCAGACCGTCGACAAGCCGCTCCACGCCCGGCGGCAGCTCGGCGTCATGCTCCGAAGCCCGATGCGCATCGACCGCGGCTGAGATCCGATCCAGCAGCGCGCCGCGCTCCGCCGCGCTCAGCCGGTTCGGCAAATGCACGTCGATGCCGCCGTGGTGGTCGGCGACCTTGCCCGCGCCCGGCCCGCGCGGCAGCTCCAGCGTGATCGTCGTCGGTTCCGTCGGCGGCGCCTCCGCCCACAGCCGGTCGTAAATCTGCTCGGCCGTCATGCCGTCAAACCGCTTGTCCAGCAGCGGCCGCACGTCGCCCAGCCCCGGCACCTTGCCCGCCGGCGGCCGGTAAAGCGGCCCACGATCGGTCGCCATCGCCGCCACCATCCGGTTGATCGCGTAGTCCGTCGCGCAGTTCCACAGGTGCGGATTGCGCCCCTCGCGCCGCGCCAGGCTCTCAAACAGGTGGTGGCCAATCTCGTGCGCCAGCACAAACCCCAGCTGGCGAAAGTCCAAATGGTGCGTGAATTTCGGGTTGTACCAGATGTGGTTGCGGCAATCCGTCGCCGCGAGCGTCGGCAGCGACAGCGCCGGGACGAACTGCACCTGCAGCAGCAGATGCCCCCAAAACGGATGACAATCCAGCAGTTCCAGACGCAGCGCGGCGAGCCGGCGGGCCTCGTTGCGCAAAATGTCGACGGTGGGCGCAGCTTTCACGCGATGGCCTCCATGTGCAGGTCGACGAGCTCGCCTGCCACCGTTTGGAACTCCGGCTCAGCTTTGAGGCGCGCGAACAGCTCCGGCACAGCGTCCAGCCGCCGCAGAAAGATGAACCGCAGCTCCGGGTCCAGGCCCTCGCTCGCCAGAAAGCGTGCGATATTCGGCAGGAATTTGTCCGCCAGCGTGCGTCGCTTGACGATGTCGTCCGACACCACCCAGACGATGGCGTACGCCTCGGACGGCTCGATGCGCGTGAAGTCGATCGGCTTGCCGCGCTCGATAATCTGCCGCGGATCGATGCGCTGCTGCATCTTGTGCCAGGTGTGGAATTTCTCCGCCGCCGGGATGCCCACGCACGCCGCCACCACACGCCGCGTATCGGCCTCGCCCGCGTGCGCGAGCAGCCGGCTCGCCATCTCCCACGACCGCGGCGTCGGAAACGCGTCTTCGCCATCCGGGCTGTACAGCATCTCCGCGCCGAATTTGCCGCGGCTGCTGATGTAGCCGAGCACCGACGAATTCAAGCCCGCGGCCTCCGCCCAGCGCGTCCACGCCGCCGCATCGACGCGCAACCGCAGGTGCACAAAGCGGTTGTTGAGCGCGGACGACAGCGGCGAGACGATCGCGTTGTCGTCGTCCAGGTTGCCCGCCGCGAGCACCACCGTCTCCGGATGGAAGCGAAACGGCCCGACACGCCGCTCCAGCACGATTTGGTAGGCGGCTGCCTGATGCAGACGCGTCACCGCGGCGTTGATTTCGTCCAGGAACACGAAGCCGGGCGCGTCGCACACCGCGCGCACCCAGTCCGGCGGCAACAGCTGCAGCGTCTGCCGCTCGCGATCGGGAAAGTGCACGCCGCACAGCTCCGCCGGCTCGCGCTGGGCGAGGCGAATGTCGTGCAGCGGCAGGTTCAGCTCGTCCGCCAGCTCGCGCGCCAGCGTCGACTTGCCGACGCCCGGATGGCCGCGCAGCAGCACCGACAGGCCCGTCTGCAGCGCCAAGTGCGCCAGCGGCTTGACCTCGTCGTAGCTGTAACCATCTGGATTCGGGCGCAATTCAGTCACACGGGGCGTCGCCATGGCAGGACCTCACAAAAAGTAGTCGAGCGCTTGAAAGCGCAGCGCCGGTTGACTCAGCAGCACGGCCAGCAGGTGCTTGCAGGCGAAGCGGTCCTCAAAGCCGTGGTGGACAAAATCTGGACACTGGCACGACGGGCGCTGGCGACCGTCGGGATAGACCTCGACCTCCCACGCCCGCGTCCCGCCCGCCAGCGAGAACACCAGCCGGCCATCCCGCTCGGGCAGCGACGTGATGGCGTACTTGCCGAGCACCTCCCCGCGCGCCCGCTCCACACGCGTGCGGCGCGCCCGCGGGTCCATGCGGCGATCCGGCGGCAGCCCAGCGACGAGCGGCGCCTCGCCCGGCGACAGCATCCGGTGGCCTTGGATGTGCACGGGCGCCGACAGAAACAGCTGCGTCAGCCACGCGTGCCACTCCGGCAGCGGATGACGCTGCCGCTTGCCGTTGTGCAGGACCGTGAAGCTCTTGCCGCTCACGGCGATGAGCCGATGCAGCTCGCCGCGCGGCCACGGCCCGACGCTCAGGCACAGCCCGCGGTGCGGCGCGAGCGGCGCGGGAACGGGGGACAGGATACTCACGGCCATCGGCAACCTCTCGCCAAGAAGCTTGCGGCAGGCCTGCGACAGATATTGTCGCATCGGCGCTTGCCGTCTGACCGCGCTTGCACAACACTCTTGCCGACGCCGTTTTCACCGAGGAGTCCCCATGTCCGACACCGTGCTCCGCCACTGGATGATGCTGCGCCACCTGCCGCGCTATCCGCGCAAGATCGACGCGGCGACGCTGGCGGACGTCCTGGCGAACGCCGGCTACGAAGTCTCGCGGCGGTCGATTGAACGCGACCTGGTGAAGCTTTCCTCTGTCTTTCCAGTGACCTGCGACGACCAGCACAAGCCCTACGGCTGGTCGTGGATGTCGACGGCGGCGGCGTTCGACCTGCCGGCGATGGACGTGCACTCGGCGCTGGCATTTCGCATGGCCGCGGAGCACCTGCGCGCGCTGCTGCCGGAGGTGACGCGCGGCTACCTGGAGCCGCACTTCCAGCGGGCGC
Source organism: uncultured Myxococcales bacterium (assembly GCA_903869075.1). Classification (GTDB taxonomy): domain Bacteria; phylum Myxococcota_A; class UBA9042; order UBA9042; family UBA9042; genus CAIYBN01. The sequence continues at coordinate 6,188 of CAIPXZ010000416.1, read as the reverse complement.
AGGCGGTGCTGGACAGCCAGGACCACAACGCGCTGTCGCATTGGCCGGACAAAGTGCGCGTGGTACCGCCGGGACAGCCGCTTTTACCGCCGGCGGTCGCCCAGGACGTGCTGGAAAATGTGCAGACCGGGCTCCTGACCGAGAAACGCCTGAACGTCCGCTACCGCAAGCGCGGCGAGACGGAAGCCCGCATGTACCAGGTGCATCCGCAGGCGCTTGTGTGGCGCGACGCGGTGGGCTACTTGCTTTGTACGCTATGGAGTTACAACGACTTGAAGCAGTTTGTGCTGCACCGGATGGAGTCGGTCGAGGTCGAGGACGAGCCGCGCCGCGCGCTGGAAGGCTTCTCGCTGGACGCGGAGATTGAGAGCGGCTCGTTCGATTTCCTGCTGTCGGGCGGGACCGTGCTGCTGGAGGCGGTGTTTCACCCGCACGCGGCGGTGCGCATCCGCGAGACGCCGCTGTCGGCGAGCCAGGAGCTGGAAGAGCGGGCCGACGGACATGTGCTGCTGCGCGCGACGCTGGCGGATACCGTGCAGCTGCGGTCGTGGCTGCGCAGTTTTGGCGAGTACGTCGAGGTGCTGGGTCCGGCGGACCTGCGTGCGGCGCTGGCGGAGAGCGCGCGGGAGCTGGCGGCGCGGTATGCGATGCCGTGACAGAACCTAGCGTGAAGTCGGCGAGTCGTACGGCGTCAGCAGCACGAACACGCGCATACCAAGCAGCGCCTGCCACGCCAGCGCCGCCTTGGCCACGGCCTCCTGACGCAGCGGTGTCAGCCGGTCGCCCGCCTCGGGATCCGGGTCGAGCAGGCGAAACGGTCCGTCGGGCGCCTCGCGCACCTGCGCAGGATCGGTCGTGAACGTGACGAAGCGCCGCTGCCCCGTTCCGAGGCGCCGGTAGACAACGAGCTGGGGATAGCCGTCGCCGAGCCGCGGATCGGCTTGCGCTACGCGCTTGGCTTCAGCGGCGAAGGTGCGTTTGCGGCGTTTGGAGACCATGATTTTACTCCGGAAAGTGCCTTGGTGGGCGCGGGTCAGTTGACGCTCTCGTCGGCCGGCGCGGCGTGCTCCGCACCAGCGACCAGCCGGTGCATTTCATCCATGACGTCCTCGTCGCTCGGCGCCGTGGCCGCGAACGCGACGAGCTGCGCGACGATCTCCGGCGCAATCGCCAGGAACCAGCTGACGTAGGTCGCGCCCAACGAAAACGGCGTCTGATGCAGCGTCTGCCACGCCGCGCCGGCACGCATCGGTTCGGGCGCGAGGCGGCGCCGGTCAAAACCCGGCGTCGGCACGGGCTTGAACACGAAGCGGACGCCCCGCTCGTCGACCGTGACGTCGGTCACCAGCACCACGCAAATCAGCCATCTTTCCCGGTAGATACACGTGCGATCCTGGAGTGTCCGGAGCGACGCTAGCTGCGCGACTGTCGTCATGATCGCCTCGTCCCGTATTCCGCGGTGCGGTTGAATGGCAAAGGTGTCTCTATGCGACAGCCGTTGTCGCATGGCGTCTCATTCCTCTTCCGCCCAAAACCCGACGTGGTTGCCGCGCTCGCGCTCGGTCACGCACGGGAAGCCCAGCTCGGTGACAAACCGCGCCAGCGCGTCCCACAGCAGGTCGTCGTCCAGCGGCTCGTTGGCCAGCGCCTTCAGCGCGCCGGTCTGGTAGGGCTGCACGCCGTCGATGACGTTGAGCGTGAACCGGCAGCCGCGGAAGTCCGCGGTCCCTTCGTTGAGTGCCAGCACCGGCGCGTTGCGGCCGACGCTGACCTTGCACGCGTCTTCTTCGAAGCCCAGCCACGCCAGGCCGCGCTTGGCGGCTTTGCTCACCTGCTTGGGCGGCTTGGTCAGATCGACGCCGAGCGCGCTGCGGCCAGCTTCGGTGACGAAGTAGCGCGGCGCGGCGTCGGTGCCGCTGTTGAGCAGCAAGCCGTCGTTGCAGAGGCGGATGGCGACCTTGGCGCTGCCGGGGTCCCAGCCCTTGTCCGGGCACCAGCCGTCGTCGGGACCGGCGGCGTAGGTGGTCAGCAGTACGCGGGCTTGCGCGGTTGTGAGTCTCTTGGCCATGCGGACGTCCTACGGCGCGCCTGTGGAGCGGCGATTGGACAAGGATAGGCGGGGCTGCGACAGGAAGTGTCGCATGGCGGCGGGACGCCGGTCAGATGCACCAATCGTCCAGCGGGCCGTCGTTGGCCAGCAGCAGCCGGTTCAGCTCGGCGATGACGTACCCGGCATTGGCGGTCTTGAGGCTGAGCGCGACGACCGTCGCCACGATGGCCGGGTCAAAGGCGAGGCACCAGTCGCGGTCCACGTCGCGCAGCGCACCGGGCGTCCACGTCAGATTGTGCCACCCCGCCGACGGCTTGAATTCCGCCGGTGCATCCCAGTTCCACGGGTAACCGTCGGTCAGCGACGGCTCGAGGCGAAACGCGATGCTCAGTTCCTCCGCCATCACATCGGTAACCAGCACCACGTGAATCTGCGCTTCGTGCCGGTACACGCAGGTCTGGCCTTTCAGGGCCAGAATCGGCTCCAGGTCCTCCGGCATCGTGTCCGGCCAGAACACCAGCTGGCCAGAGTCGTGCGCTTGAAACATCGTCGGATAGCCGCGTTCGCTGACGTACCGTGCCAGGGCTTCCCAGCCGAGATCATGGGCCACGTAGGGAAAAAGCTGGCGCTTGAACAGGATTTGCAGTGCGCCATGCTGGCACGGGCCTTCGCCGGCGCGCACGTTGATGGTGAAGCGGGCGTCGCACAAGTCGACGGTTTCTTGATCGAACCAGAAGACCGGCAGGTCCTCACCGATGTTGATATCACAGTCTCGCCAGCCGAATCCGAGCCAGTGGAGCCCATCTATGACCGCGAGGCGGAGGCGCTTGACTGGCTTGGGCGCGTCGAGGCCCAAGACGGCGCGGCCGCTCGCGGTGACGGTGTACGTCGGCGCGGCGGTGGTGGCCAGCCGGCTCAGGAGACCGGCGGCGCAGAGGCGTTTGGCGCAGGCCAGCTTGTTGGCCTGCCACTTCCAGTGCGGCGTCCAGCCGATTTGCGGATGCGCGCTGTAGGCAAGCAGCAGGACGTGAATTTGGCTGGCGGTTGGTTGTCTGGGCACGGGGAACTCAGTCGCGCGTTCGGTGGCGACGCCGTGAGGATAGCCATCGCTGCGACAAAGCGTGTCGCATTGGGGTCAAGCCTCATGCCGCCGCGCAAGCGACAATATCTGTCGCACTCTCACCGTACCCTGCGTCTGGAGGAACCTACCATGCCCCGGACACCCACGCAGCAAGCCCAACTCAATCTGGACGATCAGGCGGCCGAAGCTCGAGCCGCAGCCAACGACCACATGCGCCAATGCGTCATCTGGACCACGCGCCTCGTCCTCGCCGGCGTCGCGCACACCGCGCGTGGCGCCGCCATCCTGGAAGACATCGACCCCGACACGCGCCGCCTCGTCGGCTTTCCGTTGCGCGCCAAGGGCTCGGCGCTGACGGTCGCGGCGCTGAAAGCCCGCCTTGCCACGCTGCAGCCGGACAAGCCCGCGCGCAGCGGGCCGCTGTTCCAGAACGTGACGCTGCTCGGCGATGCGCTGGGGCTGTCGACGGTGGAGCGCGACGTGCTGGCGCTCGCGGTCATGATGGCGACAACTGAGGGCGTGAACGAGACTTTTTGGCCGATCGCGCCGCTGGCGTGGTCGCACGTCACGGCGATTCTGGCGACGGCGCTGGACGCGCCTGTGTCCGAGGTGCGCGCGGCGCTGCGGCCATCCTCGCCGCTCCTGACCACGCGGCTTGTCAAGCGCGGGCGGGTGCGGCGGCACGAGGAGGTGCTGCAACTGCTGGAAGGTTTTGGCGAAGTGATGCTGGAGGAGCACGCGGAGGTCGACAAGCTCGTCGCGCACCTGTTCAGCCCGGCGCCCGAGCCGACGCTTGTGCTCACGGATTTTCCGCACGTGGCGCAGGATTTGGCGCTGCTGGTGCCGCTGCTGAAGACCGCGTGCCGCGATCGCACTGTCGGTTTTGACGCGCTGATCCACGGTCCGCCGGGTACCGGCAAGACGGAGCTGGCGCGCGTTGTGGCGCACGCCATCGGCGCGCGGCTGTATGAGGTCAATGTCGCCGACGACGAGGGCGACGCGCTGAACCGCGGGCGGCGGCTGGCGGCTTGGACGCTGTCGCAGCAGATTCTGAGGCACAAAGTGGGCTCGCTTGTGCTGTTTGACGAGGCGGAGGACGTGTTTCCACGCGGCGGCGGTCTGGCGGAGCTGCTGGGGATGGAGCAGGCCACAAGTGGCGGTAAAGGCTGGATGAACCGCGCGCTGGAGACGCACGCCGTGCCGACGGTGTGGATCAGCAACGCGATTGACCAGATCGACCCGGCGTACCTTCGGCGCTTTGATATCGTTGTGGAAGTGCGTCCGCCGCCGGCGGCGATTCGGCGACAGGTGCTGGACAAACACATGCGCGCGCTGCCGGTGGGGGAGGCGTGGCTGGACCGCGCTTCGCTTGACGAGCGGATCGCGCCCGCGCATGTCGAACGGGCGGCACGCGCGCTGCGGATGCTGGAGACGGAGAGCCAGGCAACGGCGGAAGCGGCGCTGGATCGGCTGCTGGAGCCGCAGCTGGATCGCGTGGGCGCGCGGCGCGCTGGCGGCACGATGGCGTGTGGGCCGTACGACCTGAGCCTTGTGAACGCGAGCCACGACGTGAACGGGCTGGCGGCGGCGCTGGCGAAGAATCCGCGCGGGACGCTGTGCCTGTACGGTCCGCCGGGCACGGGCAAGACCGCGTTTGTGCAGCACTTGGCGGTGGCGACGGGGCTCGGCGTGCTGCAGAAGCGCGGGTCGGACCTGATGGGCGCGTTTGTCGGCGAGACGGAGAAGGCGATCGCCGCGATGTTCCGCCAGGCGCGCGACGAGAAGCGGCTGCTGTTTTTGGATGAAGCCGACTCGTTCCTGCAGGACCGTGCGGGCGCGACGCGCCAGTGGGAGGTGGCGATCGTCAACGAACTTCTTGTGCAAATGGAGGCGTTTGACGGGCTGTTTGTGTGCGCGACGAACCTGATCGACAGCCTGGATCGCGCGTCGCTGCGGCGGTTTTCGCTGAAGATTCGGTTTGATGCGCTGACGGCGGACCAGCGGTGGCAGATGCTGAGTCGGATGTGCGCGACGCCGCCGGAGGACGTGCTGCGGGTGCGGCTAGACAAGTTGGCGACGCTGGCGGCGGGCGATTTTGCGGCGGTGGCGCGGCAGATGGCGATGTTGGGCCATGGCGTGACGGCGGAGGCGGTTGTCGCGGCGCTGGAGGAGGAGGCGATTCTGAAGCGCGGAAACGCGAGGCGGACTGCGGGGTTCCGCTAGTCGCAGCTCACTTGGCCGTTCCATCGGCAGCGCGCGTCCCGAGCGATGCATCCCTCAGATCAGACGCCAAACCTCGCGGACCAGGTCCGCCATCACTTCCCGGCTCGCTGCCAGCGCGTGGTCATCCTCGACGACCGTCACCGGCAGCCCGTTCGCGGCGCAGTAGGCCTGCACCGCGGCCAGCGGCACGAGCGCATCCTGTGCGCCCTGCAAAACCCGCACGGGAATCGTCAGTTTCAGCGGCGGCGGCAGCCACCCCGGGATGGCGCGCTGGACCGCCGGTGCGCACAGGACCAACGCCGCGACGTGTTCCGGATGGGCTGCCACGTACTGCAGCGCCATCAGCCCGCCAAAGGACGAACCGACGATGACCATCTTGCGCTGCTCCGCCAAAGCCGGCGCGATGACTCGCATTCGCGCCGCGGGCTCGGTGATACCGGTGCAATCCGGGGCGAGCACCGGGCCGAGGCCCATCGCCGCCAAGGCTTTGAATTTGCTGCCATGCGGGCCGGATTCAAGGCCGTGGAGGAAGACGAGCTGGGCCATGTCAGGACTCCGCACAGGAAAACGTGCGCGGCCATCTTGTCACACGCACCGTCGCGGCCCAAGCTCGGCGCGCAACGGGAGGCGACAATGCCGTACACGCGCATCACCTTGGAGCAGGGCACCGACGCTTGGCTGGCGTGGCGCATGCAGGGCATTGGCGCGTCGGAGGCGCCGGCGCTGTTGGGCGAGAATCCGTGGAAGTCGCGGCGCGCGCTGCTGGCCGAAAAATGCGGGCTGGCGCGGCGCGATTTCAACAGCGCGGCGATGGCGTTTGGCACGCGGACGGAG
>CAIPXZ010000415.1 GCA_903869075.1 uncultured Myxococcales bacterium | reverse complement strand
GTGATCGCGCTGGCCTGCGTGGCCATGACCGACAGGCCGATTGTGCGCCAGTTTTCGACGTAGCCGCCGTGGAGGTAGTCGGCGGTCGAGGTCGCGGCGACGCGCGTTTTCCACAGGCCGTAGCCGATGATGGCGAACGTTGTGGTGACGAGGACGAGCCAGTCGAGGAGGGACACGGTGATTCCGCAGCGCCGGCGCGGCGCGTGGCCGGAGTGTGGCGCGGTGGGCGGGGCGCTGGCAAGGCGGAAGTGGCATTGCCCAGGCGCGGCGCGGCGCCCGCAACAAACCGGCGCTTGACCGGCGGTGTGGACGCGGCAGAATCGGCGGGCGCAACACGCAGTGCGCTTGCAAGGCACGCCGTGCCCGACGCCGGGCGACAGCAGCGCGATCTTCGCCAACGTGGCAGGCTCCAAGCAGCCGGTGACCTGCCTGCCGTCGCTGCGCCACGCCTTGACGCCCGCCGAGGCGTTGGCCATCCTGCGGCGGCGACAGCAGCGCGAGGAGACCATGGCCAGAACCATCCGCATCGTCCGCAACTTTCCGGTCCCGCCCGCGCGCGTGTGGACGGCGCTCACCGACAGCGCGGAGCTGGGGAAGTGGCTGATGCCCAACGACTTCGTGCCCGAGCTGGGCCACGCCTTTCGCTTCCAGATGCCGCCGCAGCGCGGGTGGGATGGTCAGACTTTTTGTCAGGTGACGGAGCTGCAGCCGCAGACGGCGCTCGCGTACACGTGGCAGGGGCGCGCGACGGGCGAGAAGCCGCTGCGCTGCGCCGGCATGGACAGCGCGCAGCTCGCGGACGCGTTGAAGGACGTGCACTTTGAGTTGAATTCAACGATCCGCTACGCGTTGACGCCCACGCCGACCGGCACGCGGCTGCTGCTGGAACACAGCGGTTTTACTGGAAAAATGCTGTTCGTCAGCCTGATTCTCGAGCTGGGTTGGCGTACGCGCGTGCTGGCGCGCTTGGCGAAATTGCTGGCGGCGGGCTAAATCAATAGCCCTGGGCCCGCAGCCACTGCACCAGGCCGGTCCAAAACACTTTGTGGTCAAAGGGATTGCCCAGCCCGGGCGGCTGGCCGAGGATCTGCCCAATCTCGTCCAGGTGGTCGGCGGGAATGCAGCCCAGGAAGACGCCGTGCTTGGCGGAGGTGACCGGCACCAGACCATCGTTGGTCTGGCCGACCATCGCCAGCGTCAAAGCGACGAGCGTGGCGTTGCACGGGTCGATGTTCTTGTGCCATTTCGAGACAAAAGCCGGCGGGTTTGTGACGCTGCAGTCGCCGCCGTCGCCCGCCAGCACGGAACGTCCGGCGATCGACCAGTACGGCATATCCGGCACGTCCGGGTAGGCGGCGTTGAAGCCCGGGATGACCTTGGACGAGAACTGGCTCAACGCCGCGACAACGCTGGAGTTATCCGTCGAGCCGTTGGGGTTGATTGTCCCGCCCAGCAGCTTGCCCATCGCGTCCAAGATGCCCTTGGAGATCGGCCCCGGCGTCAGCACCAGCACCGCGTCGGCGACCGGCGAGCCCTGGTGCGGCGTCGCGACAGTCATCACCGCCGCGACTTTTTCCGGGTGATCGTGGGCGATAATCCGCACATCCAACCCGCCCTGCGAGTGGCCGACCAGCACGACCTTGGACTTGCCGGTCTGCACCAAAATATCGTCGATCTGCTTGAGCAATTCTGCGGCGCGGATGTCCGAGGACGCGAACGGATCGACCGTCGGCGTGAACACGAGGTGCTCGCCGGTATTTTCCAGCGTCTGTTTGACTTGATAGAAGTACGTCAAGAAACCGGCGCCGGCAAAATCGTTGAAGCCAAAAAAGCCGTGGGCCAAGACGATCGGGTAGGGCGGACCGGCGCCGGGCGGGGTAGCGTCTGCCACCGCGTCGGCGGTCGGCGTGGCATCGCTGGCGGGCGTGGCGTCGGCGGCGGCGTCGGTCAAGGTCGCGGTCGCATCGCCGGGCAAGCGGACGTCCTGCGGCTGCGTGTCGCTCAGCGCGGCGTCCAGGTTGGCATCGGCAGAGTTCGCGCCCGTAGCGGTACTTTTGAGCGCGTCGTCGCCGCACGCCGTC
>CAIPXZ010000414.1 GCA_903869075.1 uncultured Myxococcales bacterium | reverse complement strand
GCGTAGTATACGCCGTCGCCGGTCATCGCGACGATGGCGCCCTTGGCCTTCAAGTTCCTGACGATCCGCAGCTTGTCCGCGGGCGTGGCGCGCGCATGCACGAAGGCGTCGGGCGGCTCATCCGGACCGACGATGCCCATTTCGCGGGCGATGGCCAGCGCGGTGCTCGGATGGTCGCCGGTAATCATCACGGTGCGGATGCCAGCCGCCCGCGCTGCCTTGACCGCTTCGATCGCCTCCGGCCGCGGCGGATCGGCGATACCAATCAAACCGAGCAGTTGCAGATCTTCCTCGGCCGCACCCTTGCCAATCGCCACCGCCAGCACGCGCAGTCCGCGCCCCGCCAGCTGCGCGTTCGCCTCAGCCGCGCCGTCCGTGCCGCTCGTGCAGCGCGCCAGGACGACCTCAACGGCGCCCTTGACGTACAGCACGCCGTCCCCCCGCAGCACTGACATGCACTTGCGCTCGGAGTCGAACGGATTGACGGCAACACGCGGATTCGCCTGCTCTATCTGCGCCCGCGTGACGCCACGCGCCGCCGCCGCCAGCAAAATCGCCACTTCCGTCGTGTCGCCCATGCCGGTCAGCCCGTCGGCCGCCAGCTCCGCATCGCAGTTCGCCGCGCCCGCCGCCAGCAGCTCCGGTTCGTTCGGCCCCCACAGCGCGCGCACGGCCATCACACCGGTCGTCAAAGTCCCTGTTTTGTCTGTGCAAATCACCGTTGCGCAGCCCAGCGTCTCCACCGCCGGCAGCTTGCGCACAAGCACGTGGCGGGACACCATCCGCTGCACGCCGACCGCCAGCGCAATCGTCACAATCGCCGGCAGCCCTTCCGGCACAGCCGCCACCGCCAGCGACACCGCGGACAGGAACACCGCGAACAGCCCCATCCCGCGCAGCAGGCCAAGCGCCGCCACCGCCGCGACGATGCCGAGACAAATCCACAGCAGCAGCTTGCTCACCCGCGCCAGGCGCGCCTGCAGCGGCGTCTCGCCACCTCGCGCCGTCGCCAGCAAGTCCGCGATTTTACCCAGCTCTGTCGCCATCGCCGTCGCCGTCACCTCGGCCTTGCCCGTGCCGTTGGCGATGTGCGTGCCCATAAAGACGGCATTGTGGCGCTCCGCCAGCGGCGCGTTTTCCGGCGTCAGCGCTGTGGATTTCTCGCTCGGCGCGCTCTCACCGGTCAGCGCCGCTTCATTGGCCTGCAGGCGGTTGGCCTCCAGCAAGTGCGCATCCGCCGCAACGATGTCGCCCGCTTCGAGCACCAGCACATCGCCGACGACGACTTCGACCGCCGGCACCAGCTGCACATGGCCGTCGCGCAGCACCCGGGCGCGTGGCGCGGTCATCGAGCGCAACGCCAGCACGGCCCGTTCAGCGCGAAATTCCTGGAAAAAACCGACGAGCGCGTTCAGCACGACGATGGTGCCAATGGCGATGGCGTCAGCGATCTCACCCAGCACCGCCGAGAGGACGCAGGCGCCGAGCAGCAACCAGATGACCGGGCTGGCAAACTGTTCCACGAACAGGCGCCACGGCGCGGTCGCCTCCTCGCGCTGGATTTCGTTGCGGCCCTGCGCGGCGAGCCGGCGCGCTGCGTCTTCTGCGGTCAATCCGGCGTTCATCGTCCTCCCTCGGCACGCGGTACACGGTGAAGATAGGTGACGCGCTGTAGGCGCGCAGAAATTTCGGCGTTGCCGGCTTGCGCGCGCGGCCTCGGGACCGGTACCGCGTTCGTTTGGCTGCTGCTGGTGTCCGTCCGCAATGCGCGTAGACTCGCCACACGTCGCCACGTCGACGCGCCGGGAGTGGCTCATGCGCTGGCTCGCCCTGATTGTGCTGTGTTGCGGCTGCGGCAAAGGCGGTGGTGGATCCGGCCCCGCTGACGCCAGCGCCGACGCGCCCGACGCCGTCGCCGTGGACGCGCCAGACACCATCGCCGTGGACGCGCCCGACGTCGCCAAGACCTGGCCAGATACCGGCGATGCGGCAGAAAATCCATGTCCAAACGGGGTGATGGAGATCGACTTCCCATGCGCCGCGCCGCAGGTCTGCACGAGCCTGACGACGTACGCCACGTACAAGACGCTGACCTGCGCCGACCTCGGCTACAACCCGCAGTGCTGCAATGGCCTGAGCTGCAGCAGCCCCGGCAGCGCGACCTGCCCCAGCGGCACGCTTTGTGCCGGCACCGCCTGCCACTTGCCGGAATGCACAACCGACGCCGCGTGCCCCGGCAGCTATTGCATGCATCCGCCGGGCCAATGCACCGCGCCGGGCGTCTGCGTCGATTCCGGCCTCTGCGGCACCCAGGAAGCGCCCAAAGACAAGACCGCGTGGACGACGTGCAGCGGCGAGAGCGTCGTCGGCCTGTGCGCGCTGTGGGCGGCGCACGGCTCGGTCGCCCAGCAAGGCGTGGCGTGCGATCCAGACAAAGTCCTGTTTTCACAAGATAATCCGCTGGGATTCACGCAGTGGGAGGCGTGCATCAGCTGGGGGACACCGCCCAACTTGCCGAACATCACCGGCATGAAGTGCGGCAATCCGGACGCCACAAGCCGCTGCGCCGCGGAGGAGCTGGCGTGCGTCCTTGACCTCGCCGGCGCCGGCACGATCAGCGACGCGGCGTGGCAGCAGATCTGCGATTTTGCAGCGATTCCCGCCGTGACGCGCGTCGTCGGCCGCGGCGGCGCCCAGTGCAGCGGCGCGCCCGGACCCGTCCACGCCTGCGGCGACGCGTGCAGCGACCCGTGCGGCTGTGCCGCCTGTGGCGCCGGGATGCCCGAGGCGTGCTCCGCCACCGACACCAGCGCCTTCCAGCTGTGCCAAGCCGGCTGCTGGCAGTCCGCGCCGTGCGGCACCGGCCTGAGTTGCAGCACCGTCGCCGGCGCGGCGCAATGCACCGGCAGCTGCGCCGACCTCCAGGCCGCGTGGAACGCGCGCTTGCCGGGATGGCAGCCGTGCGGCGACTACCTCGACTGCCAGCTCAGCCCGCTTGTCTGCGGCCTCGGCGGCAGCAGCTGCAAGGTCGCGGTGAACAAGTCCGTCAGCACCGCCACGCTGCGTCACTGGCTCGACCCGTGGACCGCGCAGTGCGGCAAGGCCATGTGCAAGACGACCTGGGGCGGCGCGGCGTGCAGCGGCACGGCCGAGTCGTGGGCGGACTGCACGAACGGCTTTTGCCAGGCGGCGCCGTAGCTGCCTTCGCCGCTTGACCGTCCCGCCAATCCGCGCAGACTCGCCGCGTGTGGCCTGCGCCGCCGGAGATCCGCATGACCCCGCGCCTCCTCCTCGCGCTCGTGTTGCTGGCGGGCTTGTCGGTGCTGCCGCGGCTTGGGCAGCCGGACAGCGTGGCGATCGAGGCGCTGGGGTCGAAGCTTCGCTTTTCACCGGACGAGGTCCGCGGCGCGGCGGACCTGGACGGCGACGGTCGCTGGGAGTTGCTGACGCCGGACGGCTGGCTGCAGGCGGACTTGCAGCAGAGCGAGCGCTGGCAGGACGACGCCGAGGGCATGTGCCCGTGCTGATGCGCCATGCGCCACCGGTGTGGGATTTTCCACTTCATGTCGAGATTTCCACCACAATGGCGCGGCGGCCCGGCACCGGCGCGCGGACGTTGCCGTGTCCGGAGTGACACTTGCGCCGGCGCCGCCAAGTGGCACGTTTCTTGCTTGCACTGGAGAGTATCGGTGGCAAGCGCGCGGCTCGTCCCGGGCTGTCTGCGCACCGACGAGGGTCCAACATGGCACATTTCCTGCGGTTACTGGTGTTGCTTGTGGTGCTCGCGGGCACGCTGCCGTCCGCGCCCGCGCGGGCGAGCTGCATCGCGCCGGTGGCGGGGCTGGACTGGAGCATTCCGGCGGACGGCGCCAAGGACGTGCCGACAAACGTGACGCTGTGGCTGGGAATTCGCGTGATGGCGGGCGGCTTTAGCGCGGAGCCGTGGGCGGTGACGCTGGATGGCTTGGAGCTGTCGCATTCCACTTCCGGCGATCCGTCCGTGGCGATGCAGTTCAAGCTGGCGCAGCCGCTGGCGCCGCACACGCATCACGTCGTGCATGTGGCGTATCCGGGCGTGAAGGACCAGCCGAGCTATCTGCCGTTTGACGCGACGATCGCCTTTGACACTGGCGCCGGACCGGATGTGAGCGTGCCGGTGGCGCCGCAGATCAGCGGTTTTGTCGAGAACGCGCAGGTCAAGCCGGCGACAAGTACCTGCGAGCTCTCGGTTTATGCGCCCTACTGCTTTGACACCGGCGGCGCGATGTGGCGCACCTTGACCACAGACGCCGCGCCCGCCGCGTGGATTGTGCGCATGAGCGATGGCGAATTTCCCGTCGTCTCGGCGACGAGCTGCACGCCCAAAGCGTGGTACGCCTCGGAAGGCGTCAGTCCGCCGATCGGCAACGGCTGCTGGCAAGTCGAGGCGATCGACACAACCGGACGCGTCTCGCCGGCGACGGTCATCTGCAAGCCCGGCAGCAGCTTTGACGCCGGCAGCTTGAGCGACGACGTCAGCGGCACCAGCAGCGACACGCCCGCGCCGAGCCGGTCGAGCGGCTGCACCGCGGGAAACACGAGCAGCAGCGGCTGGTTGGCGCTCGCAGCAAGCCTCGCGGCGCTGGCGTTGCGCCGGTTCAGGACGCGCAAAATGTGGCTCGTGAGCGTCGCGGTCCTCGCCGGCTGCGCCAGCGCGGGAACGGAAACCAGCGACGCCGGCGACGCTTCCGTCCAGGACGGCACCCTCAGCGACGTCGCCAATTTCGGCTGCCCCGCCGCCAAACCGGCGATCGGCAGCGCCTGCACAAACCAGGACTGGTGCGTTTACGACATGTTCTGCCCGGTCCCCGGCTGCTGCGACTACGCCACCGTCTGCTCGTGCAGCAAGAGCGGCTGGGAGTGCGGCAGCCAGGAGCCGTGCTCCATCTCCCACGACGCCGGACCGGACGTGAAGGACAGCGGCGACATCAGCCAGGACACCGGCGACGCCTACGCGTGGACGACCTGTCCCGCCGAACAGCCAGCGTTTGGCGCCAGCGGCACCGCGTGCACCGGCGGTTTGCACTGCAGCTACGGCACGGAATGCTGCTGCGGGCAGTGCAGCGCGTCGTACGTGTGCGACTGCACCGGCGGCGCATTCAGCTGTTACTACACGGACTTCTGCCTGAGCCCGAACTGCTCGACGGGCTGCACGGCGGGCGAATTCACCACACCCAGCGGCTGCCAGTCGTGCAGCGCCATCCAGACCGAATTGCCCGTCGCGCTCGCCGCCGCCGTCACGCCTTTTGACGCCTGCGGCACCGCCAGTGACTGCACAACCGTCGACGCGTTCGTCGGCTGCGGCGGCAGCTGCCCCTTCGCCTTGGCCGGCGACCAGACCCCGACCGGCGCCAACGCGCTCAGCCAGGTCGCCGTCGGCTGGTGCGGCGGCGGCTTTGCCTGCGGCATCAACTGCCCGGAGGACGGCACGCCGGCGTGCGTGCAAGGTCACTGCAAGCTGGTCGGAATTTGCGACCCGCAGGTCGCGCCCACGGGCAGCGCCTGCGACGACGGCGACGCCTGCACCAGCGGCGACACGTGCACCGGTCCCGGCACCTGCACCGGCACGACCGTCAACTGCGACGACGGCAACGCCTGCACCGCCGAGACGTGCTTGAAAGCCAGCGGCTGCCACACCGCGCCCATCGTCGGCGCGTGCACGAGCGGCGTCGCCTGCAGCCTCGGCGGCGCATGCAACGCCGGGATCTGCGTCGACAGCGGCGCGACAGGCTGGACCGTGACGCTGCCCAAGCCGGAGTCGGGGCTCGACGGCGCGCTGACGCGGCTGGCGGATGGCTCGTACGTTATCGCGCACACGGTGCTGAACCAGGCGATTGTGCGGGTGATTCACGTCGACGCCGCTGGCCAGGTGCTGTGGGACAACGCCAACGTGGCGGCGGGCTACGCGTCCGATGTGCGCGGGCTGGCGGACGGGAGCGTGTTGGTGGCGGGCAATGTGCCGGCGGGTCAGTGGCCGGACGGCAAGGCGGCCCTCTGGCATCTGGACGCGACGGGCAAGCTGGCACAGACAACGGAGATTCCGGTGTCGTTCGCGGGGAACGTGCGGCTGGCGCTCCGACCCGAAGGCGGTGCGGTGGTGACGGGTTCGTTCCAGCCCGCGCTCGTCAACGCCTGGAACGCGTTCGTCGCGCGCGTGGACGCCGCCGGCGCGCTGCTGGGCAAGACCGATTTGGGCGAGGTGGGCAACTACGGCTATCAGATATTCCCGGCAGCGCACGCGGGCAGCATCGGCATTCTGACGTCCCAGGCCACGGCGGATGGCCTGACCGACGCGCGTTTTGTGCGGCTCGACGCGGCGGGCGTGGTCCAAGTGGACGTGCCGGTGCTGCCGGCGCCGACAAACGATTCGCCGACGGGAATTCTCGCCCTGCCCGACGGCTTTCTCGGGGCGATGGCCACGATGGATTATCAAAAAAGTGGCGACAAGCTGCCCGGTGCGATTGTGTTCCGCCTGAACGACGCCGGCGCGGTCGTGTGGCAGAAATCACTGGCGCTCATGGGCGCGTGGCTGGCACCCGAAGGCACGGGCGCGCGGCTCGCGGGATGGACGGACGGCGGCTCGGCGCAGGCGGTGATGCATGTGCAGCAGGTGACCGCGGACGGCGTGCTGACCGGTGACCTGACAGCGCCGGGCAGCGCGCTGGGCAACGGCGCGATTTGGCTGGCGTCGGTGGCGGACGGCAGCGCGCTGTTTGCGACGGCGACAGGCAGCGGCGGGCCGGTGAAGCTTGTGCACGTGTCGGCGCCGGGTACGGTTTGCGTGCCGTAGCGTGGCTGGGTGCGGCGCGGCACCTGCAGTCCGACGGACTGGCACCGTCCACCGCGTCTGGGCGAGGCATGGCAACTTTGGCTGGGTCAATCCACGGCACCGGCGACGCTGCCAGACACAGGGGCTGACACCCGCGCGCGCGCCAGAAGGAGGGGGGAACGCCGCTCACCCCGCCGTCACAACCCCTTGATGCCGATGTCGAAACGCATCAAGCCGCGCGCGCTTGGGTCGGTGAAGGCTGGCACGGCGAGGAGCGCGAGGTAGAGCTGCGTCTCGCCGAACGCGCCCTTGCCGAAGACGGGGTTGGCGAAGACGCGGTCGGTGGCGGTCAGGAACTTCACGAGCTGCGTGTCGCCCTTGGCCAGCACCCAAACCGTTGATTCCGTCAGGGCAAAGTTGGCTTCCTGGTCGAAGATGACGTAGAGGTTGCCCTCGGCATCGAACGTCAAGCCGTCGCCGAACAGGCCTTGGTTGACGGCGATGGCCGTGCGCTTGCCGAAGCCTGTCGGCGTCAGCTCAAAGCGGTAAAGGCCGGAGATCGGCGCTTCGACGCCGACGCCCTTGGACCCGCACAAAAGCCCAGTGTTTTCAGTAGTTACCCACAGCGACTTGCCGTCGGGGTCGATGGCGACGCCGTTGCCGCCGCCTTCGGTGACGAGGTCGAATTTGGCGACGTCGATGACCTTGCCGTCCTTGACGAAGAGCACCTCGCCCAAGCAGGAGTCGGTGAAGTAGACGTTCTTGCCGTCGATCGTCGCGACATCGTTGGGCATCGCGAGGTTTTGCGTGCCGTCGCTCGTCACGACCGTCGTCACCTCGCCCGCCGGCGAGACGCTGCGCAACGCCGGACCTTTGCTGTCGGCGACCCACAGCGTGCCGGCGGGGTCGTAGAACAGCCCGAGCGGCGCGACGAGCGGGTCGCCGGTCAGCTTCAGCGCCGACGACTTGCCGTCGGGCCCCAGCTGGATCAGGCCGCCCGGCACGCCCATGGTCAGCTTGCCGTTGGCAGCGAACGCGCAGTCTTCGGTCGAGCCGGTGTTGTTCTGCGCGGTCAGGAATTCGTTGACATCGCCAAAGGATTCAGTGGCGTACGGCTTGGCGAGCGTGGCGCGGATGCTACCTTGCCAGATCGGCGGGGTGCAGTTGCCGGCAGCATCGCAGCCTTGGACCGCGTTGACGACGGGCGCCTTGCCGAGTGTCCAGGTCGTGTGCGTCGCGTCCACCGTCGTCAGCGAACCGCCGCCGGACTGGAGCTTGAAGGTCGCCGCCGCGCACGTCGCAAGCGTGACGCTTGACTCCGCCGGCAGTTCACTTGCATCCAGCGTTGGACCGCACGCATCCGCGCCAGCGGCGTCAGCGGCGACTTGGGCCGCGGGCGAGCTCCCGCAACCGAGGAAAAATGCAGCGAGCAACAGCCAAGACCAGCGCATGGGAACCTCCGCTGCGTGGCAGTTTCGCACGGCTTTCGGCCGTTGTCTCGCCCAACGGTCGCCGTTCGCAGCCAGCCCATGCCTGAACCGCTGGAAATGCCGCGGTTCTCTTCGCCGGGGCACCTTGACGGGCGCGGTGGACGGTCACATGCTGGACGTGGTGCGGCGCAGGGCGGTCCGGTGCTGCCGCCGCGCGTCCCACGTGCGTCAGTTCCGCGGAGGCAGCCGTTGCGCGTCACCTTGCCGACCAACCTGCCACGCGCGTTGCTGGTGCTGGCGCTGCTGGCGGCGACCGCGTGCAACCACCCGGAGTGGCAAGCGCAGCTGACGGAGGTCGCCGATGCGGACAAGCTGAAAGCGACGCCCTATGTGCGCTGCCACCTGCGCGACGGCGGGCTGGTGGTGCTGGAGCGCTGGCAAGTCGACAAGAAGCACAGCGAAGTCGCGGGCTTTGGCACGCATTACAACGCGCAGCGGGCGGGCATTGCCGTCGGTCACCTGCACGTGGCTTTCGCCGACATCGCGCTGCTGGAGACCAACCGCGTCGACGAGGTCATCAGCGCGCCGCTCGTCGTCCTCGGCGTGGTCGGCGGCCTCTCGACCGTCATCACGTTGGCGTGCCTGACCAACCCCAAGGCGTGCTTTGGCAGCTGCCCAACTTTCTACCTCGACGGCGACGCCAGCCCGGTCGCCGAAGGCTTTTCCGCCAGCATTTCCAAGAGCTTGGAAGCGACCGACCTGGACGCGCTGTGGACCGCGGACCCGCCGCCGGGGCCGTTCGCCCTGACGATGCGCAATGAAGCGCTGGAGACGCACCTGACCGATCGCGTGCGGCTGTTGGCGCTGCCGCACCTGCCCGGCGAGCGCGTGCTGCAAACGCCCGCGGGGTTTGTCGCGGTGCGCGGTCTGCAAGCGCCGCTGGCTTGCCAGGCGGCGAACGGCGATTGCCTGCCGCAGCTGCTGGCGTTTGACGGCGACGAGTGGTCGTCCCGCACCGATGGCCACGACCTGGCGAGCCGCGAGACGCTGACGCTGCAGCTGCCGCATCCGCAGGGTTCGAGCGGGCTGCTGCTGGCGACGCGCAACACACTGCTGAACACGTTTTTGTTCTACCAAGTGCTCGCATGGATGGCCGACGACGCCGGTGACTGGCTGATGCGGCTGGACGACGGCGACCCGCGGCCGAAGCGCGCGCTGGACAGTTTTTCCGGTGAATTCGCGGCGTTGCGCGTGCAGGTGCTGACCGAGCGCGGCTGGCAGGACGTCGGCAGTGCCAGCGAAATTGGCCCGATCGCCCGCGAGGTGCAGCTGCTGCAGCTGCCCGACGACGTCGCCGACGGGCCGCTGCAGGTCCGGCTGAACGGCACGCGCGGCTATTGGAAGATCGACCAGGTGGCGCTGGCGACGGTGACGCGCGCGGTGACGCCGGTGGCGCTGGACGTGCAGCAGGTGACCCGCGACGGCGTGCCGGATCCCGAGGCGCTGGCGTTGTTGCGCACCGCTGACGGCGAACGGCTGCGGACGCTGCCGGGCGACGCGCTGCGCCTGGCGTTTGTGCTGCCGCCCGGTCCGAGCGAGCTGTTTCTGGAGAGCCGCGGCTACTACATCGAGTGGCTGCGGCAGGAGTGGCTGTCCGAGCGCAACCCGCTCAAACTGCTGCAACTTGTCGCGAGTCCGGCGCCGATGCTGCGCGCGCTGGCGCCGACCTACGGCCAGCTGGAGCCCGGCATGGAAGCGGTGTTCTGGCAAAGCCGCATGAGGCCCAAGCGATGAAGCTGCCGTTGCTGTTGCTGGCGAGCCTGGCCATCGCGTGTGCGTCCGTGGTGTCGCATCCGCGGTTGGACGACGTGGGGCCGCCGCCGCCGCTGCGGGGCGAGTCTGTGGTGAGCGATGAGCCGCGGGTGTGGGGCCATCAGGCGGTCGTCTACGGCTTCGACGGCCATGAACTGCACGGCGAGCTGCAGGCGATCGCCGCCGATGGGCTGTGGCTCAACCGAGGTGGGACGCCGCACAAGGTCGCGCTGCACGACATCGCGTACGTCGAGGTGGTGCTGGAGCGCGACTCCAACCTCGGCACCATCATTGGCGTGGGCGTAGGCGGTACGCTGAGCACGGTGACGCATGGCTTTTTTCTCGTGATCACCGCGCCGGTCTGGGTCCTGTCGACCACGGGGCTGGCCATCGCGGAAGGCGTCTCTGCCTCGAGCACGCTGGCGTTTGACGCCGGCGACTGGTGGACGATGCGGCACTACGCCCGCTTTCCGCAGGGCATGCCGCCGGCGAATGCCCTGCCCGTCGTCGTGACAGCGACGGCGCGGTGACCGCCAGGCTGCGGCCCGGGCGCGCGCCGGAACAGCTGAATCTGCAGCAGTGTCGCCGCGGCGGTGGCCTTGCTTGGCGCACTGGACCCGGTATGCTGGTTGCACGGCGCGGCGCGGTTCAGCCCAGCGCTGGTGGGGGCTGGATGCGGGCAGCGGGCTCAGCCGACCGACGGTCGCGATGCGCATTCAGGCTGATGCCCCACGCGATCTTGCTGCTGGTCGCCAGCGGCTGCAACGCGCCCGCCACCTGTGACCGGCCGGCCGTCACGTTCCCCAGCGATCCCGTGAAGTTTCTCGGCAAGTACGCGTGCGTCGCGTGGGGTCCGATGTACGTCAGCACGTGTGCCGAAGGCGGGCACCACATCAACGGCTGGGGTGAGTGGCAAAGCGAGGACTGGCGGTTCGACAGCAGCGGCAAGCTCATCGGGTACGACGACTGGGGCGACACCGGCGAGGGCGACCACTGCGGCACCCTGACCTGCAGCGTGACGTCGCAAACTGAAGTCACGCTCACGTGCCTCACTGACGTCGACGCCAAGGGCAGCGACGCGGCGGATGGGACCGGGGATTGAGCGAGCGGCTCGGTCCGCGGCCGTGCTTGACCCGCAGCGGTCGGCGCCTCAGACTGGCTTGGACGGGCCGCGGCGTGCGACTCCGCTGGATTTTCCGCGAGGTGCGCACGTGGCAGCTGGGATGCCGAGGTCGCGGAGCTACCTGCTCGCCGCCGTCGCGGTGCTGAGCGGTGGCTGCGGCCCCAACGCTGCGCCTGCCGCCGACGCCGCCGTGGAAGCCGCGGACGCCGCGCTGCCGGACGCGGCGCTTGACGACGTGGCGGACGCGGCAGACGCGCCAACTGCGGACAGCGCGCCGGACGTCCAGCCCGATCTGCCGACCGATGCCGCCGCGCCGTGCGATGCCGCCGCGCCTGCTGGCGTGGACGAAATCGCGCCGTGCGTGGCCGACGACGACTGTGCATCCGGTGCATGCATCGACACGCCAGCGGGCAAAATGTGCACGATTGCCTGCACATCAGGCTGCTGTCCCAGCGGCTGGACCTGCGCCAGCTTGTCGCCGGCCAGCGGTGCGCCGTTGGTCTGCGTCCCGCGTTTGCTCCACGCGTGCGACCCGTGCACCGCCGACGCGCAATGCGGCTCACCCGGCGACCCGACCGGACTCTGCCTCTCCTACGGCAACGCCGGCCAGTTCTGCGGCGGCACATGCCCAGGCGGCGCCGACAGCGAATGCCCCGCCGGCTTCGCCTGCCTCAAGAGCGCCAAAGGCACCAACGGCACCGGCAACCAATGCGTCAAGACCGACGGCCAGTGCGGCTGCTCGAGCCACGCCAAAGCCACTGGCGCATCCACAGTTTGCGCGAGCACGAACGCGTTTGGCACCTGCCATGGCAACCGCACTTGCCAGCCCAGCGGGCTGACAGGCTGCGACGCGCAGGCGGCGAGCGCCGAGGTCTGCAACGGCCAGGACGACGACTGCGACGGCACCACCGACGGCGCCAGCGCGTGCCCGGCCAAGCTGTGCCAAACCGCGACGTGCGACGGCAGCACCGGCAAGTGCAGCTACAAGTGGGCCTGCGACGACGGCAACCCCTGCACCACCGACGCGTGCGGCGCCAGCGGCTGTACGCACACACAGCTGGCATGCGATTCCGACCTCAACCCCTGCACCGCCGAGGTCTGCGAACCAGCGCAGGGCTGCGTCCACCTCCCCCAAGCCGGCAGCCCGTGCGACGCCGACCAGAACGCCTGCACCGCCGGCGACCACTGCAACGCCACGGGCGGCTGCGAGCCCGGCACGGTGGTCGGGAGCTGCAGCGACGGCGACCTCTGCACCGCGGGCGACCACTGCGCCGGCGCCGTCTGTTTAGCCGGCGCGATGTTGGCGTGCGACGACGGCCTCGCGTGTACGGTGGACGCGTGCGCGGCGGCGCTCGGCTGCACGCACACGGTGAGCAGCGCGTGCGACGACGGCAACAGCTGCACGCTCGACGGCTGCAACGCCAGCGGCTGCACGCACACCGCCGCCAGCGGGTCCTGCGCCATGGCCACGCCGTGCCAGGGCCCAGGCACCTGCAGCGGCACGACGTGCAGCGGCGCCAAGCCGAACAGCTGCGACGACGGCAATCCGTGCACAACCGACAGCTGCGACTTCGCCGCCGGCTGCCAGCACGCCGCGGTCCCGGACGGCGCCACCTGCGGCGACTCCTGCGGCGCCGCCAGCACGTGCACGCAAGGCCGGTGCATCGAGGTCTCCGGCCTCGGCTTGCACGTCTACAGCGGCGGCAGCGGCGCCGATTGTGGCGGCGGCCAACTCGCGGCCTGGAGCGGCGGCTATGTCGTCACCGGCTTCGCATGCTATCGGCGGGTCGGCAGCGACGGCGAAGCGACCGGCGGGCAATCCGGCGGCGCGCTGGCTGGCCAGACCATCCGCGCCGTCGCGGCGGACCCAAGCGGCGTCGCGCTGGCGGGGGCCGTGAGCGCAACGGCGAGCCTCGTGAAGTTTGACGCGGCGGACAAGCTGCAATGGCAAGCGCTGGCCAAAGACGCGACGGATTCGGCGTGGAGCACTGTCGTCCGCGATGCCGATGGCTGGTTCGCGGCCGGCTGGCAAGGCGGCGCGCCGTTGCAGTGGCAGGGACCCGTGACGACAACTGGCCTCGCCGCGCACTACGACGATGCCGGTGCACCGGAATGGACGCTGAGCTATCCCGATTTCGCCGTCCTCGCCGCCGTCGCCCGCCCCGGCGGTTTTGTGCTCGCGGGCGTGGATGCGAAGCAAACGGTGGCCGTGCGCGCGGTCGACGCGTTGGGCCAGCTGGTTTGGCAAATTCCCAGTGCGGGCTCGTGCGCTTTGGGCAACAACCAGAATCCCGCGGGCTGCCTGCGGCTGCTGACGGTCAGCGACGGCTTCGTGCTCGTGACGCCCGATGGCGACGAGTTGACGCTGGTGCACATCAGCGCGGACGGCGTGGTGCTGCAGCAGTCGGCGCCCAACGGACCGTTTGTCACCGATTTTGCCTGGGCGCCCGCGGGCTCTGGCTTGCTGTTCGCCGGGGACTATGCCTGGGACGCGTGGGATGCCAACGGCGGCGCGCACAGCCCGTGGCCACCGCAGCCGCCGTGGTTTGCCGTTTATGCCACCGCCGCCGCGGCAAATCACATCGCGCTCGCCGGCAGCGCTGGCCTGTACATCCTGGACGCCTGGGGCAATGCGTCCTGCGCCGCGTCCGGCGCGTGCCTCGCCCTGCCCGCCACCGCCTGCGACGACGGCATCCCCGGCACGATGGACCGCTGCGACGCCGCGCACGGCGGCTGCTGGCACGACGGCCCGGCGTCCTTGGCCGACTGTCCAACTGCGGCGTGCCAACTCGCCACGTTCTCGCCGACCGCCGGCTGCGGCGCCCAGGCAATCGCGGCTGGCACGTCCTGCATCGCGGCCTGCGGCGTACCTGGCACCTGCACCAAGTGGGGCACATGCGACGCGGCGGCGACGGCCAACGCCAGCTGCGACGACGGCGACGCCTGCACAACCGACGCCTGCACCGCGACCGGCTGCAGCCACACCGCCCTGAACTGCGCCAAGTCCAGCTGCGACCCCGGCGTGTGCGACGCGGCCAGCGGCCAGTGCCAGTCCGCGCCGCTCCCCGACGGCACCAGCTGCGGCGACGGCGGCTGCGGCAGCGTGTGCATGGCCGGCGGCTGCGCGGTCACGCATGGGCTGGGCAACGTCAAGCCTTGGTTCAGCCCGCCGCCGGTCGTCATCGCTACGGCGACGGGCTTGGTCGGCGTGGGGCAATACTCGCCGGCGAACCTGCTGCGCTGGGACTTCACCGGCAAGCAGCTGCTGCCGACGGCGTGGAATGGGCCGCTGGCCGCCATCGGCTGGCCGTTCGCCATGGTCCAGACGCCGACGGACTTCGCGGTGCTGGCGACCGACGCGACGCCGACGCTGCTGCGCTTTGACCCGGCGGGCGTGCTGCAATCGCAAGTCGCGCTGGCGCTGGACCCGACGAACATCCCGGTGGCGCTGGCGGTGGACCCTGGCGGCCTGCGGATCGCCGGTTCGCTGGGGATGCAGGCGGTGCCGGGGCTGGGCTGGTACGTCGGCAAGCCGTGGCTGGGCGTCGTGGACCCGGCCGGCGCGGTGGTCTGGCAAACGACGCTGGAGACGACGCTGGCGATCCAGGGCGCGCAGAAGCTCCTGAAAGGCTTTGCCTTTATCGGCCTGAGTCTGGAGCGGACGCCGACGGTTGTTGTCGCAGATGACGCCGGCAACCTGCTCTGGCAGACGACGTTTGGCGATGCGCAGCCGGCCGACTCCGACCAGCTGACGTTTGCGGCGGCGACGGACGGCGGACTGTTTGTGCAGTGGTTACAGACAGATCAGGCGCACGTTGTGCTGACGAAGTTGGACGCCCAAGGCGCCATCGCCTGGCAGCGCCCGTTCGCCGACGCTTGGATGCGGCCGCTGACGGGGCTGCCCGATGGCGGCGTCGCCTGGCTCGGTCCGGGTGCGCTGCGGCTGGACCGCTGGGGCAACGCCGTTGTGCAGGCCGCGGCAACGCTCGGACTGGGCCAATGCCTCGCGACGCCGCTGGGCCTCGCCTGCCAAGGCAACTCCACCGGCTTCACCTTCACCGACCCGTGGTTCAACAGTTCGTGTGCCGCCAGCGGCCCGTGCCTCGGCAAGTCGTGGGGCGACTGCGACGACGGCGACCCGTGCACCGCCGACCGCTGCGACGCCGGCCACAACGGCTGCTGGCACCTCGCGTTCCCGGACGGCAGCGCGTGCGGCGCCGGCAAGGCTTGCACCAGCGGTAAGTGCCAGTGATGACGCCGGGTTACTTGCCGGGGCCGACGGCCAGATTGTTCGTCACTTTGCGCACGCCAGCGATGCCGGTCGCCATCGCGCCGGCCAAGTCGCGCTGCGCCGGCGTTTCAACCGCGCCGTTCAGCGTCACCGCGCCCTGAACGGTATCCACACGAATTTCCAGCGCTTTCAGCCCGGACTCGGCGACAAATGCCGCCTTGATCCGCGCCGTGACTGCCGCGTCGTCCACCGCGACACCGGCTTTGGCCGCTTCGGCCTCGGCCTTGTCGGCGGTGCCGGCGAGCTTCTTGCCCGCTTCATCGACCGTCTTGTCGACGGCCCGGCCAGCGCGCTCGCCCGCGCCCGGTTTTTCACAACCGCCGAGGCCAACGATGAGCAAGAGGGAAACGCCGAGCGAGGACACAAGATGCTTGAAGTTCATGGGATTGCCTATAGCGGCCACACGGGCCGCTGCAACCCAAGGTAGGTCACCGGCGCGCGGGGACAAGCGTGCAGGTCCAATCGCCGGCGCTGGGCTTGCGCGCCATTTGCTGCCATCGTCGGACGCGGCAACGCACCGGAGTCCAAGTGGCAACGCTCGGCTAGAACATCTGCCTGGTTGAGCCCGGCACCGTCCACGACGTCGCCTGCCTGGTCTGCGGCGTCACGTGCACCGCCGAACGCGGCGTCGCCGGTCCGACAAGCTGCGCCGCCGCGCTGACCCAGAGGGTTCACCTGCACGGCCGCTTCACGTGTCCGCACACCGCCGCGCACTGGCGCGCGCAGGCGCTGCAGCTGGTGCAGGCGATCGACAACCCGCCGGCGCCGCGGCAGGCGAAGCAGCTGCGGCTGGATTTGAACGACAAGCCGCGCGCCGACGGCGTTGGCCAGCAGGCGCGCGGTGGAACCGGCACTTCGCAGTGCAGGGAGCAGACGGCGGCGATGGGGTCAACGGCGATTTGTCCGAATTCAAGATGACACCCGTCGCCCCTCCGTCGCGGCCGTCGGGTGGACAACGGGATTCAGCAGCGCGCGGGGCACTCACCCGATTCGCCGGGCAAACGGACGTCGGCGCAGAGTCGAACAGCAACTTGCCCAATGCCAGACCGGACAAGTAGTGAAATACGAACGGTTATCAACGAATTGCTGATGTTGACAGTCCGGTTTCACCACCTACCATGAACATGTGGCAGGCAGATTGCGCTGAGCAACAGGTTCCAACCGGATCCATCCAATCAAGTCATTGTTGGCGAGCGTGACCGCACGGCCCTGTGAAGGGCAGGCGTTTTTGCGCGACAAATCGGTCGCAGTGTCGCATGGCACGGGAGCTTCCCGTTGCTGGGCGCATTGGGCGTCGTGGGCGCGCTGTTGTCGTCCTTCTCAACACAAGGACATCTCAAATGAGCCATCATTCATTGGACAAACACGCGCTCGAGTGCATCGCCGCCTGCAACGCTTGCGCCACCGACTGCGGTGTCTGTTTCTCGCATATGGTCTGCAAGGACAGCAAGAACGAGTGCCCGGCGTGCTGCATCGAGTGCGCGGCGATCTGCCGCCTGTGCGCGGACGCGATCGCCCGCAACAGCCCGTTCGCCAAACAGTTGTGCAAGCTGTGTGCCGAGATCTGCGACTGGTGCGCGAAGGTGTGCGGCGCCCATGACAGCGGGCACTGCAAGAGCTGCGCGGAAGCGTGTCACCGTTGCGCCGAGGCTTGCCGGAAGATGGCGGCGTAACCCACCCGTTCGGAAGTCGTTGCGAGTTGCTAACTTCCAACGGCACGAGTTGTGCTCGCATCCAGGTATTCCGCCGCGGCGCCCGATTGCGTCATGAATCGCAACGCAACCGCGGGATCTTGGATGCGGGCCTCCGTGAGTCCCGGCGACACCTGGCGGAGATGGCGCTCGGCGCTGCTACCGCATCCGGTTGCGGCGATGCAGACCGGCGAAGTCGGTGCGACCCGCGCAAACTCGGCTGGACGGTGGCGGAGGTGTCCGACGCAGGGAATGTCGCGGAGCGTGCTAATTTCTATGGAAAACGCGGCGGCGATGAAGTCACCGCCGCCTCGACGATGGCTTGAGCTTCCGCCAGAATGTGGCGCAGATGCTCCGCCCCGCGAAAGCTCTCAGCGTAGATCTTGTAAATCGCCTCCGTGCCCGAAGGACGCGCTGCAAACCAGCCATTCGCGGTGACCACTTTCAAGCCACCGATCGCGACCTTGTTGCCTGGGGCCCGGGTCACAATGCGCTGGATCTTCTCACCGGCCAGCTGCCCGGTGTTGCCGCTTTCCCAAAACCGCGGCGTTTCGCCAAAACGCGCGCCCTCCAGCGCGGTCACTTCGTCCTGGCCGCGCGCACCGCGGCCTTCTCCTGCGCCCGCAGCTCCGCCTCGCGT
>CAIPXZ010000413.1 GCA_903869075.1 uncultured Myxococcales bacterium | reverse complement strand
CGCCAAGATCGTCGTCGCCGTGCGCGCTTGCCCGTAAGAAATCCTGTTGAATCGCAAGCACTTGGCCGCGTCGCCGTCGCTGCGGGTTGGCCCCACCCGGCCCGCGTGGTAGCCTGACGGGCGGCCAAACGCCACGCCGCAAGGGAGCCTCATGCCGCGCATCACCCTTTGTGCCATCGAACCGCGGATCACCCACGGCCTCTACAGCCCGTTTTCACAGGGAATTCGCCAGCTGCGGGCGTCGGTCGAGGCCGATCCGGCGCTGCGCGACTGGGAAGTGCGGTTCGTTGAGTCCGAGGACAAGGACATCGAGGCGTGGCTGGCCAACCTGCTGGCGGAAAAGGCGGATGTCATCGGCTTTTCCTGCTACGTCTGGTCGTTCGCGACTTTTGTGACGTTGGCCGAGCGCCTGCGCCAGGCCCAGCCAAACGTGCGACTGCTGTTTGGCGGGCCGGCGGCGCGGACGGTGATGTTCCGGATGCCGGCATTTGCCGGCCGCGAGCGCGTGCTGGACGCGATGGTCGCCGGTGAAGGCGAGTGGGCGATCACCGCGCTGCTGCGGCAAAAGCATTGGGATGTCGCGAGCTTGACAGCGATTCCAGGCGTCTACGTGCCGGGCCGCGCTGGTTGGCTGGGTGGGCTGCCGCAGCTGGCGGATCGGCCGCTGGACGACTTGCCGTCGGCGATCCTCGCCGGTCTGAGCGACGTCGGCCGCACCGCGACGATGGAGCGCTTTCGCGGCTGCCCGATGTCCTGCGCCTTCTGCCAATGGGGCGACCAGACAACGCCGCACCGCGTCTTCAGCGAGGACCGCATCCGCGCCGAGCTCAGCTACCTGCAGGCCCACAACTGCCGCTCGTTCAACCTCGTTGACGCCGGCTTGAACTTGAATTCCAAGGCGTTTCGCAACTTCGCCCGCGCTGAGGCCGACATCGGCCTGTTCCGCGAAGCCAAGCTCTACGGCAGCATCTATCCGTCGATCGTCAACGACGAGCACCTCGAATTCCTGTCCCGCTGCAAAGATCCGGTGATGGACGTCGGCGTGCAGTCGTTCAATCCGGCGGCGCTGGCGGCGATGGACCGGCCGTTTCGCGAGGAGCGGTTCGAGGGCGTGATGCACAACCTGATGCAGGTCTGCGCGCCGGAGCCGGAGCTGATTTTTGGCCTGCCGGGCGACAACCCGCGGGCGTTCAAGGAAGGCGTGCTGCGGCTGATGCAGGTCGGCTGCCGCGTCCGCGCCTTCCACTGCCTGGTGCTGCCGGACGCGCTGATGAGCCGCTCCAAGCCCGAGCATCAGCTGCGGTGGGATCCGGAGACGCTGCTCGTGACGTCGTCCGCGGGCTGGACGCCCGATGACCTGGCCGAGACGCGCGAGTGGCTGGACCAGCTGATGGAGGACTACGCCGGCGAGGCGTCCAACAATACCTGGACGTTCTGCCCGCTGGGACCGGGCGTGCGCACGGCGTCACCGCAGCTGCGGCCGATGCGCCTGACGGACGCGACGCTGGCGGAGCAACTGCAGCCGAGCGTCCACGACTGGACGTCCGGCGCCTGGTCGGTGCGCGACACCGGCTTTACCGACGACGGCATGCGCGTGAATCTCCGCACGCCGCAAGTGGATTTCCACGTCGACCTGATCGCCGCGGCGCGCGTCAAGCAGTCGTACCGCGTGCTGGACGGCGTGGCGGTCAGCTATCGCACGCGCTCCGGCGCGCAGCTGGAGCCCGAGGACGTGCGCACGCTGGACCGGCTGCTGCCGAAGATGGTCGAGGTCGTGACGCCGGCGCTGCGCAGCCAGACGTTGCGGCCGCTGCCGGTGGCACGGGCGGTGCTGCCCGAGGCCGTGGGGCGGGTGAACGCGCCGCCGACGCGCGAGGCGCTTGTGGCGGCGTGGCAGCAGCACGGCATCCTCGTGCTTGAGAAAGTGGTGCCGGAGGCGGTGTGCGCGGCGCTCGTCGAGGTGCTGGATCGCCACGTGAACGCCGCAGCGGCGGCGGAGCGCGCAACGCCGTGGCCCGCCGGTTTTGCCGCCCGCCTGCGCGCGTCGGCGAACGCCGTGGTGCCGTTTTGGGACCCGACCGTGCCCGCGGATCGGCCGCCCGTCGAGAAGCTCATGCGCCTGGGCCACCAGCTGCACCAGATCCCGGAGATCGCGGCGCTGCTGCGGCGGCCGGAGATTATCGGCTCGCTGGGCGTGACGCTGGCGCAGCCGTTGCTGGTCAACGCCGTGCTGATCGACAAGGTGCCGGGCGGCTCCGTGCAGTTTGGCATCCACCAGGACAGCTGGTACCTGTATTCCGAGCCGGAATCCATGGTTTCCATGCAGATCGCCCTGAACGACGCCGACGAGGACAACGGCTGCCTGCACCTGCTGCCGACCGACCCGGCGACCGAGGTCGTGACCATGCGCGCGACGCTGACCGATGCCGGCTGGCAGGAAGGTCCGGCGGTGCACGCGCCGCCGCCGAGCGCCGATGCGCCGCCGCTGCGGATGGTGCGCGGCACGGTGCTGCTGTACACCGGGCGGACGTGGCACGCGTCGTACCCGAACCGCTCGCAGCGCCACCGCCGCGTCGTGGTCGCGCAGTTCATCGACGCCGCGAGTCAGTGGGCGAAGGACAATTGGCTGCCCGAGCCGCCCGGCGGTTTTCCACTCTGGAAATAGCCGTCAGGTCTGCGCGAGGATCGCTTCAACCGCCAGCGGCCGCAGCGCCTTGGCGCCGAGTTTCGCCAGCGTTTCCGCACGCTTCGCCATGACCTTGGCCGCCGCCTTGACGCGTTTGGGATGCGGCGCGCCCGGCAGATCCCGGCGCCGCAGCGCGCGCTGGACGTCGAGCGTGTCGCGCACCACCGCCTCCGGCAGCTGCAGCCGCTGCGCCAGCTTGGCGGCGCCGTACTTGCTAAACGTCAAGTCCGCGTGGGTCAGCTCGCCGACGAGCTCGGCGATCTGCTCATGCGCCTGGCGAAACGGCACGCCGGCGTGCACGAGCGCGTCCGCCAGATCGGTCGCCAGCAGGAAGCCTTTGTCCAAGGCGTGCGCGAGGTTGTGCTTTTGCCAACGCGCCCGCGCCAGCATGTCCGCCGTCGCCGTCAGGCAGTCGTGCCAGGTGTTCAGCGCGTCAAACAGCGGCTCCTTGTCCTCCTGCATGTCCTTGTTGTACGCCAGCGGCAAGCCCTTGAGCACGACGAGCAGCCCGACAAGATCGCCGATCACGCGGCCGGCTTTGCCGCGCACGAGCTCCGCCATGTCCGGGTTTTTCTTCTGTGGCATCAAGGAGCTACCGGTCGTGAACGCGTCCGGCAGGCGCACGAAACCGAACTCCGCGCTCGTGAACAGCACGAGCTCCTCGCCGATGCGCGACAGATGCACGCTGCCCAGCGCCGCCGCCGCCATCGCCTCGACGAGGTGGTCGCGGTCCGCCACAGCGTCCAGCGAGTTGCCCGAGATCCGCGAAAAGCCCAGCAGATCCGCGACCTTTTGCCGATCGATCGGCAGCGTCGTGCCGGCCAGCGCGCCCGAGCCAAGTGGACAAACATCTACTCTCTTCTGGACATCCAGCAAGCGCTCGGCGTCGCGGGCGATCGCCTCGGCATGCGCCAGAAGGTGGTGGCCGACCGTCACCGGCTGCGCCCGCTGCAGGTGCGTGTATCCCGGCATTTGCCAATCCGCATGCAGGGTTGCCTGATCCGCCAGCACCGTCATCAGCCGCGTTAGCGCCGCGCCGATCTCCGCCAGCTTGCGCCTCAGCCATAGACGTTCATCAAGCGCGACTTGGTCATTGCGCGACCGCGCGGTATGCAAACGTCCAGCGGGCGCGCCAATCCGGTCGCGCAGCGTCGCCTCGACGTTCATGTGCACGTCCTCGCGCGCCATCTGCCAGTCAAACTGGCCGGCTTCCACGTCCGCCAGGATGCCGCGCAGCCCGCGGACGATCGCCACATGCTCGTCATGACTCAGGATTTTCTGATCGCGCAGCATCGTCGCGTGCGCCACCGAGCCGAGGATGTCCTCGCGCGCCAGCACCTGATCGTACGCCACCGACGCGTTCATGCGCGCGACGAGCGGGTGCGTCGCCTCTTCATAGCCGCCGCCCCACAGGCGATCCCCTTTCGTACTCATGATTTTTCCTCAGGATTTCCGGAGTTCAGGCGTCCCACGCGTCGCCATCGTCGGCGTCGTCCGTGCTCGTCAGCGCCTGACGCAGCCGCTCCAACTCCTTGGCCAGACGCGTGATTTCCGCATCCTGCTCGCGCACGACGCCGTCAAGCGCGTCAATGACCGCCTGCTGTTCCATGTACCGCAGCTCCATCTCGGTGAGCCGCGCCGCCAGGTCGTCCAGGGTCATGTCAGCAGGCCAACCGCGCCGGCGACCGCCAAGGGAATCGCGAAGTTGTCGTCCAGCGGCTCGCAAAACACTTCCGTAATCCCGCCGACGACCGCCGCCGCCAGGCTGATGCCCAGCACCCGCCACACCGGCAGCCCGACGAGCTCAGCGTGCGGCGTCAGCAGCAGGTACGCGACCGTCACCACCGTCGACACGCCGATGAAGCCCAGCATCCCTTCCAGCGACTTGTGACCGCGCAGCTTGTGGCGGCCATACCGGCGCCCGAGGATCGCCGCCGCCGGATCGCCGACGCCCAGCGCCAGCACACCGCAGATGCACGCCAGCGGGTTGAACATCCACACCATCAGGAACAGCGCGATGCCGTACCAAGTGCCTGAATTCATGCGATAAGCTTCGATCGGCCGGGCGATCGCCCCGAACATCTTGTCGACCATGAACTGGTTGATCTTCGGGCTCAGCACCCGCATCCCTTCCATCGTCAGCATGCAGCCGGTGTAGATGCCGCAAATCCACAGGATCAGCGTGCGATCCGGGAACGCCGTGTACAGCCCGGCGCCGAGAAAGGCGCTGAAAATATGGTAGGCGTTGCGGGCGTAGTTGCGCGGCTTGAGCGTCGGCAGCTCGATTCCCTGCGTCGTCGCCTTGTCGCGCAGCAGCTTGGCCAGCGACTCGTATTGCCGCCCGGCACGCAGCGTCAGCGCCTTCAGCGACCGTCCCTCGCCCGCCGCCGCGCGCAGCAGCTCCAGGCGCGCGGCGATCTTCGCCAGCACCTCCGCCGTCGACGGCTGGTTCTGGCGCAGCTCCGCCGCATAGTTACGCGCGCGCTCGGCCATCTGCCGCATCTGCTCGATCTTCGGCGACACCTGGCCGGCACGGGCCCGCCGCGCGTCCTGCAAGTCCGCGAGAAGATGGTGCAATTCCAGCGCCAACGCCACCAGCGGGTCACCGCCGAGGCCGTTCGGATTCATGGCGGATGGCTGGGCAAAAGCGATCATGTGCCTCCGCGTTCCAAGTAAGAATGGCCGAGGCCGCGCGTCAAGCGCTCACAGGCTGTCGACGCGAATCGCCACGGCCGTCACGTTGTCCTTGCCGCCATTGCTGCACGCGGTCTGGATCAGCTCGGACACCATGCTCGGCAGGTTATCCTGCGTGCGCTGCATGATTTGCAGGATCTGCGGGTCGTTGACCTCGCCCGACAGGCCATCGCTGCACAGCAGGTACACGTCGCCGACCTGTGGCTGGTCGCGCTGCAGGTCGACCTTGACGTCGTCCTTCAGGCCGCAGGCGCGCACGATGATGTTTTTGTGCGGAAAATTCGCCTGTTCTTCAGCCGTCAGCGTCGCGATCTTCAGGTAATCATTCAGCAGCGAGTGGTCCTCGGTGACCTGCTTGAGCTCGCCGCCGCGCAGCCGGTAACAGCGCGAGTCGCCGACGTGGGCGATTGTCGCCTGTTCCTTGTCGAAGTGGATGGCCACGACCGTGGTGCCCATGTTCTTGTAGCGCGAGTCCGAGTGGCCGCGCTCCCAGATCGTGTAGTTGCACCAGCGGATGCCGGCGTTGAGCATGTTCTCGGACTCGGACAAGCCGCGCTCTTCGCGGCCGGGCCACGTGGCAGCGGCGTCGTCGGCGACGCGGGCGTAATATTCCCGCATGGTTTCAACGACCATCGCGCTGGCCACTTCGCCACACGCGTGCCCGCCCATACCGTCCGCGACAACGAAGAGGCCAACGTCGTCCATCACGAGGAGGTTGTCCTCGTTGTGCGTCCGCTTACGCCCGACGTTCGTTTCGCCGGCACTGGAGATACGAATCGCCAATCAGCACCTACCCCGCAGCCTCGCTGGCGACTGTAACGACCGACGCCGATGGCGTCAACGAATCCGCCGCGGATTTTGCCGCGCCGCCTGCCCCGCCGCTACAGCTCGTAGACCTCGATGTCATCGAAGCGCACGTCGCTCGCCCAGTTGTTGAAGCCAAAAAAGGTGCCGTCAATCGGCGCCGCGTCGTCGTAAGCCACCATGAACTTGCCGTCGATGAACCAACGGACCACATTGTCCGTGCGGATGACCGTCCAGGTGTACGTGCGCCCCGGCTCGACCTTTTTCGGCTCGCTCTGGTTCTGGCGGTTCGCCTCGTGCTCGCCGTGCCGGGCGATCGCGTTTGTCGTGTTGTTCCAACCGCCGAAGATCACCGAGTAGCCCTGTTCGTGCCGCGGCTCGGTGTTGAAGATCTCGCACTTTGTGTCGCCCACTGCCGTCATCGACCGCGACTTGAACACAACGCGCACTTTCTTCGGCAGCGGCTTCAGCAGCCACGCGCCCTGGTTGCGCAGGTCGTCGTTCGCGACTTTTTCGGCCTTCAACCAGCCGTCGACGATGTGCCACTCGCCTTCTTGCGGCGCCTTCCAGTCCGGACCCAGCTCCGCGCGCTCGAAGTGCTCCTCGAAAACGAGCTTGCCGCCGGTCAGCCCGTCCGTGCGCGCGCCCTGCTTGGCCTGCGGATCCTCGGCCGGCGTCTCCTTGGCCGTCTCGACCTTGGCTGCCTTGCGCGGCGGCCGCGGCGGCGGCGGATCCGGCGGCGTACAAGCCACCGCGAGCGCGATGAGCGCGCCAAACGTCACAATTTTCCGCATCACTTTCCCCTAGTTGCGCGCCTTGATGTGGCTCAGCTCGTCGCTCGTCGTCCGCAGGCGCGCGTTGAGCATGCGCACGAGGCCCCACAGCAGCTTGACCGCGGTCTGCTCCTCGCTCAGCAGGCCAAAGAACGCGTCGCGCTCGATCACCAGCACCGACATCGCCGTCTTGGAGCGCACCGTCGCCGATCGCGGCGCGCGCTCGATGAGGCTCATCTCGCCGACGTGCTGGCCGGGCTGCAGCTCGGCGATCGTCACGCTGTCGCCCTTCAACACGATGGCCGAGCCTTCGAGGATGATGAAAAGGCTCTCGCCGAACTCGCCTTCGGTGCACAGCTCGGTGCCGGGCTTGACCACGCGCTCGGTGGCGATACCGGCGACGCGGATGAGGTCGGCGTACGGCAAATAGCGGAACATGGAGACGCCCTGCAGCGCTTCCAGCCGGCGACGGACCAGCATGGCGCGGTCGGCGGACTTGTCGTCCAGCACGTCCAGCACCAGCGCCGTCGCGTTGTCCGGCGCGCCGCGCTGCAACGCCGCCTCGATCAGGTCGTCCGCGACTTCCTCGACGGTGCCGCGCGGCACAACGACCTGCATCTGGTCGTCGCCCAGGACGCCGTGGATGCCGTCGGTGCAGAGGATGAAGCGATCGCCGGGAATCAGTTCCAAATCCAGCAGATCCACGCGCGCCGAGTCCAGCACGCCGAGCGCGCGGGTCAGCGCCTCGGTGAAGGTCTGGCCGACGTGACCGCGCTCCGGACCGCGGCCGCGGCGCTTCATGTCGTTCATGACGCTGTGGTCTTCCGTGAGCGGGTGCATCACGCCCTGGCGCACGAGGTAGACGCGCGAATCGCCGACGTGGCCGATGAAAGCGTGGCCGCCAGCGACAAGCAGGGTCACGTTCGTCGTCGCCATGCCGCCAAAATCGGCGTTGCCAGCCGCAGCGCGCCGCACCGCAGCGCTGGCCGTGCTGATTGCGTTTTCAAGGACTGCGCCGATGTCGCGGCGGGTCGCGCTGCCGGCGTTGTTGGAAAATTCGCGAATCAATGCGCGGGATTTGGCGACTTCGGCAGCAATGTGTTCGCTGGCCACGCGGCTGGCCTCCGCGCCGCCCGCTCGCCCGCCGACGCCGTCGCAGACGATGAACAGCTGTAGCTGCGGGTCGATGAAGTGGTTGTCCTCGTTCTGGCGGCGGACCAATCCAACGTCCGTGCGACCCGCGTACTTGACCTGCATGGCGACTCCTGTGGTGCGGCCGAATCGGCGCTAGCGTAAACCGATTGCGCCCGGTACGGCAACGCACCGACGGTCAGAAGCGCGAAGTCCATTGCACGAGCAGCTGGCTCGCCGGACGGCCGCCAATCAGCGACTTGAGGCTTTCCGAGGGCACAAAGACACCCGCGCCGACAAAGATCGCCGACGAGCGCAGCACTTCCCAGCGCGCCGTCAGATCCAGCTCCGTGCCCAGCACGCGCCAGCCCGCCTCGCCGCTCAACGTCGGATTGCCAAAGCCCGGCAGCGGCGCGTCGTCGTGGCTGGCCGAGGCGCGGCCGCTCAGATCGACCGTGAGCGACTCGGTGGCGGTCCAGCGCGCGCGCCCGCCATTTTGCAGCAAATTCGTAGGCTTGAACAGCTGTAGCAGGCCGACGACCTGGTCCAGCGACGGATAGAGCGGCCGCCACGCCGTCGCGGTCTGCGTCCCGCTGCCCTCCGACGGCGCGCCCGAGTAGTACTGCGTGAACGGCGCGAGGCTGAGCCGGCCGCGCCCGACTGGCAGATGGAGCGCGAGCTCGCCAAAAAACGCTGTGCCGATCAGGCTCTGCCGTGAATCGCGGCCCGGCGTGTCCGCATCGCCCACCTGCAGCGCCGCCTCGATCTCGCCCGACAGCCACGCCACGGGCCGCCAATCCAGCCGCGTGCCCATCGTCGTCAGGTAGGCGTGGCCGCTCGTCGTGCCGTCCACGAGGTACAGCACGTACAGCTCCGCCGTCAGCCGCTCGTGCGGCCGGCCGGTGATGTAGGTGCCAAACAGGTTGCGATCCTGGTCCGGCTGGCTGCTGTTGCGGCGCAGCTTGACGGCGATGACATCGACGTCCAGGAACTTGTGGTAGCCCATGCGCAGGCGCAGGCCGTCAAAAACGTTGCTGGCGGCCTGGAAGTCGTAGGCGCCGATCATCCGCCCGGCGCCGTAATCCAGCACCATCCGCCCCATCTCCGCTGACAGCCACTTCAGCGACGCCGGCTGCAGCCGCACCACCGCCTGCTGCAGACCGACCGTCGGCAGCTGCAGCGCGCCCGGATCGGCGTCGCCAAAGGCGCCCGACGCCTGGAGCTGCACGTGCGCGTCCACGGGGCCCTGGGCAAAAGTCGCCCCGAGCTTTTCGCGGTGGAACACGGCGCTGCGCACGACATCCGCGCCCGGCTCCAGCGCCGTCAGGTTGGTCGGCAGGGACGCGCGCAGGCGGAATTCGGCGTCCAGTGTCGTGCGAATGCCCGCGTCGTCGCCCGTCGCACAGGGCGGCTTGTCCGTGACGTCCGCCGTCTGCGTCACGTCCGCCAACAGCCCCGCGACGCCTTGTTCCGACACCAGCGGCGTATTCGCGCGCGGCAGCGCCACGTCCGCGTGCGCGGGTCCCGCCAGCAGCGGCAAAAACGCCAAGGCGGCTGCAGCCAGCAAGGTCGCTGGCGGCAGGCGCAAGGTTGGCGCGCAAAAAACGCTCATCGTTTGGTGCCGGAGGAGGGACTTGAACCCTCAAGGGCGTAAAGCCCAACGGATTTTGAGTCCGCCGCGTCTACCATTTCACCACTCCGGCGTGCGGGCCTTCCCGGTCAGCTTGCGCTGCGCCAGGACGACCGGACCCGACCGACGCTGCGTCGGGCCCGGACCGCGACGATCGTTTGAGTGCGCGTCAATGTCAAGTCCGTGCCTCTGCTGTTCCAGCCGCGCGCGGGCTGTGGCATGCTCGCGCGCATGAGCACACCCACCGCTTCTTTGGCCATCCGCAACGCCCGCGTCGTCCTGCCCACCGGCGTGGTGGACACCGACATCGGCATCGAGAACGGCAAGATTGTCGAGCTTTCCCGACCACTTGCCGGCCGCTACGCGCAATCGCTCGACGCCCGCGGGCTGACGGCGCTGCCCGGCGTCATCGACACCCAAGTGCACTTTCGCGAGCCCGGGCTGGAGTACAAGGAAGACCTCGCGAGCGGCTCGCTGGCGGCGATCGCCGGCGGCGTGACGACGTTTTTTGAGATGCCCAACACCAAGCCGAACACGACGACCCGCGCGCTGCTGCTGGACAAGCTGGCGCGCGCGGCGGGGCGTTCCTGGGCGGACCACGCATTTTTCCTCGGCGCCACGACGGACAACGCCGACTTGCTGGCAAGCTGTGAAGATCTGGCGGGGTTTGCCGGCGTGAAGATCT
>CAIPXZ010000412.1 GCA_903869075.1 uncultured Myxococcales bacterium | reverse complement strand
CCGGCCAGCAGCCCGCCGACCAGCGCCGCGGTGCCCAACGCCAGCGCCAGCGCCACCGCGTGGGCGAGGCGAATCCCCGGCACCGGCACGCCCAGCACCACCGGCACAAGCTGGTACAGCGACCCCAGCATCGCCGCCAGCAGCAGCCCGAGCGTGCCGAGGTGCGTCCAGGCGATCGTCAGCGGCGACCAGTGGCTGGCCAGCAGCGCCGCGCCGTGCCACGCCAGCAGCCCACCGCCGGCCAGTAGCGCCAGCGGCAGCAGCGCGTAAAAGCCCAGCGGCACCGCGAGCGGCGGCGCCTGTTCCGTGGCCAAGCCGGCGGTATTCACGCTGCCGCCGTGAGGCAGATGACCGCGCTACCGTCGGCCAGCTCGGCGCATTCAAAGGACAAATTGCGCGCCGGCAGCTGCGCCAACAGCAAGCGCGGAACCCGCGGCACGTGCGCCAGCACCGACTTGCCCGGCGGCAGCTGCGCCGCCAAGGACAGCAGCCGCTCGAGCGGCTCAGGCGGCTCCAGATCGCGCAGATCGAGGCAGGGCGTCAGCTGCCCGACGACGACGAGCAGGCTCCACAGCCCGTCCGGACCCGCGTGCGCGCTCACGCGATGGCCCTTGCCGGTCAGCAGCGCCTCCAGCGGCCGCGGCCGGAACGGCGCCGTCACCACCAGCAGCGAACCGGGCGCCAGCGCCGCCACCGCCGCCAGCACGTCGGCCAGCGGATCGACGCCGCGCGCGAGGATCGGCCGGACGTCCAGCGCCTGCGCCCGCAGCTGCCCCGGCGGCGCCGCGCGCGGCGGTTGCGGACCCAGGGGCGTCAGACCGGCGCGCCACACCGACAGCACCGCCGGCAGCCGCTGCGCCAGCGGCGGCCCATCCGCCACCTCCGCCAGCAGCCCCTGCAGCGCCAGACCTTGCACCATCGCGACAAAAAGCACAGCGCAGGCTTGGGCTTGCAGATCGCGCCGCGCCGTGCCTTCGTCTTGGGCCTGCGCCACCAACGTCGCCACGAGCGTGCGCGGCATCGCCTCGAGCTGCCGCACCGCCAGCCGCAGCGCCGGCGCATCAAACGCCAGATCGGCGAACAGCAGCCGCGGAAAGCCGGGGTGCGCGTCGATGAACGCCGCCAGCACCGCCGCCAGCGCTTCGCACCGTTCCAGCGGCGGCTGCGGCTGCGCCAACAGCGCCGTGAGCTGCGCCCCCAGCGCCAGCCGCGCGTCCTGGACAACCGCCAGCAGCAACGCCTCGCGCGACGTGAAGTGGCGAAACAGCGCCGGCTGGCTGACGCCCACGCGCTCGGCGATGGCGCGCGTCGTCAGCCGTTCGAGCGGCGTGGTCGCCAACAATTCCAGCGTCGCGGCGAGGATTTGCGCGCGGCGGGGCGGGTCAGGCAGCTCGGTCATCGGCGGCTCCAGCGGCGAACGTTGCGTCCGCGGGCACGCATGTTATCATCTGATAACATCCGCCGCCAGTGGCGGGATCGACAACCGGTGGAGGCGACGATGACGACGACGAGTGGCTTTCTGGGCGAAGACCATCAAACCTGCGACGCGCTGTGGGCGGCGGTGGAGGTGAGCGCGGATGCCGGCGACCTGGCAGCGACGCGGGCGCGCTTTGCGGCTTTTGACGCGGCGATGCGCCGGCACTTCAGCTTTGAGGAAGAGACGCTGTTCACGGCGCTGGATGCGGCGACCGGGATGCACGGCGTCGGGCCGACGGCGGTGATGCGCGTCGAGCACGAGCAGATGCGCCGGGTGCTGCACGCCATGGCCGGGGCGCTGGCGCTGGGCGAGATCGACGGCGTGCTCGACCACGGCGACACGCTGCTGATGCTGCTGCAACAGCATAATCTGAAAGAGGAACACATCGTTTATCCGCTGGCGGACGCGCGGCTGGCGCCGCAGTGGTCGGCGCTGCGGGCGCAGTGGCCGATCACCTGAGCGCTTGCCCTGCGGCGCGCGGCCGTGCAGCATGCAGCTCCGTTCGTGCCGCTCCCGGCAATTCCCGGCGGCAACGAGCAGCTCATGCGCACCCCCAGCAGCCTGATTTCCCTGATGGACCAAGGCGTCATCGATCAGGTCCTGCGGCCGCTGATGAGCGGCAAGGAAGCCCAGGTTTATCTTGTGCTTTCCGACGGCGAGGAGCGGGTCGCCAAGGTCTACAAGGACGCACAGCACCGCTCCTTCAAGCACCGCGCGGATTACACGGAAGGCCGCCGCGCCAAGAGCTCGCGCGACCAGCGGGCGATGCAAAAAGGCAGCAAGCACGGCAAGGCGCAGGAGGAAGAAGCCTGGCGTTCCGCGGAGGTAGACATGATCTACCGCCTGCGCGACGCCGGCGTGCGCGTGCCGGTGCCGTACCATTTTTTGGACGGCGTGCTGGTGATGGAGCTGGTGAAGGACGCGGACGGCAACCCGGCGCCGCGGCTGGGTGAAGTGACGATGGACGCGGCGACGGCGCAGCGGACCTTTGACCACTTGCTGCGCGAGGTCGTCAAGATGCTGTGCGCGGGCGTGGTGCACGGCGATCTAAGCGATTTCAACGTGCTGATGGGCGCGGATGGCCCGGTCATCATCGATTTCCCGCAGGCGCTGGACGCGGCCGGCAACCAGAACGCCCGCGAAATCCTGCTGCGCGACGTCGCCAACCTGAACCGTGTCCTGCTGGGCCACGGCGCGCCCGAGCAGCCGCTCAAGCACGGCGCCGAGATGTGGGAAAAGTACGCGCGCGGCGAACTGCGGCCGGATTCGACGTT
>CAIPXZ010000411.1 GCA_903869075.1 uncultured Myxococcales bacterium | reverse complement strand
TGCTGCGCGTCCATCTGCGTGAGTGTGACGCGATCGCTCAGCCCTTGCGCTTCGACGCGCACCCGGCCGCGGCGAATCGCTTCCTCGGAGAGATCAAAGCCATCGACGTGGCGCGCGCCGGTCAGGGCAAAATAGACGGACATGTGCCCGGGCCCGCATGCGTAGTCGAGGACGTGCTTGTCCTGCCAGCCGCCGCGCGCACGCAGCAACTGGTGAAAAGCCCAGCGGTTATCCGAGTAGTGGTCGCCGGCGCCGACATAGCACGGCTGCAGCGAATCACGCTCCATCGCCTGGGGATCGACGGGCGCCAAGGGCTTGTCCCCCGCGTAGAACCGCTCGTGATAGGCCTTTTCCGCCGTTTTGGTGTCGTCGATCCGCGTCTCGCTCATGGCCGTTTCCTCAGGCTGCCCCGCGGGCAGTTTGCCGACTCGCCCAGCCACGTCAAGGCACAAGTATGCCGCCGGCCACGCCTTGCGGTCGGGGCGTTCGTGCGGTCTCAAACGCGTGGCTGTTTGGCGTCGGTGGAGGGCCGCACGGGCGCTGGATGCTGCGGCAGCGGCCGCACCTGAGGCGTCTGCCGCGTGCCCGTGCGCGTCAACCAGCCCGCCAGTTGACCTCCCGCCCCCCGCGCGGCAAGCTTATCCGCAGAAACCGCACCACGCCAAAAGGACCGCCCATGCCACTGCTCACTGTACTGACCGGCTTGCTCCTGATGACAACGACCGCCACGCCGCTGCTCACCGTCGCCGACGTCGAGCAAGCCAGCGGCCTTGCGCCGCTGCACACGACGCCGAAAAACCAGGCCAGCGGCGCGGGCGGTGAGCTGAATTTCGCCACGGCGGACAACAAGCTCGTGCTGATGGTGATGATCCAGCCGACGTCGACCTTTGATTTCTGGCGCAAACAATACGGCGCCAAGGGTGAAAAGGTCGCCGGCATCGGCAGCGAGGCGTTTCGCTCCAAAAGCGGCGAATTCATCGGTTATATCGCGTTTCTCAAAGGCCAGACCGGCGTGTGGCTGCAGTCGATGGGCTGGAAGCCGGGCGGCGGCGTCAACTTTTCAGCGGCGCAGCTTGAAAAGCTGGCGAAGCTGGCGGCGTCACGGCTGTAGCGACGTGCCGGCTGCGACCAGCAGCGCCTACCGCACGCAACGGACGTGATAGCGCTGTGGCGCATCGATCGTCGTCGGGTCGATCATGTGGGAGCCGCCACCCCTGTTTTCGACGCGCCCGAGCGCGCCCGGGACGACGGCGGGCGTGGAGGCGTAGTTCAAATTGCAAAAAGACTCGGTGACGTCCGGCGTTGGCAAGAAATCATCGACCCAATGGCGCACGAACGGGTCGGTCGGATCGAAGACGAACTTCGGCCGTTCCCGGATGCTTTGCAGTTCGCGCACGGTCGGCAAGCGCCAGCCGGTGCCGGGGAGCCCTTGCTTGTTCGCCGCGCACCACGCTTGGCTGTTGGCTTGGTTCATCTTCGGCGCCGAATAGCCGTGTTGCCAGTGCAGCCCGGGAATCCGGTCCAGCACGACCTGACCCTTGTCGCGCAGCGCGAACCGCCCCACCACGGCAGCGGCGGGTCGCGGCACCGGCGGACGGTGCAGGACCGCCAGCGCGCTCGCGCCAATGCGCAGCAGCAGGACGAGCCAACGCGCCATCTCGCGAATCTTTGGACCGTCCGTGGCCCGTGCACGTCAGCGCACGCACCGCGTGTAGCCGAGCGGGGGCAAAACCCATGAACGCGTGCGTCGTCAAGCTCCCGAGCTGACCTCGGCCAAAATCGGCTGCAAACTCTACATCCTGACCTATGTCCGACACCCAGTTCTTCCAGTGAGACCTGTTGCATTTCGGACTGGATCCGCGAGCGTGCGCCGAAGGCGACATGCCGCGGATGAAAACGGTTTGATCTCGAACGTCGGTCGGAGTGCTCAATTCGTGAGCGGATAGGGAATCGTCTTGCCGGGAAAGTACGCGCCAACCGCGGTCCAGACGACGGTCGCCGCGCCTTCCGTCTGCGGCTGCTGCGGCATGTCGTTCGGCCACGCGAGCCCGGGCGCCGCGCACGCAGGCGAGAACTTTGTCAGAGCGCGCAGGGATACCAATTTCGCCAGCGTCGGCAAGCGCCAATCCCGCCAGCCGCCAAAGCTCGCCGCCTGGCGGGACGCCTGCGCATCCGCGAAGAGCAGCGATTCCAGCGGCTTTGACCACCGCAGCCCCGTCTATTTCTCCAAGCGTCGCTTGGCGCGCTGTCCCGGCAGCGACAGCCGCCACGCGTCGGCGTGTGCCACGAAACTCCTGAAAATGACACGAATTTACTCCTTGACTTGCGTCTTGGCGTGCCTGAAGCTGGTCGTCCGGTTGCCCATGGACACGGTCGGCTGTCTACCGGCAAACCATCCCACGGGGGGCACATGGCAGTTGGCACCGATAGTCCCGAGCGCGGCGCGTTCCATCGCGGCCATTGGCTCGCCGCGGCAGTCTGGCTTGGCGCGGTCACGGCGTGTGGGCCCGACGCCGCCGTCGCCGCGCTGGCGACCAATGCGGACGCGGGCACCGCCTGCGACCCGGACATCGAAACAGTGGCGTGCGGGGCGGCTGCTGGCCTGCCGGCAGCGCTCCGGTGCGATGCGACGACAAAGCTATGGCTTGTGCTGCAAGCGTGCGCCGCCGGTCAGACCTGCACGTCGTCCGCCAGCGGTCCGGTTTGCGCCGCCGACACGCTCGCTGATGCGGCGGACACCGCAGCCGCGGACGCGGCGCAGCTAGAAGTCATGCAAGTTGAAGATGTTCCGCCGGCGGCGGACGCGCCAGCGGTTGGCTTGGACGTCGCCGCTGTCGAGGTCGCCCAGCCGTGCGGCGGTCCCTGCGGCGCAAACGCGTACTGCGACGCCGCCGCGGGCATGTGCAAGCCCGCCGCCGCGCTGCCGACAAGCTGGGGCATCGGCGGCAACGGCGCGGTGCAAAAAGTGGTCGGCTTGGCCATCGCCCACGGCTTCGAGGGCTGCGATTACAACGGCGACGGCAAGGGCGACAACAAGCTCGCCGGGCTCGCCAACCTCGTGGGCGGCGAGCTCAATGACCAGATCCAAGCCGGCCTGCTTGTGCAACTTTTTGAGCCGACAAGCTACAGCAACGGCGGCACGTTTGCGTTCAATGTCCTGAGCGGCGGCATCGACCCCACCGACGTCGCCCACAACCCGTTCACCGCCGGCGGCAAATACACGGTCAGCCCGAGCTCGTACGATCCGGCGACGGGCGCGCCGTTGTCGAGCTTCACCGCCGCGAACCAGGGCGGCACGCTGAAGGCAAAAGGCAACAAATACGACTTGCCGCTGCTGCTGTTTGGCCATGTGCCGCTGTTTGAACCCAAGATCTCGGCCATCGTCACGGCGCAAAACAGCTGGGTTTCGAGCTATGCCGCCAAGATTTGCGGCCACCTAACCATGGCGGACCTCACAGCGGCCATCAACGCGGTTCCCGACGCGCAGTTCAGCCAACTCGGCAAAACCAAGGCGCAAATTCTCACGGCATTGCCCACGCTTGTTGTGCCGGACCTCGACC
>CAIPXZ010000410.1 GCA_903869075.1 uncultured Myxococcales bacterium | reverse complement strand
TGCCAATCCGCTCCTTGGCATCGTCCAGCGCCTCGCCGTCCTTGGGCCGCAGCTCCTCGATGCGCGCGCCGACCGACACCGTCGCGGTCGGCTCGGTCTTTTTCGCCTTGGCGCGGACCGTGATTTCCACAAGCGAATGCAGGCCGTCGGCCTCGTGCTCGAACACCGCGCGCAGCACCTGGAAGCCGCGGGCAAAGCGCGGGGCGTTGTCGCGCGCGGCTTTCACCAGCAAATCCGCGTCGTTGTCGATATCCTCGAGATCCTGGTAGATCACGTCCTGGTCGATCACCAGCGTCACCGCGTTCTTGATCTTCGCCAGCCCCAGCGCCTGCTGGATCTGCTCGGTCAGCGCCAGCACGTCCTGCGTCAGCTGGATCTCGCCGGTGCGCAGGTCGGCCTCGCCGCCAAAAAAGCTGCCGACCTTGTCCCAAAATGTCGGCTTGCGGAACACGTCTTCACCGGGCAGGAAAATGCGGGCTTGGGCTGTCAGGCGCATGGAAAACCTCCGTTCTTTCGCGTGTTAGCGCAGCGAGCGCCGCGCCTGGTCGAAGCTGAGGCGCACACGGTTGGCCTCCTCGGTCAGCGACTGCGCGCGCGCGATGCCTTCGCGCGACGGCGCCTGACCCTTCAAATCGTCAAGCTTCTTCTGCACCACCGCGGCTTGGTCCATCAGCGCCGAAAAATTCGGGTGCGCCTCCAGGCCGTCGAGGTTCATGTACACGGCGGTGAGGATCTGCGTCGGGCCTTCCAGCGCCGGCGCCCACTCCGCCGCCAGCGCCGAGTCGCGCTGCTTGCGCCGCCAGAAGACGATGCCGACGATCGCCAGCACGACAATCCCGAGGAAAATCAGGCCGCCATGGCCGCCGCTGCTCGCTGGCGTTTTCTGCAGCGGCGCGGGCTGCGCGGTCGTCGCCAGGGTCGTCGTGCCACCCGGCATCGCGCCGGTCTGCTTGTAGCGCGCGTACGCCTCGGACATCTGCGCGGGCGAGAGCCCCTTGTCGCGGTTGACGTGCTGGAATTCGTTCCAGCTCAGCTGCGCCGCGACCGCCTTGGTGTTGGCCAGCGCGCTCGCCGTGTCGTTGGCGATCGCCTTCATGCGGTCCAACGGCTTGCCGCCGGCCACGCCCTCGCGGTTGAGGATGTCCTGCTTTTGCTGCGCGCTCAGGCTGCCGCACTGCAGCGACCAGCCGGGGCCGTTGGACGCCACGA
The DNA here is from genome assembly GCA_903869075.1 of uncultured Myxococcales bacterium. Taxonomy (GTDB): domain Bacteria; phylum Myxococcota_A; class UBA9042; order UBA9042; family UBA9042; genus CAIYBN01. Next base: position 7,734 of record CAIPXZ010000410.1, on the reverse strand, counting down.
CGATGTCGTGACCGGTCAGCCCGAGATCGGTGTACAAGCTGTCGTAATCTGAAGGTTTCGTCTTGTTGTCGATGACGAAATAGACTTTGCCGCCAGTCTTTTGCGCCGTCGCCTGCGCCGTCGCTTCCAGATCCTTTTTCGTCGCGTCGTCGATCGTCCCCGGGCCGCGCACAACAAATGACTGGCCAGCATTCTTCAGCAAATCGCGGACTTGCGGCGGATAGGCCAGCGTCACGGTCGGCAGCAGCAGCGCGAGCAGCGGCAAACGGAACAACAGGCGAGGCAGCATCAAACCCTCCAGCGCCGGCTACGGCGACGTGTGCAGCACCGGCGAGCGCCGCACAACGGCGTGTTGGTCTGCGGAAATACTCAGCAATTTTCCGCCGCTATCCGGCGCCCAGAACATCAGGTTGCGGGCGATCACGTCGCCGCACGCCGCCGGCGTCAACGTACCGGTCGCCTGGCACTCCGGCGTGTCGCCGAGCGGATCATGCAAGCTGCCGTCGTGCTCGTCGGTGTGCCACAGGCCCATGAAATGGCCGATTTCATGGGCGATAATCACGCCCCACACGTCTGCGGCCGCCGTCGACGCTGCGCCGGCTGCCACCGCGTCATTCCAGGTCTTTTCGTCGATGGCCACCGCCATGCCGCTCATGCGCGAGTTGGCCAAGCCGTTGATGCCGCCCAGCTGGGAAAGCCCGGCCGCCACCGACAGGTTGTTGTCATTGAGCGCCGACACGAGCACGAGCGTCGCCGCCGTCGACGTTGGCCGCAGCGCGCCGGTCGCCTGGTAGACCTGCACGAGCTCGTTTGTGTCATCGCCGGCCAGCACGTTGTCCAGGTACTTGAATTTCGTGCCGGCGTCGCCGTCGAGGGCGAAGAACTGCACGTTGCCCAGGACGATGCCGATCGGCACTTGCACCTTGTCCTTGCCGTTCCACAGCGCCTCAATCTTGCCGCGCATCTGCTGCCATTGCAGGGACTTGGCGAACACGTCCGGCGTCATGCCCGTCGTGCCGCCGACAAGGAACACGTCCAGATCGATGGCCACCTGCTTCTGCGCCGTGTTGTCCGGCCGGGTCAGCAAACCAACTTGCAGAAAGCCTTTGGCGGGCGTGCCGGTGTACTGCCACGGCACTTGCAGCGCGCGCACAAAGCCAAACGTCCACTGACCGGCGGAGACCGTCACGTCGGGCGACTCGCCGATCAGCGCCGTGGCGCCGGCGATGCTCGGGTAGGCACGGTTGGGCGAGGTCGCCCATTGGTCGCCGCTGCCGATCTCGTGCAGGCCGCCCGGCGTCACAAGCTGCTCGGCCCAGACGTAGCCTTTTTGCCCGGCGGTGATGTCGCGCGCCACGAGCACCATGCCCTGGTCCTTGCCGGGCGCGTCAAACGTGCGCGTCGGCGCCATTCCGGGCGCACCGCCGATGGCGATCGTGCCAAAGTCGTACCACGTCTCATCGGCGCGCAAGTTCGGCGCTGGCCAGCAGTTTTCGTCAATCCGGCCGTCGCCGTTGTCGTCCACGCCGTTGTTGCAGATTTCCTTGGCGTTCGGGTCGATGTCTTTCTTGGCGTCGGCGCCGCCGTCGGGCAGGGTGATGTCCTGGTTGATGTCGATCGCCACGTCCGCGACGACGTCGGGCGCCGTCTGCACGCTCGTATCCGGCAGCGGATCGATTGGCACCGCGCCACAGGCAATCAGCCACGTGCAGGGCAGCAGGCTCGCGATGACGATGAGCGGGACGGGCGTCTTCATCGCCCGCGAGCATAGCTGATTTTTGTGAGGACGCGAAGCGCGCCTACACGCCCGAGAAGTGCCAGCAGAGCATCAGTTTGAACACCCAGTTGCTCGTGTTCTGCGGCGAGTCCAGCTTGGACGTCTGGTCGTTGTCGTAGTTGTAGTACCACTTTGTGTAGCCCGGCATCACGTTGCGCACGTCGAAGCCGAGCGCGAAGATGCCGCGGCGCTTGAACATGTACTCGGCGGTGAGGCCGTAGAGCGGCGCAGTGCCGGTCCAGGCTTTGCCCTTGGCGTCCACCTGCATGGCGTTTTCGTAGTAGTAGCTGATGCCGTAGGTAAAGCCGCCGTACAGCCGGACATCCAAGGGGAATTTGCCCTTCTTGACGAACCGCAGCGGGTGAAAGCCGATGGTGCCGCCGCCCAAGCCGACACCCGCGTTGTCGGTCGACGAGCCGAACGGTGAGCCCTGCCAAGCGAGATCGGCGGCGATCGAGCCATAGCCGAGGATGTTGTAACCAATCTCCAGGCCGGCGGCCATGCCGCTGCCCTTGTTGGTAGTAACGGCCTGCGCGTAGCGGTCAGGGGCGCTGGCTCGGAAGATCGCGAGGCCCGGGATGCTCGAGCAGTTGGTGCAGGTGACTTCCGGAATCGTCGGGCCATCCGTGCCGGACACCGAGCCGTAGCCGAGGCCGAGCTTGACGAAGAGCCCTTGGAAATTCGCGGTCTCGTCCTCGTCTTGGTCGACGATCGGGGCGGTCCGGCTATCCGTGCCGAACGGCGAAGCGTTGTACTCTTCTTGCGGCGCGCCGTCCTCAGCCGGCAACGGCGTCGTCGCCGCCGGGCCTGTCGCCGGCGCGGGTGCCACTGCGGGCGCAGTCACCGGCGTTGGCCTGGCTGGCTCCGGCGCGGGAGCGGCAGGTTCCGCTTTCTTCTTGCTGGGTTTAGCCGCATGCACGGTGACCGGCAACGCCAGTCCGAGCGTCACGAGGACAGCAACCAGAGGAGTCCGCAGGCCGATCATGACGAACCTCATGCGCTTAGGAGCGATTTCTTGGCGCGCGGACTCCGGCAGCGCCGAACCGCGTTGCCGCTGGCAGCAACGCGAGGACGCGCGCACTGCTGGCGACTCCGCTGGCGGCGGTTGGCCCGCAGCCAGCGCAGCTACCGAACGACTTAACCGCGCTCGCGGGCGATGCGCACGGCTTTCTTGCGACGGCGCTCGGCTTCACGACCACGGCGCTTCTTCTCTTCCGACGGCTTCTCGAAGAAACGGCGCTTGCGCAGCTCCTTGTAGATGCCTTCCGACGCCATCTTGCGCTTGAGCATGGACATCGCGCGGTTGACATTGCCGTCCTGCACGGCCACTTCAATCGGGCGAAATTCAACGGAACGCGCCGAGGCCCGGTGCGGGCGGTCAGCGCGGAGTTTCTGGTCCTGCGTCAGGTCGAGAGAGTCGCTCATGCTATCCTGTCGTTACGTCAAGTCGACGGTCGGTGTTCAAAAAGGTCTGTGTCACACGCGGCGGTTGAGGCCGCAGATGCCGTTTCTCTCCGCGCACTTGCGCGGCAATCGCCCAGCGATCTGGCCCGCTGCCATGTCGGTGAAGGCAGGCGCGAGGGCCGAGATTCTGCCACCTTTGGCGAAGTTATGCAAGCGACAAGCCGCCCGCACCGCGGACATTCAGCCGACGACAAGCCCCGTCCCGCCCCAGCGCTGGAGCACGGCATTGCACGCCGGAATGTCCATCTGCGTGCCGTGCAAAAGCTTGTGCGGCGCCAAGAACATGTCCATGGTCAAGCCGCCAAACTGCCGCAGGATGTACGCGTTCAGCACCGTCATCGGATCGCGCAACGTGCAGTCGCCGCCGCGATCGCAGCCGCCGGGGCCGACCTGGCATGTCACCACGGCCAGCTGCTCCTCGAACGGCCGCACGACATCCAGGAAGTGGATCTGCTCGGCGTCGCGCGACAGCCGATAGCCGCCGCCGGCACCCTTGACGGCGATCAAGATGCCGGCGTGCTTGAGTCCCTGCAGCACCTTGGCCAGCACATCGGGCGGAATATTGGCGGCCTGCGAGAGTTCTGCCATCGACGTCAGCGCGTCCGCCGGGCGCCGTCCCAGATACTGGACCGCGATGAGCGCGTACTCTGACTTGCGGCTGACCTTGAACATGACCGCACCCGGGGCGTTCGCGCCCAACCAGTTCTTGTAGCGCGTCGTTTGGAGGCCAGTGTGTGGAAATGTGAACTTCCACAGCGCAACCGCAAGAACCGGATCTGCATCATACGGCCACTTGACGATGGTCAAGCCATGGCTTACTTTGAATCAGGACCGAATTGGTCCTAGTTACTCGCCACCGTGCAAGCCGCCTCGAGGCCGCCATGACTCTTGCAGAAATTCAGGAAGTTCGCCGAGCTCGTTCCGAGCGGGTGACGCTGGACAACGAATTCTATTGTCGCCCGCGGCGCCGCCGGCTGACGATTGAGCGCTGCCTCGAGGACTACCTCGACGCCAACGCGTTCGACGACAAGCGCTCGGCCTGCTACCACTGTCCGCAGGGCTGCACAAACCGCAACGATTTCGCGAAGTAGCCGGTCACGGCGCGTCGTCGTCGCCGCCACGCAGCGATCGCGCGATCAGCCCCACGCCGGACGCCATCAGCCCGACAATCAGCAGCACGATCGGCAACGGCGTGGCCATGAAGTGCATCTGCATGCTGGCGATGATCTGCACAATCAGCAGCAAAATGCCGCCGCCCATCAAGCTCCAGCCGAGCATGCCGCTGCCTTGAACAAAAAGCACAATGATTCCCGCAATAAACGGCAGCAGCGTCAGCCCCAGATGCGGGCCGGAGCCAAAGCCGACGCCGAACATGCCGGCGCCGCTGATGCCGGCGCTGACCATGACGCGGGCGAAGAGCATGTACGTGCCGATGCCAAAAGCCGCGACGCCAGCGAAGAATTGCGTCAAGCCGCCCGATGAATCGTGGGCGCGGCGGCCGCGGCGGGCGATGAGGCGCGCGTCGGGGTCGTTCTTGAGGTCGAATTCGGCGTAGCGATCCGCCGGCGTCTCGGTGCGGTCCTTGAAGCGCGGGTCATGCGGTGGGTTGGCCATGGGTTCGCTCCGGGTTGCTTGCCGCCGCGAGGGCGGATTTGTCCTTGATCCACAGGCGCTTGTGAACGGTGGCGATGACCTCGCCGGCGGGTCCGAGCACATCGGCGCAGAATTCCGGCTCGCATTTGCCGCCGCGCGCCAGCTGGGCGCGGATGTCAGCGATCTGCGCGGGGGTGATCGCGAACCGCGCGCGCACGGTTCCGCGACCGGGGCGGCGAAATTCGATACGGGCGCTGCGATCCCAGACAAGGAACTGCGGGCCAAGCTGCGCGCTGACGGCGAACAGGAAAAACGGGTCGCACATCGCATACAGCGAGCCGCCAAAATGCTGGCCGACGACGTTGCGGTTCCATGGCCGCAGCCGCAGCGCCACGTCGATGTGACTCAAATCGGCGGCGACGTCGACGATACGGATGCCGGCGCCGACAAATGGCGGGTACAGGCTCATTGCCCGCACCAGGGCCGGGCGCATGGCCGGCGGCGTGCGGCGAAACAGCGTCAGCAGGCTCACGACGGCCCCCGGCTGCGATCGCGCATCGTCGCGCGGCCGCCCATCAGCAGCACCGCGCCCCACGCGAGCACTTGGCGCGGCAGCACGCGGCTGACAAACGCATTGAGATGATTGATGAAACCCGGGATGATCTGCGGCTTTCCGGCGAGCATGCCCGCGACGCCGCGCCGCACGACGTCCGGCGACTCCATCTGCGTGCGATCGGCAAATGCCGGCACAGCGATGCCGGCGACGTCGGAGAATTCCGTGCGCGTGGCGCCGGGCGACAGGCAGGAGACGCGGATCGCCGAGTCGCGCAGCTCCCACGCCAAACCTTCAGAAAAATTGCGGACATAGGCCTTGGTCGCGCCGTAGGCGGAGAAGAACGGCGTCGGCTGGAACGCCGCCACGGAGCCGACGTTGAGGATGTGCGCCGGCTGGCCATGCGCCTGCATGTGCCGCGCGAAGAGCCAGCACAGCTCCGTCAGCCGCACCACGTTCAGCAGCAGCATCTCGTGCTGGCGCTCCCACGGCAGCTCGTCAAACGGCCCGTAGGCGCCAAAGCCGGCGTTGTTGATCAGCGCATGCATCTGGCGGTTGCGCGCCGTCACGCGTTCAAGCAGCGTCGGCGCCGCGTCGGGAAGGCTGAGATCGAGGGCGATGACCTCGACTTCCAAGTCCCTGTGGGCATTGCGGATCTCATCCGCCAGCGCCTGCAGGCGGTCCAGCCGTCGCGCCACCAGCACGAGGTGCCAGCCCTGCGCGGCCAGCTGGCGGGCGAAATCCGCGCCGAGGCCAGCCGAAGCACCGGTGATGACCGCCCAACGTCTAGAATCCACAGGCATTTTGCCCTCCACTTGCCGATGGCTGCGCCGCGCGGGCGGCGAAATTCATTGCACCCCATGGCGATACCGCCAACGCGGGTGCGCGTCAAGCTTGACGTCGTGCCAGTACGAGGGCAGTCGGCCCGTCGCTCACCAGCTCGACCTTCGCGTCCGCCAGACCCGCGGCCGCCAGCAGCTCCACCATCGCGCGGCCCTGCGCCGGACTGCCCAGCTCGACGACGAGCAGCCCGCCGGGTACCAGCCGCTGCGGCGCCTCCGCGGCGATCGTCCGCAGCTGGTCCAGGCCATCAGCGCCGCCATCGAGCGCCAAGTGCGGCTCCCACGCGCGCACGTCCGGCTCCAGCGTGGCGATCACATCGTGCAGCACGTACGGCGGGTTGCTGGCGATCACCGCGAACTGCGCGTCGGCGGGCAGGGCGTGCCACAGATCGCCTTGCGCGAATTCAACCGGCAGCTCCAGCAGCGCCGCGTTCTGCCGGGCGACCTCAAGCGCCGCCGCGCTGACGTCCGTTGCGACGATCGGCCGCTCCGCCTGCCGCGCCCGCAGCGCCTTGGCCACCGCGAGCGCGATGGCGCCGGAACCGGTACACAAATCCAGCACCGCGCCCGCCGGCGCCGTCGGCTCCTTGAGGAACAGCAGAACGGCGTCCACCAGCGACTCGGTCTCCGGCCGCGGCACCAGCACGCGCGCGTCCACGCGCAGCTCCAGGTCGTGAAACGCCCGCCGCCCGAGGATGTACGCCACCGGCTCGCGCGCCGCACGGCGCTTGACCAGGCCCTTGAAATTCGCCAATTCGTCTTTGAGAACAATCTGTTCCAAGCGGAGCAGCAGCTGCAGCCGCGGCAGCTTGAGCACCTCGCCCAGCAGCAGGTCCGTGTCCAGCCGCGGCGTCGGCGAGCCGTTTTTTTGCAGATACGCGCACGTCCAGTCGCGCAGCCGTTGGATTGTCCAGATGTCTTCCGTCACGCAGCCCCCAATCGCCGCCACGGAGTGCCACAGCGGCGGCGGCGTTGCAACCTCCGCAACCGCAAAGACGCGCCGCGGTGGCCGATGCACGCCGGCCGGCGCCTTGAACGGGCCGGTCCGCCATGCGAAGCTCCCGCCGCCATGCCCATCGCTCCGCCCGCCGTCACCGCATTTGCCCTCGCCCTCACCGGGCCGGATCGCCCCGGCTTGATCGGCGAAATCACAAGCCTTTTTGCCCACGCGCGGCTGCGGCTGCGCGACATCGAGCAGGTCGCGCTGCGCGGCCAGCTGGCGCTCGCGGTCGTGGCGGAGCCGCCATCGGACACGCAGCCGCTGGACGCGCTGCTGGCGGACCTGGCCGAGCGGTGCACGCGGCTGGGGCTGAACGTCACGGTTTCGCCGCTCCTCGCCGCCGATCTGCCGCCACGGCCGCTGCCCCAGCGCTGGGTTGTGACGCTGCTGGCGGCCGAGGTGACGGCGGAAATGCTTGCCGTGACGTTAGGTTACGCGACGTCGCACGGCTTTGCTGTCGAGCGCATCGCCCGGCTGTCCGCGCACGGGCTGCGCTCGATCGAGT
>CAIPXZ010000409.1 GCA_903869075.1 uncultured Myxococcales bacterium | reverse complement strand
TCCTGGCAGATCTGCTGGATCGCGAAATTGGTGAAGAGCCGTTGATTTTGATGGGTAAATGCCACGAGCGCGAGGCCGTGCCGTACAAGGCCTTTGACGCCGTGATTGACGCCCTGACGCGCCACCTGCTGCGGCTGACCAACACCCAGCTGAGCCTGCTGCTGCCGCCGGACATCGCGGCGCTGGGGCAGATTTTCCCGGTGCTGCGGCGCGTGATGGCCATCGACATGGCGCCGCTCAAGCAGGCGGAGCTGGAGGATCGCCGTGGTCTGCGGCGACGCGCGGCGGTGGCGCTCAAGCGGCTGCTGGGGCGGCTGGCAGCGCAGCGACCGCTGCTTGTGGTGATCGACAACCTGCAGTGGGGCGATCCTGACTCGGCGGAGCTGCTGGCGTCGCTCGTCGAGCCGCCGGACGCACTGCCCGCGCTGCTGCTGCTGGCGTGGCGGGACGAGGATCTGGCGCGCAACCCGGTGCTGCAGGCGATCGCCAAGCTAGGCACGGCGGCGCAGTCGTCGGTTGTGGCGACGCACCTGCAAGTCGGGCCGTTGGCGCGGGAATTCGCCGAAGCGCTGGCGCTGGCGATGATGCGCAAGGACACCGACGAGAGCCGGCGGCGCGCCGAGATCATGGCCAAGGAGGCCGGTGGCAGCCCGCTGTTCATCGTCGAGCTCGTGCGGTTCCGCCAGAGCGGCATCGCGTCGACGTCCAGCCATACCGACCCGGAAGTGACGCTGGACCAGGTGCTGCGGGCGCGCATCGAGAACCTGCCGGCAACGGCGCGGCACGTGCTGGACATCGTTGCGGTTGCCGGGCGGCCGGTGGGCCAAAAGCAGGTGTCGGCGGCGGCGGCGCTGGGGCGCGATGAGCCGGCGGCGCTGGCGCGGCTGCGCAATGGCCACTACGTGCGGACGGCGGGCAGCGGCGAGGACGCGCAGATCGAGACGTTCCACAACCGCATCCGCGAGGCGTCGATGGCGCTGCTGGCGCCGCAACAGCTGCAGCGGCTGCACGCGTCGCTGCTGCGGGTCCTGACGGCAGCGAGCGGCGATGCGGCCACGGACGTCGACGCGCTGGCGTACCACGCGCTGGGCGCGGGCGACGACGTGGCGGCGCTGCGCTATAGCCTGGAAGCGGCACGGCGGGCGCACGCGGTCTTCGCCAACCACGACGCGCTGCGGCACTACGACGCCGTGCTGCGGCTGCTGGAGGCGGCGGACGCACCGGACACGCGGGTGCTGCGCATCCAGGTCAAGGAGGAGGCGGCGGAGGCGGCGCGACAGGCGGGGCTGTACGAGCGCGCCAAGCAGCTGCTGCTGCGCCTGCTGGAGCACGAGACCGACCCGGTGCGGCGCGCGGAGCTGCACGTCAGCCTCGGCCGCGTGGCGCAGGAGCGCGGCGACACCGGCGACGCGATCGTGCAGCTGGAGACGGCGCTGCGCGATTTTGGCAAAAAGCCGCCGGGCAACCTGTGGGAGCTGGGCGTGGACGCCGCCGGACAGTTCCTGCAGCACCTGTTTCGCAGCTGGACGCCGAATTTCGTTCCGAAGACAAGCGACGATCCGCACGCGCAAAAGCGCGCTGACACGATGTTCGCGCTGATCCGCATCTACTATTTCATCGACGTCGCCAAGGTCATGTGGGCCGGCGTGACGACAATCAACATGGCGCCGCAGTTCCGCAAGGGCGGCGATGTCTCGATGGCGTATAGCTTTTACGGCGTGCTGCTGTTTGGCATGGGCCGCCTCGGGCTGTCGGAAAAATACTGCACGGAGGCGGTGACGCTGGCGCGGCTGGCAGGCGATCCGGTGGCGGAGGCGATTGGCCTGATGCGGCTGGGGACGACGGTGCAGTTCGCCAACCGCCTGGACCGCGGCCAGCAGCTGCTGGGCGAGTCGATCGAGCTGTTCAAGTCCATCGGCGAGATGTGGGAGCTGCAGACCGGGCTGATGCTGCACGCGACCGGCTACTTCATGATGGGCGAATTCGCCAAGGCGGAGCCGATCTACGACGAAATGGGCCGCTACGGCGATGAGCTGCACATGGTCATGCACCAGGGCTGGCACCAGGCGTGGGCGCCGTTTTGCCGCTACCTGCGCGGCGAGCTGGATGCGGAGTCGACGCAGCGGTCCTTGGACCGGGCGATCGAGCTGTCGGCCAGCGCCAAGGACGTAGCCAACACCGTGGCGTCGCTGCAGCACATGGCGAACCTGGCGGTGCGCGAGGGCCAGGTCGAGCGGGCGGCGGGCCTGGCGGTGCGGACGCACGAGTGCGTGTCGCGCTACCTTGTGCTCGTGCCGTTCCTGCAGCGGGCGCGCATCGACGCCGCCGAGGCCGCGCTGTTCGCGCTGGAGAGCGGCGCCGTCAGCGTCAAGGCCAGCACGCTGCGCAAAATCGTCAAGGATGGCTACCGCATCGCCGGCGCCATCGGCTGGATGTACCCGTTTCTCAAAGGCCCGAGCATGCGCATCCACGCGCGCTACGTCGCGCTGCGCCACGGCGCGGACGCGGCAGAGCCCCTGTTTCGCAAGGCGATCGCCGTGGCTGAGGCGACGCCGAACCGCTGGGAGACCGCGCACGTCTGGTACGACGCGGCGCGCGCGCTGCCCAAGCTGCGCAAGGAATGTCGGGCCCAGGCGCGGCGGCTTTTCGAGGCCATGGGCTGCGTCGCCGAGCTGCGGCGGCTGGAGCGCGAGCTGCCGGACTGACCGCAGCCCGTGTCAATCGCCGCGAATTGGCGTACCGTCCGCCGTCCGCGGCGCCACTCGCCGCACCGGAGCTTCCATGCGCGCCGCCCATTGCCTCGCCGCCCTCGCCTGTTTCACCAGCTGCGCCAGCGCGCCCGCCGCCAGCAGCGACGCCAGCGCTGACACCGCGCCCGTCGACAGCCGCGGCTCGCGGTACTGCGAAGTCCTCGTCGGCACCATCGGCGCCAGCACCGTTCACATCGACGTCTACAGCACCGAAGGCCTGAACGAATGCCCGGACGCGGCGTGGGCGGCGATCGATACGACAGCCATCAAGACGCAGTTCGCCGCGGATTTGGTGATCCTGAACGGCCCGCGCTACTGGACGCTGGACTCGCTGGCCGGCTCGGCGCTGCAGGACACGACGGTGCAGACGCTGGGCGGCATCGCGATGCGCAAGGCCGGGGCGATCGACGTGCCGTCGAGCGACGTCATGGCGATGAGCAAGCCGTACCTGCAGCACACGATCCACCGCAACAGCGCATTCCACTTTTGGGCCAATACGCTCGTCTACGAGCTTGTCGACCCGGCCGGCCACGTCTATGACATGCAGTCATTCAGCGTGCAGAACCACGCGCAGACGCTCGCGAATTTGCCAAACCTCGGCGCCAGCCTGACGCTGCCGACCGGCTGGACTTTCCGCACGCGGCCGCTGCCGGCGGAGCTGGTGCTGACGGCGCTGGGCGGTGACGCGACGGTTGTGCAGGACGACTGGGGCAACACCTACTCGCTGGCGCAGTAGCCCACCGGCCAGCTAGCCGACAATTGCCACGCAATCCGCAGCGCGCTTGGCCTTCGCCCGCGCCGCGTCGGTGTCCGCCGCCAGCGCCAGCGCCACGCCCATCCGCCGGTAGCGGTGCGCCCGCGGCTTGCCGAAGATCCGCAGCTCCGTGCCCGGCTCCGCCAGCGCCGCCGCCAGCCCGGTGTAGCGCGGCGCCTCCACCGTGCGATCGGCCAGAATCACCGCCGACGCCGCCGCGCCGTACGTCCGCACGTCCGGAATCGGCAGGTCCAGCACGGCGCGCAGGTGCAGCTCGAACTCGCTCATGGACTGGCTGATCAGCGTCACAAGCCCGGTATCGTGTGGCCGAGGCGAGACCTCCGAGAACACGACGCCATCGTTCGCCAGGAAGAATTCAACGCCAAACAGCCCCGCGCCCGGGCCGTTTTCGCCCTTGCAAAGCGCCGCGGTCACGCGATCCGCCATCGCCTGCGCCGCTTGCAGCACGTCGGGCGCCATCGCCGCCGGCATCCACGATTCCTGGTAATCGCCGCGTTCCTGGCGGTGGCCGATCGGGTCGCAAAACCGCACGCCGCCGTCGCGCGTCCGCACCGTCAGCAACGTGATCTCCAGGTCAAACTGGATGAAGCCTTCCACGATAACCCGCACCTGGTTCTTCGCCCGCGCGCCGGCCATCGCATAATCCCACGCCGGTTGCACGTCCGCCGGCGTCTTCAGCACGCTCTGGCCCTTGCCGGACGAGGACATGATTGGCTTCACCACGCACGGGTAGCCCAGCGCGTCCGCCGCCGCCCGCAGCTCCGCCGCGCTCGTCGCATAGCTGTACGGCGCCGTGCGCAGGCCCAGCTCTTTGGCGGCCAGTTCGCGAATCAATTCGCGGTTCATCGTCACCTGCGCGGCTTTGGCCGTCGGGCTGACGCGCACGCCTTGCGCCTCGAATTCCGCCAGCACATGCGTGGCAATCGCCTCGACCTCGGGGATCAGCACGTCCGGCTTGGCCGCGGCAATCGCCGCCCGCAGCGCGTCCGCATCGAGCATGGACACCACGACGCGCTCATCCGCGACCTGCATCGCCGGCGCGCCGTCGTAGCTGTCCGCGGCGATGACGTACTGGCCCAGGCGCTGCGCCGCCAGCACCACTTCCTTGCCCAGCTCACCCGAACCCAACAACATCAAGCGCTTGGGGAACACCGTCTGATCGCGCATCGCACACCTCCGGCGGCGTCTTGTACGCGCCACGCGCGGGCGCGCACAGGGGCGGCGTGTGACGTGTGCGTGAAACCGCGTCGGCGGTTGCAGCGGGGGCCGCGGGTGTGCCAGCATCGCCGCCGTTTGGGAGGTGCCGTGG
>CAIPXZ010000408.1 GCA_903869075.1 uncultured Myxococcales bacterium | reverse complement strand
CATCGACCACGGACCTGCACTTTGGGGAAGGGCAGGTCCGTGGTCACGATGCCGCTGCGGCAGTGAATCATTTGGCTCCTGCTGCGTTGAACGGTGCAGAGGGCGGGAGAGCGTCGGCAGACGCAGAACGCTCAGGCGATTGCAGGCGCGCCTCGAGTTGGCGCGAAAATTGCAGTAGTCTCCGCCCGTCCGGACATCGTGCCCCGCGCGCGTTGGTCGGCATGGACGCTCTGCCGGGTTTCGCCCGTGGGAGCCCGCACTTTCCGGCCCAAATGGCCCAACTGGAACAGGAGATTCTCATGCGTCGTTACATTCTCGCGTTTGCCGTGACCGCCCTCACCGCCGCCCCGTTCGCTGCCCAGGCTGCGACTGGCAAGGACATCTTCACTGAGCAGAAGTGCAACAAGTGCCACAAGATCACCAGCGAGAGCATCGCGCCGCTGGAAGACAAGCCGACCATCATCGACTTGTCCGGGGTGGGCAAGGACCACGATGTGGCGTGGTTCAAGGGCTGGCTGAACAAGGAAATCGAGCGCGACTCGATCGTCAAGAAGGGCGAGAAGGCCAAGCACAAAATCCAGTTCAAGGGCACGCCCGCGGAGCTGGACACGCTGGCTGCGTGGCTGAAGACGCTCGTCAAGAAGTAGGCGAGACCGCGTCCCCGTGACGTACCAATCCCCGGTTCGGCAAAAGCTGAGCCGGGGATTGGTGTTTTTGGCGCATGCCTCGCTGCGGATGGGCCACATGGCGCAGCTGCCGAAAAATCGGCACGACTGCCGAAATCCCGGCGCGTTCGACCTATCTTTTCGTTTCAGATAGTTAGCTCACAGGGCCCGGTGCGGATTGCACGGTGGTGCCGAAAAATCGGCGGGCCGGACAGCAGGGTGGGTGGCGAGCGGAGGCAGTTCTGCTAGGCTTAGGCGGCGCTGACGCCCCGCGATGGCCCTAAGCCGATGCCGCAACTACCCACAGCCCTGACTTCGCTGCAAAAGCACGACGCGATGCGCGCGGTGCGGCTGGATGACTGCGCCGGGCGGCTGGACGAAAGTGGCTTGCCTCTAGCGAATAGCGAAACGCCCTGCGAGATTGGTCCACATTGTGCAGATTGTCCTCGGCTGGAGGATCTGCCCGTGCCCGTGCTGCGCATTGAAAGTCCGCGACAGAGCGCCGAGTTCGCCCTTCAGTTGCCCGAGCCGTCGGAGTTGCTGGAGCGGTTGAACTGGTTCGTGCGGCTGCGCTGGCGGGCGTCGGCGGCGATTCTGGGCGTGGTCCTGTTGGCCAGCGCGCTGAATCTCGTCACCGCCAAGACTACGCTGTTTGCCTTGGGGTTGGCGCACTTGCTGGGCAACGTCGGCTTCAACGCCATCGCCCAGCGCGTGACGGCGGCGACATCGCGGCAGACCCTGCAGAACCTGCTGACGCTGCAAATCATCTTTGATCTGGCGATGTTGATGTACTTGCTGCACTTCGCAGGCGGCGCCGACAACCCGTTCATGATGCTCTCGGTCTTTCACATGGCGTTCGCCGGGATGCTGTTGCCGCTGCGCAAAGCGCTGGCCATTGGCGTCTTTACCAGCCTGCTCTACGCGACGATGGTGCTGGCGGAGTCGGCTGGCGTTCTCGAACACTATCCGCTGCTGATCGGCACGGTCGTGCAGGTCGCGGCGCCGCAGCGGCTGTGGAATTCCCCACTGTACATGCTGGGTTACATCGCGGCCTACGGGCTGACCGGTCTGGGGGTGATTGTCTTTGTCCACGATCTGGTGCACCGCATTCGCGAGGCGGAAGCGCTGCGGCGCCAACACGCGCAGATCGCCCAGGCGCGCGAGCGGCTGGCGCGCATCGGCAGTCTCGTCGCCGGCGTCGCGCACACGATTCGCAACCCGCTGCACGGCGTGCTGAGCTGCATCGACATGTTGCAGCAGCGCATCGACCGACAGGACGGCAGCGCGGCGGAGATTCTGGACCTGATGACCGAAGGCGTGAACCGCATCGAGAACGTCACGAGCCGGCTGCTGGTGCTGGCGCGCGAGTCGGCGCCGCCGTCGGTGCCGGTGGACATCGGCCTGCTCGTACAGGACGCGATGCAGTTTGTCGAGGTGCGGGCGCGGGCGCGTGGCGTGGAAGTCCGCTTGGAAATTCAGGAAGTTCCGCCGCTGCCGGTGAACACGGAGCGCCTGACGGATGCTGTCAGCAACGTCATCGACAACGCCATCGATGCCTGCGCGGCGAATGACAGCGTGACCGTGCGGATCACGCCGACGCCGTCGCCGCTCGAGGGCGTGCGCATCGAGGTGGCGGACACCGGGTCCGGCATCGCCGAGGACGAAATTGCCAAGATTTTTGAGCCCTTCTTCACCACCAAGCCCGTCGGCGAAGGCACCGGGCTGGGGTTGGCGATCACCCGCCAGGTCGTCGAGGATCACGACGGCGACATCCGGGTGACAAGTCAGGTGGGCTCCGGAACCACGATCTGCATCGACCTGCCGCTGAAACCGACGGCGAGGGCGGCATGACCGATGGGGCGTCTGCCGGTCTGAATGCGCCGCTGCGGGTCCTCGTCGTCGATGACGGGCGGCTTGTGCGCGAAACGACGATGCGGCAGCTGCGCGACGCCGGTTTTCCCGCTGACGCGGTGGAGAACGGCTACCGCGCGCTCGACCTGCTGGCGACCGGCGATTGGGACGTCGTGCTCTGCGACCTGCGGATGCCGGGCATGGACGGGCTGGAGCTGCTGCGGGCGATTCGCGCGGATTTTCCTGCGGTTGACGTGATCGTGATGACCGCCTTTGGCACCGTCAAGACCGCGGTGACAGCGATGCAGGACGGCGCGGCGGATTACCTGACCAAGCCGTTTCATTTCCAAGAGTTGGAGCTGCGGCTGCGGACGCTGGCGCAGCTGCGGACGTACCGCAAGCAGGTGTCCAACCTGCGGACTTTGCTGGAGAATGACGCGGCATCGCGGCGGATTCTGGGCCAATCGCCGCAGATCCTGCAGGTTGTGAAGCTTGTGCATACGTTTGCCGCGCACGCGGTGCCGGTGCTGATTACCGGTGAGACCGGGACTGGCAAAGAGGTCGTGGCGCGCGCGCTGCACGAGGCGGGGCCGCGGGCGATGGGGCCGTTTGTGCCGATCCCGTGCGGCGCGATCCCGACGGAACTGGCGGAGAGCGAGCTGTTTGGCCATGAAAAAGGCGCCTTCACGGGCGCGACGGGCATGCGGCAGGGCGCGTTCGAGCGGGCGCACAAGGGCACGCTGCTGCTTGACGACGTGGACGATTTGCCACTGAATTTGCAGGTGAAGCTGCTGCGGGCGCTGCAGGAAGGCTCATTCCAACGCGTCGGCGGCAACCGCGAGGTGACCGTCGACGTGCGGGTTATCGCGACGACAAAGGTCGATCTGGGCGAAGCGGTGGCCAAAGGCAAGTTCCGCGACGACGTGTTTTACCGGTTGCGGGCGCTGGAAATTCGCCTGCCGCCGCTGCGCGACCGCGGCGAAGACGTGCTGCTGCTGGCGCAGCACTGCCTGCAACGCTTCGCGACGGAAACCGGCAAGCCGGAGCCGACGCTGTCGCCCGAGGCGGCGGCGTGCCTGCGGCGCTACGCGTGGCCGGGCAATGTGCGTGAGCTGCGCCATGCGATGGAGTCAGCGATGACGCTGTGCGCCGATGGGGCGATCGGCGCGGAACATCTGCCGGCGTTCCTGCACGGCGGCCGTGAGGAGCCGTCGGGCGACCTGTTCACACTGCACTTGGACGGGCGGGACATGGTTCCGATGGCGGAGCTGGTGCACCGAGTCGAGGACGCCCTTATTCAGTGGGCCATGCGCAAAGCGGGCGGCCAGCAGTCCCGGGCAGGCGAGATTCTCGGGCTCGCGCGGACCACGTTTCAGAGCAAAATGAACCGGCAGTGAGCCCGCACGCGGACCACTTGGGTGAATTCGGGGCTTCGCGCCGGGCCTCCACGCGGCCAAGCCGAAGCCTCCCCCACTGTGCGCCCAGCTGACGCCGGACGCACCCCACCAGGAACTCCGCGCCGCTT
>CAIPXZ010000407.1 GCA_903869075.1 uncultured Myxococcales bacterium | reverse complement strand
TTCCGTCAAACTGTGGGGGACCGTCCAATGAGTACCGCCTTGCCCGTGCGCAACCGCCCGCCCGTCTCGCTCCGTCCGGCGACCGCGAAGGATTCGAGTCAGGATCGGCAAAAGCAAATGATTGCCGACCATTACGAGAAGCTGGCGCACGCCAAGGAAAACGGCCAGAAGGTCGTTTATACCTTTGTGCCCGGTAACTTGACGGAATTGCTCCAGGCGCTGGACCTGCTGCCGGTGCTGCCGGAGATCAACGCGCTGCAGTCGGGTATGCGCCAGAAATCAGCGGGTTATATCGCCGAGGCCGAGAAAGCTGGCCACTCCGAAGACGTCTGCACGTACGTCAAGTGCGACATCGGCATGCTCAAAAGCGGCAACTTCGGCCCGACGGGCACCAAGCTGCCGGAGCCGGATCTGCTGCTGCTCTCGTACACTGGCTGCTTCACTTTCCTCAAGTGGTTCGAGCTGTTGCGCGAGGAGTACAAGTGCCCGGTGGTCATGCTGCATGTGCCGTACCAGCCAGACGGCGTGATCTCGCCGGAGATGCGCGAGTACGTGGTGAACCAGCTGCGCGACGAGGTGATCCCGGCGCTTGAAAAGCTGTCCGGCAAGAAGCTGGACATGGATAAGCTCAAGCATCACTTGGACTTGTCGCGGCAGGCGGAGGACGACCTCGTGAAAGTGTGGGAGAGCGCCAAGCACAAGCCGTCGCCGATCGACGGCTATTTTGGCGGCGTGTACTACATCGGGCCGATCTTCACGTCATTCCGCGGATCGCAGGATGCTGTTGAATATTATCGGGAATTGCGCGCTGAATGCGAAGCGCGGATCCTGCGCAACGAAGGTCCGCAGACGCCGGACGGCCTGATGGGCGAGCAGCGCTACCGGCTTGTCGTCGAGGGTCCGCCGAACTGGACGAGCTTCCCCGATTTCTGGCGCATGTTCGCCAAGGAAGGCGCGGTCGTCGTCGCCAGCACCTACACCCGCGTCGGCGGCCTCTACGACACGGGCTTTCGCCACGACTCGACGCAGCCGCTTGAAACTATGGCGGATTATTGCCTCGGCTGCTACACAAACCTCGGCTTGCCGACGCGCGTCGACCTGCTCGAGCGCTACATCCGCGAGTACGAGGCGGACGGTTTCCTCATCAACAGCGTCAAGTCGTGCAACTCGTTCTCCGCTGGCCAACTGCTGATGCTGCGGCAATTGGAGCAGCGCACCGGCGTGCCGGGCGGCTTCATCGAGTCCGACCTCGTCGACCCGCGCTACTTCTCCAAGGCCAATATCGAGAACCGGCTGCAGAGCTATTTCCAGATGATCGATGCCCGCCGACTGCGCGTGAGCGCCTGAAATCAAAGGAGACTTGCCATGAAATGCGTCGTCGGAATCGATCTGGGATCGACAACCACCAAAGCCGTGATGCTGGATGAAAACGGCCAGATCGTCGGCAAGGGCATCACCAACAGCCGCAGCAACTACGCCGTGGCCAGCGCGATCGCCCGCGATGAAGCGCTGACCAACACGCGATTTTCCCTGCTGGATCGCGCGCTGGGCCGCAGCGAGAACGCCGACGCCGTGGAAGCACGCGCGCTGGAAGCGGACCTGCTGAGCGCGTTCCGGCTGGAGCTGTACCTGGACGAGCTTGCGTACCTGGAAGAGCGGGTGCAGGCGCTGCTGCAGATCTGGTCGCCGGGTCCGCTGCGCGATTCGGTGACGGCGGCGACGACGGAGCTGCTGGCGGACATGCAGCGAACGGCGCCGGAGCTTTTCCTCGGCGGCGTCGAGCGCAAGAGCGACTTCTTCCGCGACGTCGCCGGTCAGGCGTTTGTGCAAGGCGCCGAACGCGTCTGCGGCAAGAGCGACGTGCCGTTTGAGCGGCTCGTCGGCCTGTTTGACCGCGCCATCCTCGACGTGGAAACCCGCGTTCAGGCGCGTGATTTCGGCGTACTGCTGCCGACGGCGGTGGCGCGCGTGGCTGAAGCGCGCAAGGTCTCGCCGGCGGTGCGCGCGGTGCTGGACCAGGCGGCGCGCGACGCGGCGGCGGAGCCGGTGGAGGAAGTGGCGCTGGCGGGCACCGGCTACGGCCGGCAGACGCTGCCGTTCCCGAAAGAGGCGGTGCGCTCGGAGATTTTGTGCCACGGCCGCGGCGCGCATCGCGTGTTTCCAGGCACGCGCTCGGTGCTGGACATTGGCGGTCAGGATACCAAGGCGATCCAGGTGGATGAAAACGGCGTCGTGACCTCGTTCCAGATGAACGACCGCTGTGCGGCGGGCTGCGGCCGCTATCTGGGCTATATCGCGGATGAATTGAACCTCGGCCTGCACGAGCTTGGACCGCTGGCGCTCAAAGCCACGCGGATGATCCGCGTGAATTCGACGTGCACGGTGTTTGCCGGCGCGGAGCTGCGCGAGCGACTGGCGCTGGGCCAGGAGCGCGAGGACATCCTCGCGGGCCTGCACCGGGCGATCCTGCTGCGGGCGATGTCCCTGCTGGCGCGCTCGGGCGGCATCGAGAACGAGTTCACTTTCACCGGCGGCGTCTGCAAAAACCCGATGGCGACCAAGCTGTTGAAGGAGCTGGTGGTGGAAAACTACGGCGAGCACATCCAGCTCAACATCCACCCGGACTCGATTTACATGGGCGCGCTGGGCGCCGCGATGTTCGCGCTGGACGACTACAACGCCGGCCATCCCAGCCTGATGCCGGCGGTGGCGACAGCCGCACGCTCGCGTCCGGCGCCGCTGTTTGACGCGTCCTGCGCCTGAAACCCCAACGACAGCCTGAAGCGGAGACACCCATGACGACCCAGAAAAAGCACCTGACCGCGGGGATTGACGCGGGTTCGAGCTCGGTGAAAGTGGCGATTTGTCGCAGTGAAGCCGGCGACAAGCCTGAAGTGCTGGCGACCGCCGTGCAGCGCATCCGCCGCCGCAACATCGTCGAGGTCGTGGAAGCGACGTTTGCCGCGGCGTGCCAGCAGGCGGGCGTGGATCCCAAGCATTTCGACTATGTGGCGAGCACCGGCGACGGCGAGATGGTCGAGATGCGCACCGGCCACTTCTACAGCATGACGGCGCACGCCCGCGGCGCGCTTGTGCTCGACCCGGAGGCGCGCGCGGTTCTGGACGTGGGCGCGCTGCATGCGCGGGCGATCAAGATCGACGACCGCGGCAAGGTGCTCGGCCACCGCATGACCAGCCAATGTGCCAGCGGTTCCGGGCAGTTTCTGGAGAACATCTCGCGCTACCTGGGCGTGCCGCTGGAAGACGTGGGCACGCTGTCCTGCCAGGCGCAGAAGCCGGAGCAAGTCTCCAGTATTTGCGCGGTGTTGGCAGAGACCGACGTCATCAACATGGTCAGCCGCGGGATTTCAACGCAGGACATCCTGAAGGGCATCCACCTGTCGATCGCCGGCCGGCTTGCGCGGCTGCTGCGGGCGATTGGCGCCGAGCACGTGGTGCTGCTGACGGGCGGGCTGGCGCACGACGCCGGGCTTGTGCTGGCGCTGCGCGAGACGCTGGAAGGCGGCAAAGCCGCGGCGCTGCTGGCGCGTAGCCACGACGACGGCATCCTGGCGGGCGCGATTGGCGCGGCGCTGCTGGGCGCCGTGCGCTGCGATCAACTGGTCCGCATGGGCCGTACCGACGTGCTTGTGCCGCGCGTGGCGGCCTGAAACCGAGTCTTTTCCCCCTGACAGGTGCAACATGGCGAACGATCTGCTGGATATCGACCAACTCATTGGCTGGAATGACCTTTTGACCGAAGAGGAGCGCACGGTGCGCGAGATGGTCGGCCGCTTCGTCGACCAGCGAGCGATGCCGACCATCGGCCACAACTGGGAAAACGGCCACTTTCCCCGCGAATTGATTCCAGAAATGGCGTCGCTGGGCATCCTCGGCGCCAACCTCACCGGCTACGGCTGCCCGGGCATCAGCAACGTCGCCTATGGCCTCGCGTGCCACGAAGTCGAGCGCTGCGACTCCGGCTTGCGCTCGTTCGTCTCGGTCCAGACAAGCTTGGCGATGTACGCGATTTGGGCCTACGGCAGCGAGGAGCAAAAGCACCGCTGGCTGCCGCAGATGGCGCAGGGCTTGGTCATCGGCTGCTTTGGCTTGACCGAGCCCAACTCCGGCTCCGATCCCGCCAGCATGACAACGCGCTGCAAGAAAGACGGCGACGACTGGCTGCTCAACGGCACCAAAATGTGGATCACCAACGCGCAAATCGCCGACGTCGCTGTCGTGTGGGCGCGCGAGGGCGACGGCGGCTCGGTCCTCGGCTTCATCGTCGAGCGCGGCATGAACGGCTTCCAGGCGCACGACATTCCGCACAAAATGTCGATGCGCGCGTCCTTTACCGGTTCGCTGACGCTGGACGACGTGCGGCTGCCGGAGGCCTCGCGGCTGCCCAAGGCCAAGGGCATCAAGTCGCCGCTGGGCTGCCTTGAAAATGCGCGTTTTGGCGTGGCTTTTGGCGTCATCGGCGCGGCGCGGGACTGCCTGGAGCGCTCGCGGACCTACGCGCTGGAGCGCCAGCAGTTCGGCAAGCCGATCGCCGCCAAGCAGCTGATCCAGGCCAAGCTGGCGGACATGGCGGACCAGATCGTCAAGGCGTCGCTGCTGTCCGTGCACTACGGCCGGCTGAAGGACAAGGGCAAGGTCACGGCGGTGCAGATCAGCCTGATGAAGCGCAACAATTGCCGCATGGCGCTGGACATCGCGCGGACGTCGCGCGCCTTGATGGGCGCCAACGGCATCACGGTCGAGTACGGCGTCATCCGCCACGCGCTGAACCTGGAGAGCACGCTGACGTACGAGGGCACCGAAGAGGTCCACACGCTGGTGCTGGGCCGCGCGCTGACGGGCGAGAACGCATTTTGACGGGGGCGGCGATGGGCGCATTGGCAGGCAAAGTCGGCATCGTCACGGGCGCTGGTCGCGGCATTGGCGCAGCGATCGCCCGTTTCCTGGCGGCGGAAGGCGCGGCGGTCGTCGTCAACGACTTCGATTTGCCGGCGGCGGCGGAAGTTGTCGCCGAAATCGCGGCCGCCGGTGGCCAAGCTGCGGCCAATGGCGCATCGGTCGCCGACTGGAACGCCGCGTTCGCGCTTGTCGAGCAAGCCGTGGCGACGTTTGGCCGGCTCGACTTCGTCATCAACAACGCCGGCAACGTCCGCGACGGCATGTTCCACAAAATGAGCGAGGCCGACTGGGACGCGGTCATCAACGTCCACTTGAAGGGCACGTTCTGCATCTGCCGCGCCGCCGCCGAGCGGTTCCGCGTCCAGGGCAGCGGCGCCATCGTCAACATGACGTCGACGTCCGGGCTCATCGGCAACCTTGGCCAGGCCAATTACAGCGCGGCCAAGCTGGGCATCGTCGCGCTGACGCGGTCGATCGCCATCGACATGCAGCGCTACGGCGTGCGCGCCAACGCGGTGGCGCCGTTTGCCTGGACGCGGATGACGGCGACGATTCCGGCGACGGACGACCCCAAGCAGCAGGCGCGCATCGAGCGACTGAAGCAGATGTTGCCCGAGCAGATTGCGCCGCTCGTGGCGTTCCTGGTGACGGACGAGGCCAAGGACGTGAACGGTCAGGTGTTTGCGGTGCGCGGCACCGAGATCTCGCTGTTTTCCCTGCCCGCGCCCAAGCGCGCGCTGCACCGCGCCGGCGGCTGGAGCGTCACCGCGCTGGCGGAACAACTGCCGGACGCGCTGCGCCGCGACTTTGTGCCGCTCGCCGTAACCGGCGATGTGTTCGGCTATCCGCCGCTTTTGTAAAGCCGCGTGTGGCTTCAGCGACTTGGCCTTGACGGCGGCAGCCGCGGCCCGCAGGCTGCAGGGCGTGGTGGGAACGCGCATGCCAGCAAGCCTCAGGAATCGGATCGTCGTGCTGCTGCTGGGGCTAACCGCGCTGGCGTGGCCGGGCTGTGCCGCGCATCCAGCTGCGGGCGGCGACGCTGCGGACAGCGGGTCAACCGCTTCGGCGGATGCCAGCTCGACCGACGCCGCGGGTGCGGATGCCGTCCCACCAGATGCCGCAGCGGATGCCACGAGCGCTGACGCACCCGCCGTGGATGCCGTGACGCCCGCCGACGGCACCGCGCTGACGGACACCACCGCTGGCACCGATGCCGCAGCCGCCGACGCCGCGGCTGCCGACACGACGGACGCCGATGCCGAGGTTGACGCCGCCGTGGCCGACGCCGGACCGCTCGTCAGCACCGTGACCATCAGCGTCGCGCCCGGGCTGACCCTGCCGCAGGGTCATCTGCACGTGCGGCTGGTCAACTATTTTGTGCCGACGAGCCAGCCAACCCCTTACGACGACATCCTTTTTGACGGTGCCGCCGACTTGCCCTTCAGCGTCACCGCGGTCATCCCCGACGGCACGTGGTGGCCGCTCGCCGGCTGGCTTTCGGCCGACGCCAAGCCGCTGGCGTCGAGCATCAGCTGCGACATGTCGAGCGTCTTCGTCGTCACGGCCAGCCAACCGGCGCCGCAAAAGGTCAGCATCGTCATCAGCGCGCTGGGCGATCCGCCGAGCTGCGGCACGGCGACGACGCCAAATTTTCTTGGAGAAACGAGCAGTTACGCCATTCCATTCACCGACACCGGCGTCACGCACTTGCTGGAAGGCCTCGCCTGGAACGGCGCGTGGTGGATGGCGGCCAACGCCGACGGCATCGGCCGCGTCGATTTGCCAGCGCCCGGCAAGCAGGTCAGCAACTGGAAATCCTTTGGCAAAGGCGCGTGCCGGCACATCGCGCGGCTGGACAAGCGGCTGTTTTGCAGCCAGCGCGATGCCTCGATTGTCTGGATGGACGTGGACCCGGCGACGAACCTGGCGACGGCCAATGGCGAGCTGATCGTCCCGGGGCCAGTCCATGTGGAAGGGCTGCTGGTGCGCGACACGACGCTGTTTGCCGCGGCGCACGGCCAAGGTCTGGTGGCCGTGCCGCTGGCGACGCCGGGGACGCCGCTGCTGCTGCAGGCGCCAGCGCTGACCGATGCCTGGCACGTAGCGGCGCTGCCCAACGGCAACCTGGTGGTGGCGAACGGCGCCGGCGGCATCGTGATTGTCCAAGCGACGGCGACGAGCCTGACGGTGCTGAGCCAGCTGAAGCTGCCCGGTCTGTGTGCGCACTTGGCGGTCGATGGCACGACGGTGGCGGTCGGCGCGATTGGCGGCGGGCTGCACCTTGTGGACGCGAGCCAGCCGGACGCGCCGGTGCTGCTGGGTTCGCTGCCGGCGGGACCGTGGCCGATCGTCGGCGTGGAGCTGAAAAATGGCGTGGCGTACGCGGCGGCGGCGCGCGGTGTGCTGGCCGTGCCGGTGCCGACGGCGCCGGTGAAGCTGCTGATGGCCTCGACGATGACGCCGACCGAGCAGTTCATGACGCTGGATGTCCGCGCGGTGGGCGACCAGCTTGTGACGGCGGAATACGCGCTCGTGCGCGCGCTGGCGCTGACGGGGACGCCGCTGACGGCGCCGCCGATCGCCATGGCGGAGGCGCAGACGTGGAGTCCGGTGATGGCCGTCGGCCAGCAGGCGCAGTACACGGCGTATGTGTGGAACCCGGGCGGTGCGCCGCTGCACCTGACCAACCCGCAGGTGACCGACGTGCCGGCGCAGACGGGCGCTGTCGGCAATGGCGCGCCACTGCCGTTTGTCGCGCCGCAGTCGGTGACCATCCTGCCTGGCCAGACCGCGGCGATCGCCGTGAGCGTGACCAAGACGGCCGTCGGCGTGCAGAACGCGCAGGTGCGGCTGGAGGCCGACGACCCGTTCCGGCCGTTCATCACCGTGCAGCTGACCGAGTCGCCGGCGCTCAAGCTCGGTCAGCCGCTGCCGCCGCTGGCGTACCAGAACGCCAAGGGCGAGCTTGTCGACGTCGTCGCGGCGCTGCAGGGCAAGCCGGCGCTGCTGATTGTCTCCGCCGATTCCTGCCCGGTCGCGTTCGAGCGGACCGCGGCGCTGCTGGCGGAATACGGCCCGGCGATCGCCAGCGGCAAGCTCGCGGCGCTGCTGCTGAATCCGTGGGACCTGCCGAGCGCGGTGGAGATTGGCGCGGTGCCGGTGCCGTTTACCGAGGTGTTTTCGCCGCTGACGACCAAGGACAACACGCAATATTCGGCCGTCGCCGATGAGCTGCTGGCGCTTCCGGGTTTTGGGCCAATTCCGCCGCTGCCGCACCTGTTCGTGCTCGACGCCGCCGGCAAGGTGCAGTACGCGCACCTCGGGTTGGCGCCGCTGCCGCTGGCCCAGGCGATCCAAAAAGCCGTCGGGCCGTAGCCGCTACAAGTTCATGAGCGCCTGCAAAGTCCGCCAGTTGCGCACGGTCGAGGTCGTCGCCAGCCGCGCGTCCAGCCAGGCGTTTGTCAGCTTGGTGCGCGCCAGACCATTGGGCGTGTGCAGGTAGACGTCCCGGCCGCGCACGTGGAATTCGTCCGGCGGCGAGCGCGCCGGGTCCAGCGTCGCCACCTGCACCGGCGTCGGCGTGTGCGCGAGAAACGCGACGCTCAGCAGCGCCAGGTCGCGCTCCGGCCACGGGTTGTGGTCAAAACACGCCTGCAGTTCTGCGGGATTGCGCAGCACCACCGGCACCGTCAGGGCAAGGTCGCGGGCGATCGCCGCTTGCAGGTCGATAGCGAAGGTCGCGACCTGCGCCGGCGCGAGGTCCAGTGCGACGTTGCCGCTCTGCACGTACGTGCGCACGTTCGCGCCGCCCAGCTGCTGGCACAGCCGCGTCAACGCCTGCATCGGCAAGCTGTTTTTGCCGCCGACGTTGATGCCGCGCAGCAGCGCGATCTGCCGCTCCATCCGCACCTCCACCGCGGTCAGATGCCGCCGCCGTCCTCGAATTTGCTCTCGCGCGCCTCGGCTTGCGTGACGCGCGCGCTGGCGGGCACGCTGTGCGTGAGCCAGACGTTGCCGCCGATCGACGCGCCGCGGCCGATGGTGATGCGGCCGAGGATCGTGGCGCCGGCGTAGATTGTGACGTCGTCCTCGACGATCGGGTGGCGGTCGATGCCCTTGATGGCGTTGCCGGCGGCGTCGAGCGGGAAGCTCTTGGCGCCCAGGGTAACGCCCTGATAAATCCGCACGTTGCGGCCAATCCGGCTCGTCTCGCCGATGACGACGCCGGTGCCGTGGTCGATGAAGAAGCGCTCGCCGATCGTCGCGCCGGGGTGGATGTCGATGCCGGTCAGCGAGTGCG
>CAIPXZ010000406.1 GCA_903869075.1 uncultured Myxococcales bacterium | reverse complement strand
CGCCGCCAAGGATCCCGCCAGCGCCGAGCGGTTCCTGCTTGAATACCACGTCGCCTCGACCCAGGGCGGCACGTTCAACTTCGGCGTCGAGGGCAACCAGGGCGTGTTCACGCTGCACATCACGGTGTCCAGCCCGCGGACGTCGCTGGTGCCGGGGCAGATCGGCGATGCGCTGCAGTCGGCGGCGGCGTTTGACTCGATCAACGGCACTGTGTGGTTCCACCTCGGCAAGGACGACTTCCAGTTCTTTGTCGACCACGCCTACGGTGCCGGCGCGACGAGCAAGCAGAACTTCAGCGATTTTCGCCTGTTTCCGCACAACTGGCTGCGCCTGACGGTCACGCCGCACCTGGACCAGAAGTTCGTCGACGTCGGTTTTGAGGTCGTGACGCTCGACAACCAGCGCATCGCGGTGGCCAAGGCGCCGGCGTCGATCCTCGCGGGCGCGGCGTTCGAGGACCTCGTGCTGCACAACATGGGCACGATGCAGGACGCGGAAGCGGCGACGGCGGGCTCGTCGATGCCGTGGGACTCGACGTTCTACTACGACCATCCCGACGGCGGCGGCGTCGTCAACGTTGTGGCGCACGGCGAAAAGGGCATCTTTTCCATCGCTTACGCCGTCGTCACGCCGCAGCACGCGCTGGCCGACGTGTCGTTCCTCGCCTGGCCGGACGTTGTGTTTCCGGCCAAGGACCCCAAGGCCGACGCCGCGTGCGATCAGCTGGGCGATGCGACCATCCAGCTGGCGGCGCAGGGCACGCTGAACATGACGTTCACCGCGAGCTCGGTGGTGCTGCAGAGCAAGGATCTCAAGGGTCCGCTCAAGGGCACCATCCGCTGCAGCATCTTCCACGCCGCGGACGTGACCATCGTCGGGCCCAACGACGGCGCCAAGTCCGTCCAAGATTTCAACGTGGATAACGCGGACTTGCAGGCTGCCACCGCGCCGACCTTCACGAGCCAGCTGCTGACCGCCGGCCAGTACCAAGTGCTCTGCGCGCAGGACCTCGACAACAGCGGCGGCGCGTCCAAGGGCGACCCGGTGACGTTGCCGATCGGCGGCCAGGAAGTCGCTTGCAACAAGAACCCGGTCGTCATCGAGTTTGGCCTCCTCGACCCGAACTGAGCCGCCTGCTGATGTGCAAACGCGCCGCCGCGATGCTCCTGCCGCTGCTGCTGGCGGCCTGTCCGGCGCCGCCGGTCGGGGTTGATCGCACGCCGGGGCAGACCGGTTCAAGCATCGCGCTGCTGCCGGACGGCAAGCGGCTCGTGGTCGTCGACCCGGATCAGGGCAGCGTCAGCTTCATCGACGCCGACACGCTCGCGCCGCTGGGTAGCGTTGACGTCGGCGGCGAGCCGCACCAGCTGCTGATCGCCGCTGGCCAGGTGGGGGTGGCGACCTACCGCGGCGGTGAGCTCGTGGTTGTCGACCCGGACGCGCTGCAGGTCGTGCGCCGCGCGGCGGTGTGCGCGGGCGCGTGGGGGCTGGCGCGCGCGCCGGCGGGCTGGCTGGCGGTGGGCTGCGAGTGGCAGGGGGAAGTCCGCAAAGTTTCAGCAGATTTGCAGACGATTACGACGCTCGGGCCGGTGTGGCGCGTGCGCGCCGTGGCGGTGCAAGGCGAGACGG
>CAIPXZ010000405.1 GCA_903869075.1 uncultured Myxococcales bacterium | reverse complement strand
GTCGATGCCGTTGCCGCAGAGTTCCTGGGCGCCCGGGAAGACGCTCGAGTTCGAGTCGTTGCAGTCGCCGCTGACCGTGGCGGTGAAGCTGCCGCCCGGCGCGCACAAGCAGCACCCGGCAAGGGCGGACGGATCGGTCGAGCAGCTCGCGAAGGTGCCGAAGAGGTCCTTGTCGCCGTCCTGGTAGTAATAGCTGCAGCCGATGGCGTCCGTCGCGCCGCTGTCCGTGTAGCCGTCGCAGTCGTCGTCGAGGTTGTTGCCGCAGATCTCTGGCTGGCCCGGGTGGATCATCGGATTGCCGTCGTCGCAGTCCACGGCCTTGTATTTGCAGGCTTTCGTGCCAGGCAGAATCACCGCGTCGGCGGCGCAGTAGCCGTCCTTGTCGGCGTCGCAGGTCTCATCGGTCTTGCCGTTGCAGTCGTTGTCGATGCCGTCGCAGACCTCAATCGCCGACGGCTTGACCGCCGGATTGGAGTCGTCGCAGTCGGTCGGCGAGGTGGACGTGTACAAATCCGTGGCCTTGCACAAGCACTGGTTGTCGCCGCCGGTCGCCGGCGAGTTGCCAAAGCCATCCTGGTCGCCGTCTTTCCAGAACACGGTGCACAGCGACGCGCCGGGCTCGTCGGTCTGACCGTCGCAGTTGTCGTCCAAGCCGTTGCAGACTTCCGCCGTCGGCGCCTTGGCGTCGCAGCCGGTCAAGCCGCTCTGCTGGCAGGATCGGCCGCCGGTGCAGGTGCCGTACTTGTTCTTGCTCAAGCAAACCGTCGATTTACCCTGCAACTTCGCGGTATTCGAGCACTCGCACTGACCGCTCTTCTTGACGCACTGGTTGGCAGTGCCGGACGTGCCCTTGGCGTTCTTTTGGCAGAAGTAGCCGACGGGGCACTCGATGTCCTTGCCACCGGCGCAGCTGCCGCCGCAGAAACTGCCGGCGTCGCCGTAGGAAATGCACAGGCCGTTGGCGTCGCCGGGCGAGTGGCAGTCCGTGTCCGTCGTGCACGGGTCGCAGGCGTGGACGAGCTTGGGCACGCAGCCGTACCACGGATCGGCGGCGACGGAGATGTTCTTGCAGTCCCAGCCGCCGGGGCAGCAGTCCGAGGCGCAGGCACGGGTGCAGACGCCGCCGTCGGGCGTGTCGACGCAGTAGTTGTTGTCGCAGTCGGCGGACGTCGTGCACGAAGCGCCGGGCGAGCCGGAGATCGGCGACGACGGAAATTCGCAGGTGTTGATTTCAACGGCGACATCCGAGCCGCCGCCGTCGGCGTCCGGACCCGCGTCGCTGTCATCGGCGTCGGGCACGCCGTCGGTGTCGCTGATTTGCCCGTCGACATCCGAGCCATCGGGCAAGCCGTCCGTGTCGCCGACAAGCTGGTCCGGTGTGTCCAAATCCGTGCCGTCCGGCAGTTCCTGATTCAGCGTGTCGACCGCCACGTCGGTGCCGCCGCCCGTATCGGCGTCCTTCTTGATGTGCCCATCCGCGTCGGCGTCGTTGTCGAGGATGATGACGCTCGACGCATCGTCCGTCGACGCCGTGTTACCGCAGCCGGCAAGCGCCAAGCTGAGGCCCACCATCGTCGTGCAACAGCCCGAAAAGAAGGAGAGTTTCTGGACGCTATGCTGCTTCAGCGGACGTGACATCGGGTAGTCCTACCGTGGGCAAGTCGACGCGACAGAGCGCCGTGTTGCCATCCTAGCAGACGTACGCCCCCGCAACAAACGGCATTTCGCTGAACTTTGTGACACGAACGTGCGACTGGGGTATCGTCGCCCCGTGCTCGCGGGGGACTGGATGCGAAGGCTGGTTGTCGCAAAGTGCTACGTTGGATTCGCCGCGTTGATGCTGGCGTGCGGCCTGGTCAGCAGTTGCGGCGGCGCCGATCGCGGTCAAGCCAAGGCCACAAATTTGCAGCGATCATCGCCATTCACCGAGGTCGAGAGCCATTGTTTGGGCGGCGACATCGCCGCCTGCGAGGACATCGCCGACCGGCTCGACGAGGTCGCCGGCCTCGGGCCGGACTTTTCCAAGGCCTCGCTCGTGCTGTTGGACGCCTGCCGCCAGGACAAGCGCGACGCGTGCGCGCGGCTCGGCCAGTCGTGGCGGTACGGCATCGGCGTCTCGCGCGATCCCGCCAAAGCCGCCGACGCGCTCTCCGCCGCGTGCAAAGCCGGCAGCCCGTTGGCATGCGCCTGGTGGGGCGAGTTGTACGCCGACGGCCTCGGCCTCGCCCGCGACGCTGGCCTCGCGCTCAAGTTGTTCAGCATGGCCTGCGAAAAGCAGGAACCGCGCGGCTGCACCGGCGAAGCGCTCGCCGCCAGCAACGGCTCCGGCACGCCCATCAACACCGCGCACGCCATCGAGTTGCTCACCAGCGCGTGCGAAGGCGGCTACGGCCCCGCGTGCGTGCACCTGGGCGCGCTGTACGAGACCGGCCACGGCGTCGACCGCGCCCGGCAAAAGGCGTTACGCGCGTTTGAACGCGGCTGCGAGCTCGGCGGCGGCACAGGCTGCCTGATCCTCGCCGTGGCGCACCGCTTCGGCATCGGCCGGCCGCAGGATCCGGAGCAAGCGCTTGAGTTCTTTCAGAAAGCCTGTGATGCCGGCCACGCCACAGCGTGCCTCGAGCTTGCCGAATTCCAGGACACGGGCGAAATCTGCGACGTCGAACCGCGCAAAGCCGTGGCATCGCGCGACAAGGCGTGCCAGCTGGGCGCCGGCATCGCGTGCCTGGCGCTCGGTAAAGCGTGCGCGCGCGGCGAGATCAAGTTCTGCACGCCGGAGTACGAGTCGCTGTACTTCGTCCGCGGCTGCGGCAACGGCGCGAGCGCTGCGTGCCGCCAAGCCGCGCTCGCGTATCAAAACGGCCGCGGCGTCGCCATCGACGCTGGCAAAGCCAAGGAATTGTTCAAGAAAGGCTGCGCCGCCGGCGACACTGCCGCGTGCGGCCAGTAGCGCTAATCGAGCTTGAGCTCCAAGCCCTCGCGCGCCGCAAACGTGAACAGCGGGCTTGAAAACAGCTTCGCACGTGCCCGACATTGCTGGACAATCGCCTCGACGTCGGCGTCGCTGTGCATCGGGTCGTGGTGGAACAGCGCCAGCTGCTTGACGCCCGCCAGCACGGCCAAATCGACAACCGTCGTCGCCCGCGGATGGCCCCAGCCGATGTGCTTTGGATATTCCAGGTCGGTGTACTGCGCGTCGGCGATAAGCAGGTCGGCGCCGCGCACGAATTCCACCAGTGTTTCAGGTACTTCCCGCTGCTTTTCGAGATCCGCCTGGATCTCGTCAAACGTCCGCGCCAGCGTCAGGTCGATCTCGTTGTCGGTGGCGTAGACGACCTTGACGCCATTTTTTTCCAATGAATACGCGTAGCTACTGCCCGGGTGGCGCTGCTCGAACCAGCGGACGCGCACGCCGTCGATCGGCCGCTTGCCGTTGTCGAGGTCGGTGGCGAGGATGTGTGAGCGCAACTCGCTGAAATCAACGGGAAAATAATCGCTGCGCATCTGCCCGCTCAGCAGGCTGTGGAAGCGGTGGTCGCCCGCGGACGTGCCGTAGATGTTGCAGGTGTTGACCGGAATGTACGCCGGGGTGAAGAACGGGAAGCCCTGGATGTGGTCCCAGTGCATGTGACTGAACAGGAAGTGCGCGGTAATATTGGGCATATCGCGACGCAGCAGGTCGACGCCCAGCTCGCGCAAGCCCGTGCCGCCGTCGCAGACAAACAGCGTATCGTCGACGCGGATCTCGACGCAGCTCGTGTTGCCGCCGTATTTGTTGGTGGTGCGTCCGGGCGTCGGGATCGAGCCGCGCGTGCCCCAGAAGCGTACAAAAAACGCCATGTTGGCTCCAGTGATGCCGCATCTCGCCGCGGCGGCGCACTGACTTTGGCTATTTGCCTTCGTGGTAGATGAAGACCGCGTTGCCCAACTGCAACGTGTCGCCGTCGCGCAGCACCGCCGAATGCACCCGAATTTCGTTCAGATACAAGCCGTTGGAGCTATCCAAATCCACCACGCGGTACGTGCCCTGGTAGCGCTCCAGGCGCATGTGCGTGCGCGAGAGCGACGGCGACGGGATGTGGATGTCCGTTTCCGGGCTGCGACCGAGCACCAGGGATTCGCCGGAAAGCTCGATAATCGCTGGCGAACCCGGGCCGCGAATCTGCTGCAGCACATGCGGTCGCGAGAACGGCATGGCCTGCAACAGCGGAATTTCCGCTTCTTCCGTATGCCAGCCGCTGTGCTCGGAATCGTGGCTCATGGGCGTCATCTGGTGCGGTATGGTTCGCAGCATTGGACGTTGAGCGTAACGCGACCTGCATCGCCCCGCAAGCGCTGACTGGCGAAAGCGCGGGCGGGCGCGTAACATCGCGGCAACCTTGGGGGAGGCACGCATGTTCACACGCTCGGGCAGTCGGTTCAGCACCTTGTTTTTCCTGTGTATTTTCGTCGGCGCCAGCACCGTGTCCGCCGCCCGCGCGCGCGCCGCCGGCATCGAATATCCCGACAATGGCACAATCGCCACCGGTCGCGCCGGCGCCAACGCCGCCAACCCGGACGACGGCCTCGCTTTTCAGTACAACCCCGCCGGCCTCGCCCAGACGTCCTTGCGCGGCTGGCACCTGACGCTCGACGCCCGCATCGCCGCGCAGGCCCTGACGTTTACGTCGGCCACGACCGGCACCGCGTCCAGCAACTCCGCGCCGCCCTTCCTCGCGCCCGCCGGCTCGCTCATCTACGGCTTCGGCCGCGTCGGCCCG